>NZ_CALLXM010000201.1 GCF_937875265.1 uncultured Acetobacter sp. | reverse complement strand
TCGCGCGGGGCGGCGGCGGCGGTGGTTCGTCCGGCGGCTTTAGTGGCGGCGGCGGGGATTCCGGCGGCGGTGGGTCACAAAGCTCCTGGTAAGACGGGCAAGGGTCGCCCCTTCCGGCCCTGTTTTAAAAGTATCTGAGTGAAGGATAAAAAAACATGAGTGAAGAAATTACAGTTGTTGCCGTGCTGAAAGCCAAACCGGGTGCAGAGCAGAAAGTTGCCGCGGCCATGCATGCCTGCATCGCGCCGACCCTTAAGGAAGCTGGCAACATCTCCTACGTGCCGCAGCAGGATCAGGATGACGCACAGACGCTGATTTTTGTGGAACGCTGGGCCAGCCGCAAGAGCCTTGAAGAGCATATGGAAACCCCGCACTTCAAGGTCATGATTGACAACGTGAAGGACCTTCTGGCCGCACCGCCTGCCGTGCATGTGCTGAAGCCAATTTCTGAAGGCTGATCCGTTCAGACATCAGAGCTTAAAAAAACCGGGATTGCCTGATGGCTTTCCCGGTTTTTTAGTTTCCGAGCAGCACAAATTTCTTAAAACAGCGAGGTATGCTTTCGGGGCATGTCATGCGCGGCATGTATGCGTCGATATAAAAGAACTGTGTCAAAAAAGTATCATTTTTATGCAAAATATTGCGAATTCGTATTTAGAGGTTTCGATCTGACGAGAAAATGGGGTCTTAATAAATTACAGTTTATTAAGAATAATTTCATCTTCTGCGTTGGGATCAGATTCGATGATGTATCAACATCGCAAATTCGCAAAGCATGGGCCGCTTAAAAAAGGCCGTGTTTCTCAGTCTTTTCCACTTCTGTACGCTTTACCAATTTTGACTGTTGGTATGTCCGTAATCACCAATGTTGCAGATGCGCAAACGAGCACGGAGCTTACAACAGAAACATCGGGGAAAGCGAAAAAATCCCATCCTAAATCAACGACTTCAAAGCCGACTGCTTCTGGAGCGCTCTCTGCGCATGCAGAAGGGGGTGCAGCGACAGCAGCAGCGCGTTCAACGGCAGCTGCATCTGATCAGCAATCGGTTGCTTCCAAAGTCATCAAGCAATCAGCAAGTGTTGATGCGGGCACGGAATCTAATACAGAGCACGTCACTGTTACGGGTTCTCATCTTCTGCAGAACCGCCTGACCAACACCATGGCGACTATGGATCTGGACGCGAAGCAGATTCAAGCTCGTGGGTATACCAACCTCGGTCTGGCGCTAATGCGGGAAAATCCAAATTATGGTGTGCCGGATAATAGTACAATTGGTTCACAGAGCGGGGCATTTGGCGCCGGACAAACGTATGGTGACCTGCTGGACCTGGGTAGTCAGCGTACGCTGACGCTGGTCAACGGTCGCCGGTTTGTCTCTTCTGCAACGGCGTCTCTCACTGGGGCAGTGCAGGGAACACCGGTTGATATTTCAAATATTCCCTCTCTTCTGATCAAAAAAGTTGAAACCGTTGTTGGGTCCGGGGGGCCAGTTTATGGATCGGACGCAATCGCCGGTGTTCAGAACTTTACGCTTGATGATGATTATCAAGGTGCAAAGCTAGAGGGTCAGACGGGGTTCAGTCAGCGGCAGGATGGCATCAATTATCGCCTGGCAGGTAAAGTTGGGCGTCATTTTGACCATGATCGTGGCACCATTGTTTTTGATACGGAATACAATCAGGTCTTTGGTATGACCACGGCGGACCGCGCTAACTGGAGAGGTGCGGGAGATGATCGGCTACAGTACGTGCGTAATGCCAGCGGAAGCGGGTATGAGCTGGGGCGAGGCGGGCGGTATTACCTTCCGTTTACCACAGCTGGTGTTCCCTCCATGTCAGGTGATTTATATGATTACCCCAACTACAAGGGCCAGAATATTGGAACAGCTATCACAAATGCTGATGGTCAGCCTCTGGTTTTCAGTCAGGATGGGAAATCCCTGGTGCCACTCAGCTACGGAAAACTGACAGGTGATGGTATTACTGCGGTAGGGAAAAAGGGCAGCAGCAATGGTTTCCCAATCTCAAATTATGAGAACCTGATTACAAATCAACAACGCCTGAATCTGACAATGCTGGGCCATTACGATATTACAGACCATCTCAGGGCTTCTTTTGAGGGCTGGTATGTAAGGTCTTCTGTCTCCAATATGGCTGCACAGCCGTATTATAATACGCAGATGTTTAATAATGCCATGACGAATGTGGGTAATCCTAATGGCGCATTGGAACTCAGTACGGATAATCCTTTCCTGACATCTGCAGAACAGGCGACTATTAAAAATAATCTTGCAGCCGCAGGCCTGCCTACAGATAAATTCTATATGGCCCGCGCGAATACAGACTATTATACCGGTAAATATACGACTGATACTAATTTGTTCCGGTTTGTAGGTGGTTTTCAGGGTGATTTCCATTTTGCCGGGCGCAAGTTTGAGTGGAAAGGGAGTGCCGAATACGGCCAGTACCGTTCCTCCACAACTCAGCGGGTTATGCTGACGCAAAACTATATTAATTCTCTGAATGCAGTACAGGAGCCTTCAGGAAATATTGTCTGTGCACCCGACCATACCAATGCGGCCTATCCCTCTCTCAACGCCACCTGCTCCCCACTCAACCCCTTTGGCGTTAATCAGGCCAGTGGAAGCGCGTCCCGTTATATTCAGACTGATGCCCGGACAAAATCGATTAACCAGCAGTGGGATTTTAATGCGGATGTTCGGAGTACGGTTGTAAAACTTCCTGCCGGTGACTGGACCTATGATATAGGGTATGAGCACCGGTATGAAGGAATGAACTTTAATGCCGGGAATTTCTATCGCGGGCAGCTTATGCCTGACGGTACTTATCAGCAGTATGGGAACTCGGCTCCAATACAGAACAGTGGTGGTGCTTACCACACTAATGAAGCCTATGGTGAAACCATGATTCCACTGGTTTCACCTCAGATGAATATTCCAGGTGTTTACGCTTTGACGGCAACAGGGTCTGGCCGTTATGTGAATAATAGCGCGAATGGAGGGTTCTGGGCATATTCTGGCGGCGGTAGCTATGCACCTGTTCGTGATATTGTCTTTCACGGGAACTATACAACCTCCTTTCGTGCGCCCTCTGTTTCAGAATTATATTCTCCGGAAAGTACGACGTTTGATTCTGGAACAGACCCCTGTGATGTAACGGCAGTCAATTCCGGTCCTAATCCGGCTGTACGTTTAGCAAACTGCCGTAACGCGAAAATCCCGGAAAATTTCCAGTCAAATTTTAATAAATTTACTATCAAAGGCCTGACTGGTGGGAATTCTAATTTGAAAAACGAGCAGTCCAAGCAATTTACAGCTGGGGCCTCTTTTCAGCCCCGTTGGGTAACGGGGCTTACCCTTGGAGCAGACCTGTATGATGTGCGTGTTAAAAATGAAATAGCCAGTCTTGGTTTAACGACTATCATGGCAGCTTGCTATGATTCAGGTGATTACCCGAATAGCCAGTATTGCAATGCTTTCAGTCGTGACAGTAACGGGCAGATCAACGAAGGGTTTAAAGAAGGGCTGTTTAACGTTGGCACGGAACACTATCGTGGCCTTCAGGCACATCTGGCATATTTTATGCCGCTCTCTCGTCTTGGTCTGTCGGATAATGACGGGTCTATTCAGACAACTGTCAATTACAAACATGGTTTTATACATAAAGGTACAGTTTTAAGCAGCCAGTATGAATATCTGGGAACGAGTAGCGATTTGCGAGATAATTTTACGGCCAATTTTAATTATCTGCGTGGCCCACTGTTTGTGCAGTGGCAGATGATGTATTACGGGAAGGCAAAATATCAGCTTCAGGTGGCTAATGGAGTATACCCGAATAATACCATGAAGCAGTATTTCATGTTTAATACCACAATTGGTTACACATTCGCCAAGCGCTATAATGTTAGCTTTGTGATGAATAACGTATTTGATGCTAAGCCGCAGTATCCGTATCAGGGAAGCACAAATCGTTACTGGGATGCGATTATCGGCCGGAATTTTCAGGTTCAGGCAGGCGTCGAGTTTTAAAAGTTAAGTCCTGTTGTGCGACACAAGTTTAGATGTGAAAAAGATCATCCTGTAAGAGGATGATCTTTTTATACATGCAGTATTTATATTCAGGTTAGTTTCTTATTCGTCTTCAGAAAAAACCAATGCAAAACGCCTGCTGACTAACGCATCACAAACTGCTGCACCACCACCATAATTCCAAGGCAGATGGTCAGGAACAGGCTGTGTTTAAAGGTGCGGGCCAGCACAATGCCTTCCTGTCCTTTCAGGGAGGTTACGGCCACGCCAGTCGTGATGTTCTGCGGGGAAATCATTTTCCCCATCACACCGCCAGAAGAGTTGGCGGAGGCAAACACCACAGGGTCCAGAGAAAGCTGGTGTGCAGCTGCCACCTGCAGGTTGCCGAACAGTGCGTTGCCGGACGTGTCGCTGCCTGTCAAAAACACTGCAATCCACCCAAGGAAAACCGAAACGAACGGGAACAGGACGCCGGTAGAAGCGACTGCAAACCCCAGCGTGTAGGTCATGCCGGAATAGTTCATCAGAAACGCCAGCCCGATGGTCAGCGCAACCGTTACAACGGCCAGCCAGCCCTGCCGTGCTGTGGTAACCAGTGCCGCCCAGATCCTGCGGGGGGCAAGGCGGGTGAACAGGGCCGTGAGCAGGGCAGAAACCAGAATGGCCGTGCCAGTGCCCAGAGGCTCAAAGTTCCAGACTGCCGCATAGGGTTTCTGATACAGTGAGATAAAGACCTGATGGTCCAGCCCCGGCCATTTAATGGGCAGCGCGCCAATTTTGGCAATGTGTAGGGAATCCCAGATAATCACCACCAGCACGACGGTAATCCACGGAATCCAGCCCTGCCAGTGCGGGCCGTTCCAGTCCCCGGCCTTGCGGGGGGCCTGCCGCAGAATGCTTTCATCAATAGCGTGCGCGGGGTCTGCTTTGGGCTGCCAGACTTTCAAAAACATGATGGTTGCCAGCAGGGAGACGCAGGAGGAGAGCACGTTGGTCAGGCTGTAGGTAATCCAGCTGGAGGCCACCACCAGTGTCAGGGCAAAGCTGCCGCTTGCCACCGCCAGCACCGGCCAGAGCTGCCGCAGGCTGGACCAGCCCGCATAAAGCACCATCACGTAAAACGGGATGAAAAAGGCAAAAGGTGCAATCTGGTGGCCAATGGTTGCTCCCAGCGTATCAGCCGGAAGCCCGGTGATGGAGGCCAGAACGGTAATGGGAATACCAAGCCCGCCAAACGCGACCGGGGCGGAATTGAAAATCAACACATAGGTCAGGGCTTCCAGCGCGGGGAAGCCGAGCATGATCAGCAGGGCACTGGTAATGGCAACCGGTGTGCCAAACCCGGCCACGCCTTCCAGCGCTGCGCTGAAGCAGAAGCCCAGCACCACCAGCATAATCCGGCGGTCATTGGGCAGGTGGGTAATAATCCACTGGCGGAAGGCATCAAACCGACCGCTTCCCATCGCAACGTTGAAGAGGAACAGCGCAGAAAGCGCAATCCACATCACGGGCAGGAAAGAAAAAATCACCCCGTTACTAATGCTGGCAACTGTCAGTGACGCAGGCAGCCCCCAGACCGTCATGGCCATAATCACGCCAACACTCAGGCCACCTAATGTGGCCTGCCATGCGGGGCGCCGGAGCACACCCATCAGGAGCAGTGTGGTGAGAATAGGGGAGGCCGCAAGCAGAAAAGACAGAACCAGAGAGTGACCAGCAGGCACGAGAGGCTGAATGAACATGATCGTCTCTATCGACAAGATTAATTCCCAAAATGGGAAGGTCTTATGCGTAACGTGCAACTCTGAAAGAAACTGACTCACGTTTAAGTGTGATGTGCTCAGGGAGAAGGACAGGCCGAAGGAAAAGGCGGAGAAGAGCCTTTTTCATTAAAATGACATAATGGTAATCTTAACAGCATCATCCCGGTTGAACCGGCAGGACAAGGTTTTTTCTGCTGGCACATCAGGTAAAACAGGCGTGTCAGACGGGCTGATCAAAGCCGGGCGCGCAGGGCTTAAGGGGTAAACTGTGCGGAGTCGAGCAACAAAAGCACAACCATTTTGCGTGTTGGTCACTGTTCTCGGGCTGGGGGCGGGCAGTATTCTGCCTGCGCTGGCCGGGTCTTATCACGCAGTTTATGACCCCAATGCCGCCTATGACCCGGACGCCATTTATGACATGGGCACTGTCGAGACAACGCATCCGGCCTATCGTGCGCCCGGCCCGGCGGAAGACCCGTGGGGGCCTTACATCCGCAATGCCGCCCAGCGCTTTGCCATCCCCGACACCTGGATCCGGGCTGTCATGCAGCAGGAGTCCGGCGGCAAACAATATCTGAACGGCGGACTGACAACGTCTGGAGCAGGGGCCATGGGGCTGATGCAGCTCATGCCCGCGACCTATGCTGACATGCAAAGCCAGTATGGTCTGGGGGGAGACCCTTATAACCCGAAGGACAATATTCAGGCCGGTGCCGCCTATATTCGCCTGATGTATGACCGCTACGGCGCGCCGGGCTTTCTGGCAGCCTATAATGCCGGGCCGGACCGGGTGGATGACTATTTGAATAATGGCCGCCATCTGCCGGATGAGACGGTGAATTACGTCGCTTCCATTACACCGCATCTGGGCGGGGGCGTGGCTGTTCGCGGCAAATGGGCACCGGTGCCCATACAGAGCACAACGCAGGTGGCCTCATCCGAGACGTATTACGCCCGTGCCGATCTTGCCCGAACAGCTGATGGCTGCCTGAGAGACCCGGATGCAGCATATGATCCATCCGCCCCCTGCCTGATGGACCGTGACATTCCGCACCCCGACCCTGTGCCTGC
>NZ_CALLXM010000200.1 GCF_937875265.1 uncultured Acetobacter sp. | reverse complement strand
CAGCTTGTTATTCTGGAAACAGAAAGCGGGGTGCTGATTGATGTGGAGGTTTTTGTAAACTGTCAGTTTGGATATGATGTGCAGTGCAGCCTGGTTGGGGAAGCTGGAGAAATCCGGCTACCCGAACCAGCCAGAGCCACCGTGCGCTTGAACAGCCAGAACCACACCGCACTGACTATGGGATGCAAAAAACGCTTTGCCTCAGCCTATGACTGCGAAATACAGGCTTTTGTTGCGGGTATCGCTGCTGGAAAGCTGACCGGCCCGGATAGCTGGGCCGGTTATGTTGCGTCTGCCACAGCGGATGCCTGTATCCGGGCGCAGAAAAGCGGACAACGGGAAGAGATTAAGCTGATCCCGCAACCTGTGTTCTACCAGTAACAACACTCTTTACGTTCAGAGGCTCTCAGCTTTTTTGAGTTTCCAGCGTTGTGGTAATGATGCCCATCCGCACTGCAAGCCGGAAAATGCGCGCTCCAAAAAAGCTGAGAGCAATCATTCCGACCAGACTAAGTGGCCCGACAATATCTTCAATACTATGCATCCGCCCGTCAGATACGGTTTCCGCTAATGCGATGTGAAACGCTACACGTAGCAGAAAATAAGCAGCCCAAACCCACGTATAGACCCGAAAAAACCTAAGCAGGTCTTGGCGGTTATCTGGAAACTCTGCCCCTTGCCGCTGCTCGGCTATTTCCTGAATAAGCGGCTTTTTGCCCAGTGCCCCAATGGCAAACATCAAGGCTATGGCGAGGTTGGTCAGAATGGGTTCGTAGCGCTCCAGAGTTTGCTGTGTCAGCACAAAATCAGGCAGCGCTAACGCCAGAACCAGCCCATTGAACAGGCACCATACTCTGGGAAAACCAAGCTTGTTCCGCCAGCGCCGCACGGCATCAACCACAACAAACGCAAGAGCTGCCATAGTGGCGTAACGGCCCCAGCCCAGCGCACTCAGCCCCCAAAACAAAAGAAGCCCTCCCACTTCGAGAACAAGGTTTTTCAGCATTGATTGACGGTTCATCAGGAAGGCTCAATTTTTAAAGATATTTTGAAGTCAAAACGTTCAGATTTTTCGAATTACCCTATATCCTGCGTTGCGTCACATATTTTTAAAGTCAGCGCGCTGCCCCTCTCGTCGGAATATCCGGGCAGAACACATCAGGGCAAAAAGAAAGGCCGTCTCCCTATTGGGAAACGGCCTTTTCCATACGTTATCTGAGAGAGCCTCAGGCTTCGTCTGTCGGGCGTCTGGGCAAGAGTGCCGGGACGAATACCAGTGTCACCAGCAATGTGCAGCCTAGTGAGAGCAGCAGCAGCCGACCCATGCTTGCCGTGCCAGGATGATGAGAGAGCGCCAGAGAGCCAAAGGCCGTGCCTGTTGTCAGTGCGGAAAAGAGCACAGCGCGTGCAGTAGGAGAGGCCAGCGGGAATTTCACCCCATCCCGCCAGTTCATGACGAAATAGATGTTGAACGACACGCCCACACCCAGCAGCAGAGGCAGGGCAATAATGTTGGCAAAGTTCAGTGTTTCCGGCAGCACAACCACCAGAATAACTGTCATCAGGGCTGACAGCATCAGCGGAGCCAGCACCAGCAACATGTCCTTCACGCGCCGCAGAGCGAGGAACAGGATAAGCGCAATCATAATGATAGCGGCAGCGGCAGCCTGTTCAAAGGCGCGCACAATGGAGCGGGCGCTTTCCACAATATCCACAGCCGTCCCGGCAATTTCCGGTTCAACCGTCTGAAGGGATGTCACGAACTTCCGCAGGGCACCGCTGCTGGACATGACGCCCGCAGGATGCACTTCCACCAGCGCACGACCATCCGGCAGCAGGTAATCATTTGCAATAGAGGCTGGCACATCTTTCAGCGTGACTGGCGTGGCCTGCAACATGGTGCGCAGCTGGTCCAGCTGTGCTGGCAGGAAACGTACCAGAGCGTTATTCGCTGCCAGAACCTGCTGGTCCGGTGCAGTGGAGAGTTTAGCAAGTGCAGCCTGAATCCGCCGCAACGGATCCTGCGCCGGGAGTTTATCAAGCACGCTGCCAAGTGCTGTGGCCGTTGCTCCGGCAGAGGCCCGCAATGCATCAGCATCCGGGGCGGGTTTGGGGTTGGGCACAATCAGCGTGGGCAGCAGAACGGACGCGGCATCCTGAATCAGCGCCAGTTTTTCATCCTGTTTGGTGGGGACATAAGAGCCCAGCCACATCACATCATGCACCTGCGGCACGGTGGAGAGGCGGTCAGCCTGCTTCTGCGCATCATCCAGAGACTTCACCAGCAGTTCTGCGCTGTAAGGGGAAGACTGCGGATTACCCATCAGCAGATGCAGGGCGCGCATCCCTTCAGAATTTGGGTTTTTAGTATGCAGCGGGTCTCCGTCAAACTGGAGCTTGGGCACCAGCGCAATGCCAGCCAGAGCCACAGCCCCAAACACACCCAGCAGCAGCTTCCGATGATGGCGGATTTTTACATCAACCGGCTTCATGAAGCCGTATCCCATATCCGGGCAATCCAGCTTGGGATGGAAAATTTTAAGCAGTGCAGGCAACAGGGTGGTGGTGGACACAAAAGCCACCAGCATGCCTATGCCAGCAATAAGCCCCAGCTGTGCAACCCCCAGAAAAGCGGTGGGCGTAAAGGCCAGAAAACCTGCGGAGGTTGCCAGAGCCGCCACCAGAATCTGGTGCCCGGTTTCTTCGCCCGTTTCTCGCAGGGCTTCCAGAATGCCTGCATTGCCGGAATCAGCATGCTGGGCACGGAAACGCACGGAAAACTGGATGGCAAAATCCACCGCAATCCCGACAAACAGAATAGCAAACGCCACAGAAATCAAATTAAGCGTACCAACCGCAACCGCCGCAAAGCCGGTGGTCAGCAACAGCCCGACCACCAGTGTGATGACAATGGGCAGCACAACGCGCCATGAACGCACAGCAAGGGTCAGCCACAGGGTAACCAGCACCAGAGACCCAAGAAGGCCGCTGATCATGCCCTCCGCCACTGTGGCGAATTCTTCATCGTCCAGCTTCACCTGCCCGGTCATGTGAACCTTGGCGTGGCCGCTTTTTACAAACTCAAGGGACTTGATGGCCTGAACCATAGCGTCAGACGCCGCACCACCAGGCTGGAAAGACCCGTAATCCAGCTTCGGCTTAGTAATAACGAACTGGTAGCGCCCCGCGAGGTCAGACAACTGGCCGCCCAGAAGCTGCTGCCATGACAACGGCTGAGGCTGGCCAGCCGCTGCTTTTTCCAGATTATCCGCAAACCCGGCCAGTGGTGTCTGGAAGCCTTTCAGGTCAGCCTGCCCCTGCTTGATGCCTTCTGAGATAAGAGACATCGCGCCAAAAAGGCCACGGGCAGACGGGTCCTGCGCCAGAGCGGACAGGAACGGCTGTGCCGTAATGGTATCGTCCAGCACCTGTGAGAGCGGCTGAGGCTCCAGAAACATCAGGCCATTGCGAACCAAATACGGGTCTGCATCAGGGCGTTCAGCAAAATTGAAGTGCGTATGGTCCGCTGAGAGCTTTTCTGCCAGCGCCCGCGCGGTCTCCCGCCCTTCTTCCGGCAAATCGGCCTCAATCACCGCAACCAGCAGATTTTCCTTCTGCGGGAACAGGCGGCCCATCTCATCCGAGCGCTGCTTCCACTCCAGCCGATCAGACAGCATCTTGCTTGTATCTGTGGTCACGCCAAGGCAGGTCATGCCCGCATAGACTGCCCCGCCAGACAGCAGCAGGAACAAAGCCACCACTACATAAGCATGACGAGCACAGAGTGTAATAAAACGACCTATGGGGGCAGAGAGCATGGCTGACGATCAGATCCCAAAAAGTTCATGGCACAAGGCCCAAAGCTGCTCTCGTTTGGACCAACCCACCGGCCCGATGCAAGGGAGGATATGCACATCACGCCCGATGGACTTACAGACCAGACCGTGAAAGCGGGTTTTTGCACTCATGCTGAGACCGTGCATCCCAACGGTGCTCCAGCCATTGCCAGACCACCAGCGACGGCACACCCCATGCAATTTCCCGCACACGTTTGATAAGAGACAGCGCGATCGCCACGGCGGGACTGATGCCAAACAGGCTGCCAATCAGCAGATAACCGCCTTCTGAAACCCCAAGAGCACCCGGAACGGCAAACCCGATGGACTTGGCGGCCTCACCCACACCTTCAATGACGAACCCTACTGAGAGTGAGCAGTCATGCCCCATAAAATGCAGGATGAGGCAGACTTCCACCGCCCCCAGCGCCCACGCCACAAACTGGAGCCACAAAGCCAGCACGGCATTCCGTTTGACCTTATAGAGCCCCAGAACCGTCTGATGCAGGCCGCGGATACCATCCACGCCGCTCCAGCCCAGATGCCCCGCAATTTTTACCAGTAACACTTCTACAAAGGCCACTGCCCCCAGCCACTGGCTGATAAACAAGGCGAGGCCTACTGCCAGTGCAACCAGCGCACTTTCCAGTAATTCATCAGTAATGGGGGAGCGTTTGACCAGAAACAGCAGCAAGCCCAGCCCCATGAAGGTGAACAGGACCTGACTGAGCAGTTCGAGCGTGAGATCACAAATGGTTGCGGCTGCTGCATTCCGGGCACCAAGGCCCCTCCGTGCCAGCAGACGACTGGACCAGACTTCGCCCCCCACCTGCGCTACGGGCAGCAGATTATTAATCCCTTCCCGCACGCAGCGGAGCATAAAATAATCCCGCAACGGGAGCGCCGGAGCCTGACTTTTGCCTGCAATGGTCCGCCACGCCTGTGCGGACAGTGCAACCTGCACAGTATGAAACAGGATGGCAGCCAGAATGCCCCAGCCGCCCGTCATGATAAGAGACATAATGGAACGGGCGCCGAACTGCATCAGCATCCAGACAGTCAGCCCCAGACCTAAAAGACCCGCGATGACGGTAACCCGCTTCATTCTTCCCCCAGCGTTACGGGGCTGCTTTCTTCATGATGCAGCCTTTTGGCATCAGACCCTGATCTGACGCAGCAAAGCAAGAGACTCCACGCAGGCAGCCGCTGCTTCACGTCCTTTATTATGGATATCATCACGGGAGCGGACTTCAGCCTGCTCATCCGTATAGGTTGTGAGCACACCAAACGCGATGGGGGTTTCCGTGGCCAGAGAAGCCTGCATCAGCCCAACCGTGGTGCCCAGACTGATGAATTCAAAATGAGCCGTATCGCCTTTGATCACGCAACCAAGGCAGATCACCCCTTCAAAACGCCCCGTTTTAGCGAGAGTCTGAGCCAGCAGAGGCATTTCAAACGCACCCGGAGCGGCCAGAATGTCACCCTCCGCAACCGTAATGCCGTGCTCACTCAGCCATGCCAGAGCGCCATCCCGCAGGCCGCCGGTAACCTCTTCATTAAACCGGCTGACAATCAGGGCCAGACGCGGCATGGGCGTAAGGGTGAGGTCCGGAAGAGAGACGGGATTACGAGTACTCATGAAATTATCCTTAAAGAAAACGCTGTAAAATCAGACTGACGCGCTGGCGGGTGCGCCGCTCACAGAAAAGTGACTTAACCGGTGCCCCATCCGCTGCCGCTTGGCATGCAGATACGCCCGGTTGTGCGGATTAACTGGCATTTCCAGACCGATTCTCTGCCGGACATGAAACCCTCTGGCTTCCAGTGCCCGCACCTTGTCCGGATTATTGGTGAGCAGATCGAGCTGCCCCACACCCAGATCGCGCAGAATTCCGGCGGCGGCGGCCCAGTCCCGCACATCGGTGGCAAAGCCGAGCCGATGGTTAGCATCCACGGTATCCAGCCCGGCATCCTGCAATTCATACGCCCGGATTTTATTCACCAGACCAATGCCCCGGCCTTCGTGCCCGCGCACATAAACCAGAACGCCACAGTCAGCCTGCCCAATGGCTTTCAGGGCTGCATGCAGCTGCGTCCCGCAATCACACCGCAAGGACCCCAGCGCATCCCCTGTCACGCATTCCGAGTGCATCCGCACCAGTGGCACCGCACTTGATGCCGCAGGATTACCTTTGACCAGCGCCACATGCTCCACACCACGGGAATCACGGAACGCGTGAATAGCCAGATCTTCCCCGCCATATGCACTGGGCAGCGCTGCTGTTGCGAGATCATCCATTGCCTCTTCCGCAACAGAGGCCGCTTCAGATTCCTCATGAACCTCAGACGCGAAAGGCGTCAGGCCATGTGTGCTGATCCATGTAACCAGTTCGGCAATAGAGACGATCGGCATGTCATGCTGCCGACCATAAACCTCCAGCGCCGGGCGGCGGGCCATGGTGCCGTCTGCATTCAGAATTTCACAGATCACCGCCGCAGGGCGCAGGCCCGCCAGACGCAGCAGATCAATAGAGCCTTCCGTGTGACCAATCCGCTCCAGAACCCCACCGGGTGCCGCACGCAGCGGAAAGATGTGACCGGGTGAAGCCAGATCAGACGGCTGAGCCGTCTCGGACGCAGCGACCTGAATGGTGTGGGCGCGGTCTGCTGCGGAAATGCCTGTTGTCACCCCTTCACGCGCTTCAATAGAAACAGTGAATGCCGTGCCGTGGCGCGCGGTATTGTCCCGCACCATCATGGGCAGGCCAAGCTTTTCCACCTGTGCAGGCGGCAGCGGCAGACACACCAGCCCACGCGCATGAGTGATCATAAAGTTCATGGCAGCAGGCGTCATGAATTCAGCTGCCATCACAAGGTCACCCTCGTTCTCGCGGTCTTCATCATCAACCATAATCACCATGCGGCCCGCACGCAGAGCCTCCACAGCGCAGCGCAGGGCCCGGGACGGCTGAACCGCCGCAGGAGAGGTGTTTTTCACCGGTTCTGACATAGAACCTCCACGTATTTGGCAATCACATCCACTTCCACATTCACCGCGTCACCCTGCGTCAATTGGCCATGATTGGTGCCAGGACGCAGTTTACCAAGGTTGGTGTGGGTCCATGTGTGCGGGATAATCATCAGCGCGATACGGAATGCATCGTCTTTCACGTCGCTGATTTCATTCAGGGTCAGGCTGATGCCATCCAGCGTGATGGAGCCTTTTTCCACCATGTAACGCCGCAGGCTGGCAGGCACTTCAAACACTACGCGGTGTGCATCCCCCGAGGGAGTGCTTTCCACAAAACGCGCCGTGCCATCCACATGCCCCTGCACAATATGCCCGGAAAGCCGTGTAGCAGGCGTTACGGCCCGTTCCAGATTAACGTGGCTTCCAGCCTTGAGCGCCCCCAGTGTGGTGCGGTCCAGCGTCTCGCTGCTGACAAAAAACTGTACACGTCCGCTCTCAGAAGGAGCGGTTGCAGTCAGACACACGCCGTTAACAGCAATGCTTTCCCCTTCCGCCACGTCCCGCAGGCCGGTTTCCACTTCCAGCATGACAGACTGGGCACCGGGCTCCACCTTAAGCACAGGGCCGAGTGATTCTATGATTCCGGAAAACATGGTGACTCCTCAGCGCACTGTGCCCACTCTGGAAACAGAGCAAGCGGCGTTGTTGTGTGGCGGGTTGTGACGGAAAAATGGTCTGTGCCACTGGCATCCTGACGAATGGTCAGCCAGTCATCCCACAGGTTCTGTTCGCGCAAAGCGGCAAGCAGTGTGGGGCCAGCTTCCACCATGGCCCACAGGGCCGGTGTTTCTGCCAGCACAGCGGAAAGCTCCCGAACATCAGGGCAAACTTTTACATCAAAGCGGCAGCGAGCCTGTTCCAGCCAATGCTCGGGCAGATGGGCGGACTGACCGCAGACCACCAGAGTTCTGCGGCGTTCAGCATGATCTTCCACATGCCGGACGGTAAAGGTGGGGTTATC
>NZ_CALLXM010000199.1 GCF_937875265.1 uncultured Acetobacter sp. | reverse complement strand
TTGGAGCGGATGAGGGGAATCGAACCCCCGTATGCAGCTTGGGAAGCTGCCGTTCTACCATTGAACTACATCCGCATTCCGTGGCGCGCACTATAGCGGGATCAAACAGGCCTGACAATCCGCCCTGTCACGCTTTTTTTCGTTTTACGCGGCTAGTCGGCTTCCATATCCGCTGTGACCAGATCAGACAGATGGCCAATCTCTCGCAGGGTTAGCCCTTCCACCGGTTTAATGCGCGCACTGCCTCGCGCAATGCGGCGCGGCAACACGGCTTTATCAAACCCCAGCTTGGCAGCTTCCTTCAGGCGGGCATCAGCCTGTGAGACCTGCCGCACCTCACCCGACAACCCGACCTCACCAAAATAGACCTCACCGGCGCTGGTGGGCATGCCGGTTGCAGCAGAAATCAGTGCTGCAGCAACCGCCAGATCCGCCGCAGGCTCCACCACTTTCAGGCCACCGGCCACGTTCAGATACACATCCATGCCGGACAGCTTCACGCCGCAGCGTGTTTCCAGCACGGCCAGCAGCATGGAAAGGCGGCCCGTATCCCAGCCCACAACGGCACGACGCGGGGCGTTATCACCGCTTTTAGGGGCCAGGAGTGCCTGCACTTCCAGCAGCACCGGGCGCGTACCCTCCAGCCCGGCAAACACGGCAGACCCGGCAATATTACCGCGCCGTTCCGCAAGGAACAGGGCGGAAGGATTGCTCACTTCCTCTAACCCACGGTCTGTCATGGCAAACACGCCAATTTCATCCGTGGCACCAAAACGGTTTTTGGCAGCGCGCAGAATGCGGAACTGGTGCCCCCGGTCACCTTCAAAATACATGACGGCATCCACCATGTGCTCAAGCACTCGCGGGCCAGCCAGAGCGCCTTCCTTGGTCACATGCCCGACCAGAATCAGGCTGAACCCTCTCCGCTTGGCCAGACGGATGAGTTCAAATGCACAGGCCCGCACCTGCGAGACTGTGCCCGGCGCGCTTTCCACTGTTTCCAGCCACATGGTCTGAATGGAATCAATCACCACCGCGCGCACATCCGGCTCGGCTTCCAGCGTCGCGACAATGTCCGCAACATTGATGGAGGCGGCAATATCCAGCGTCGCCTGCCCAACGCCCAGTCGTAAGGCGCGCAGGCGGATCTGGTCCACCGCTTCCTCGCCCGAGATATACAGAACGCGCTCACCCCGGCCCGCCAGCTTGCATGCGGCCTGAAGCAGCAGAGTGGACTTCCCGATCCCCGGATCACCCCCCACCAGCACCACAGAGGCAGGAACCAGACCACCGCCCAGAACACGGTCAAGTTCTTCAATCCCGGTCTGGATGCGTGGCGGGGGAGCGGCCATGCCCTCCAGCCCTTCCAGCCTGACCCGTCGCCCCTTGCTGCTGGCACGAGGGGAGGAGGACGTCGCCAGTGGCTCAACCGCTACTTCTTCCAGCGTGTTCCACTCACCACAGGCTTCACACTGGCCAGCCCATTTGGAATACACAGTCCCACAGGCCCGGCACGCAAACTGACGGCCAGATCGTTTAGCCAAGAGCGTTCTCCCCCATCATCATGGTGCTCAATCTGGGGGTGGACACCCCGGTTCTCAAGGACTGGTGCTTACGGTCGCCCTACGGATTCATAGGTAAATCCGGCAGCCCGCATAGCGGCGGGGTCAAAAATATTGCGCAGGTCCACAATCGTGCGCGTCCGCATGCGGCGCGCAAGTTCAGCGGGGGAAAGGGCGCGGAAAATGTTCCACTCCGTCAGCACAACCAGCACATCGGCCTGATCCGCCGCATCCAGCGCATCTGCACAATAGGTCACATCCTCTGGCAGCAGAGATTTGGCGGCTGTCATCCCTACCGGGTCATATGCCCGGATGGCAGCCCCGGCTTCCGCCAGACGATGCAGAATCGGGATGGACGCAGATTCGCGCATATCATCCGTTTCCGGCTTGAACGTCAGCCCAAGCACGGCCACCGTCTTGCCCACCACGGAACCACCACAAGCCGCAATAATACGCCCGGCCATGCCAGCCTTCCGCGCCTCATTTACCTGCACGGTGGTTTCCACCAGACGGCAGGCGCTATGCGCTTCCTGCGCAATGCGGGAGAGCGCGAGCGTATCCTTGGGGAAGCAGGAGCCGCCATAGCCCGGGCCGGGTTGCAGAAACTTGCGGCCAATACGCTCGTCCAGCCCCATGCCTCGGGCCAAATCATGCACATCGGCCCCCAGTGTTTCGCACAGATCGGCCATTTCGTTGATGAAGGAAATCTTCATCGCCAGAAAAGAATTGGATGCGTATTTGGTCAGTTCCGCCGTTTCCAGCCCCGTGAACAACAACGGCGCTTCAATGACGGATAACGGGCGATACACCCGGCGCAGCACATCTTCCGCACGGCTGGCCCGCTCAGGGCGCGTCTGGTCCAGCCCGATAATCACACGGTCTGGCCGCATGAAGTCCCCAATGGCGCTGCCTTCCCGCAGGAATTCCGGGTTGGAGGCGACATCAAAATCCGCATCAGGCCGGGCCTGCCGGATAATTTCGGCAATGCGGCGGCTGCTGCCCACCGGCACCGTGGATTTGGTGACAATCACGGCGTAGCCCGTCAGAGCATTCGCAATCTGGCGGGCGGCGGCGTGAACATACTGCATGTCCGCAGCACCATCCCCATTACGGGGCGGTGTGCCCACGGCAATAAAAACAGCATCGGCCCCGGTTACGGCGCTGGCAATATCATCCCCAAACGTCAGGCGGCCTGCCTGACTGTTGGACGCAACCAGTGCATCCAGCCCCGGCTCGTAAATAGGAATACGGCCTTCCCGCAAAGCGGACAGACGCGCGGGATTGGTTTCAACAATCGCGACATTAATGCCGAACTCGGCAAAACACGCGCCTGATACAAGCCCGACATACCCGCCGCCGATCATGGCTATGCGCATTTCCTGCCCTCCTGCTTTACTCATTATCCGTAGAGTGGTCTTTAAAACTGGCTCACACCAATGCCCTCAGCGGGCAGATGCCGCAATACCGCATTTTATGGTCAGGCCTCTGCACGCCCCAACAAAGCAGGCCGCACAGCTCCCTTGCGCCCGGACTTTCACCTCACAGAATGACACACCCTTTGACGGCACCCGGACTTCAGGCTACGGCTGAACGCTGCTTATCACTCACCCAAAACAGGACCGGACAGCCTGACCGGATGGATATGTTGCTCGATCTCGTGGCCAGACTGGGCCGTACTACCCTTGGCCTGATACGCGCAGCGGGTGCTTTGACCCTGTTTGCCCTGTCCGGTCTTTCTCATATTGTCAGGCCGCCGTTCTATGGCCGCGTGTTTTTGTCCACCTTTCTGGAAACAGGGTTTTTCTCCCTGCCCGTGGTGGCACTGACGGCTCTGTTCTCTGGCGGGGTGATTGCCCTGCAATCCTACACCGGCTTTGCGCAGTACCATGTGCAAAGCGCCATTGCAGGCATTGTGGTGCTGGCTGTTACGCGTGAGCTGGGGCCTGTTCTGGCCGGGCTGATGGTGGCTGGCCGCGTGGGGGCCGCTATGGCAGCGGAAATTGGCACCATGCGGGTGACGGACCAGGTTGATGCGCTCAGCACCCTGTCCACCAGCCCCATGAAGTATCTGGTCGCGCCGCGGCTGCTGGCGGGCATCATTGCTCTGCCCCTGCTGGTTATGGTGGCAGACGTGCTGGGTGTGGCCGGGGGCTTTACCGTCTCCGTAGTCAAGCTCGGCTTTTCTCCACACGCCTACATCACTGCCACGCTGAATTCCGTAAAGGTCATTGATGTGACCGTGGGCCTGGTCAAAGCCGCCCTGTTCGGGTTCCTGATTGCCCTGATGGGATGCTATTATGGCTATAACAGCAAGGGCGGGGCCGAGGGCGTTGGCACGGCCACAACCTCCGCCGTGGTTGCAGCCTCCATTCTGCTGCTGGCGTTTGATTACCTCCTGACGGATCTGTTCTTCTCACAATGACCGGCATAACCCCCAAAATCCGTATCCGGGACCTCCACAAGTCCTTCGGTTCCAAAAAGGTGCTGGATGGCATCAATCTGGATGTCATGCCCGGCACGTCCTTTGTGATTATTGGCGGGTCCGGCAGCGGGAAGTCCGTGTTGCTGCGCTGCATTCTGGGGCTGATTACCCCCGACGCAGGCAGTATTGAAATTGACGGTGAAGACATGCTGAACGCCACACCCCGGCGGCAGGATGCCCTGCGCGGCAAGATTGGCATGCTGTTTCAGAACGGCGCTCTGTTTGATAGTCTGCCTGTGTGGGAAAACGTGACCTTCGGCCTGCTGGCCCTCAAACGAATTACCCGCAAGGACGCCCGCAGCCACGCAGGCAGCATTCTTGCGCAAGTGGGGCTGGACCCGTCCGTAGGGGAACTCTACCCCTCCGAACTTTCCGGTGGCATGCAAAAGCGCGTGGGCCTTGCCCGCGCCATTGCCGCCCAGCCGGATATTCTGTTTTTTGATGAACCCACAACCGGGCTGGACCCCATTATGGGTGCCGTCATTGACGGACTGATTGTGGATTGCGTGAAAAAGCTTGGCTCCACCGCCATTGCCATTACGCATGACATGGCCTCCGCCCAGCGCATTGGGGATGAAGCCGCCATGCTCTACAAAGGCCAGCTGATCTGGCAGGGGCCAGCAAGCTCCCTGATGGATAGTGGCAACCCCATGGTAGACCAGTTTACCCACGGGCGGCGTGAAGGCCCCATTACCATGGAACTCCGGCGCTAAAGGGTGCGCTCTGGCAGAGCTTTTCCACTTGCCCCCCTTCCCGCCGGGTGAGATAGAAGCAGAAACCGGACTGAAACACAGGAACAAGACATGAAACACGCGGTTCTGATGCTGGTATGTGCTTTTACGCTCTGCTCCTGCGGGATGTTCGGCAAGAGTGAGCCGCGCCACATGACCACAGCAGCGCAGTGGGAACAGTATGGCTACAAGGACCACCTGCAGGAAAAAACGCTGAGTTCCAAACCCGCCACAGCGGAAGACCTCAACCCTCTTCAGACGCAAAAAGACCCGAAGAAAAACAAAAAGAAGTCCTCTTCCTGAGTTTTTCCTGACGCGGCTTTAGGCCGCACGTAAACCCTTCTCTTCGCAACCTCCCGGTTCTCTGGCACGTTGAACCCCCATGTTCTTTGTGCCGGAGTGTAGAGAAGCCTGATGATCCGCCAGCCGTTCCGTGTTTTTCTTCCTGTACTCTGTCTGGTCATGGCGGGGCTTTTTCATCCCCTGCTCTCAGTTCCTGCGGCACGGGCAGCGGACCCTAATCCCTCCGCCACACAAGCCCCTGCAACGCCACCCACCGCTCCGCTGATTACGGACATCACGCTTTTTGCGTCCGATGACACTCTGAATGCGATGGGCGAAGATATCCGCGCCATCTACCAGAGCAGCCGGAAAGACTATTCTTCCAGCCAGAATACCAACGCCCTGAATATGCTGCTACGCCGCGCCACGGCGGTTTCCACCAAGGCAGACGCCATGCTGGCGCAGATCAAGCCGTATGAAGCAGTTTATCAGAATTTTGTGGATATTCTTGGTAAACCGGAAGCAGCAGAACCTGCTTCCATCACGCAGCAACGGAAAATGCTGACAACCCGGCAGCAGGATATTTCCGGCCGCATCACTCGCCTGCGGCTTTACCAGCTTGAAGCCCAGCAACTGGTGCAGGAACTCCGCCAGCATGGCACGGCCATCCAGCAGGCTACCATGACGCAGAGGCTGCCCACCCCGTTGGGGGTCAATTTCTGGTCTCAGCTTTCCAGCACATCCCGGCAGGATACGGCACGGGTTTCCGCTCTGGCATCAGAAACCGGGGCTGTGCTGAAAGTCGCGTTTACCGGTCGCCACGCCCTGCTCACGCTAGGGGCCATGCTGCTCTCTACCCTGCTGCTGGCGCTGCATTTTGTCTGCCATACGCCGGTGCGTATGCTGGTCTCCCGCTTTATGCCCACGGGCCGCATCCGCCCCATTACCGCCGCCGTCCTGTGTTCGCTCATTGGTGTGGTTGCATGGGAAGGTGCGTTCCAGATTACGTGGAGCGCCATCAGCTTTAATAATGACGCTCTGGCGGATGACCTGTCAGCCCTGGCCGACATGGTGGCGGCTCAGGTGCCACTTTGCGGGTTTGTGCTGGAACTGGGCATGAGCATGCTCTCACGCAAGCCGGAATGGCGCGTGTTCCCCATGCCGGACACATTGGCGCGCAACCTCCGCCTGTTCCCTGTATGGTTTGCCGTGGCCCTGATTGTGCGCGGCCTGCTGCGCTATGTGGACAATGAGAGTGGCCTCGGGCTCATCCCCATTCAGCTGATGGATGGACTTTACACACTGGCTGTCAGCCCGCTGCTGTTTGCCATTCCGCGCCAGCTGCGCCTGTCCGCCAAACAGGATGACCCATCCGCCAGTTCTGCTGAGGTCGCACCCCTTTTAAGAACACTTGCCACCACCATTGCCCTCGTCTGCTGGGGGGCTGTGTTCACTGGGTATATTCCGCTGGCCTATACGGTCATCTCATGGGTGTCTGTCATGGCCATTACCATGACGGGCCTGCTGCTTGTGGCCCTGCTGGCAACAGCTCTGGGCAGCAGCGTGTTTCCCTCCACAGCGCCGGTTGGGGCCCATCTGGTCAAACTGGGCCTGCCCGCCCGACTGGTGGATCAGGCCAGTGTGGTTATTCCCGGCCTGATCAGTGTTTTTCTGCTGGTTGTCGCTTTTTCAGTCGCGACCGCAGGGGCCGAGTTTGACCCCGCACAGGTTGGCCGCCGTATTCTGTCCATCTTCAAAGGACAAAACGCGACGGAAGGCAGCTTCAACCTCTCACTCGATGCCGTTCTGCTGTGTGCCGGGCTGCCCATTATGGGCCATTACGCTATCCGCGTTGTCAGAAACTGGTTCCGCCTGCACTTCTTCCCCACAACGCGGCTGGATATTGGTGCGCAGGCCTCCATCCTGAATATTCTGACGTATAGCGCGTGGATTATTATTGGTCTGTGCATGGCCGCTGCACTGGGTGTTACGGTCAAGAGCATGACATGGGTTGTCAGTGCACTGTCGGTCGGGATTGGTTTTGGCTTGCAGTCCATTGTGCAGAACTTTGTGTCCGGCATTATTCTTATGGCCGAACGCCCCGTCTCGATTGGTGATGTGGTCGATATTGCCGGGGCGCATGGTGAGGTGGCACGCATCAGCGTCCGCTCGACCAACATCAAGCTCTCTGATGGGTCCACCATGATCGTGCCGAACTCGCAGTTCATCACTTCTGCTGTGCGCAATGCCACACGCGCGGAAAAACCCGGCGTGTTCACCATTCCTTTGCAGGTTCCCTTTACGTCAGACCTGCACAAAGCCATGAACGTGATAACCAGCACGCTTGCGGCCTGTGAAAATGTGGAAGCACA
>NZ_CALLXM010000198.1 GCF_937875265.1 uncultured Acetobacter sp. | reverse complement strand
TCCAATGCGGCTGGCACGTTTTCAGGCTCTTTGCGGAATGACTATGCAGCAGGTACTACCCGCCCGGATGTGGTGCCCGCCCCGGTTCTGACGGGTGGCGCGGACCAGACGCATGGCGGTTTGATTATTGCAGGCGGGCAGGAAATCCTGACCGGGACCAGTGTTTACACGGGAAAGACCGGTATTGGTCAGGCCGGTGAACTAATCCTGCAGGGGCGTTTGGAAAAAACGCAGATTGAAAACGCAGGCCATTTTGAAAATAACGGTGTGACGACTGGTGCTGTTGAGTCTACGGGCTTTGTAACCGGAACCGGTCGGTTTGCTGGCGGCCTTTCTGTAGAAAATGGGTATGTCTCTCCAGGTCTGGCCAGCAGCGCAACGCCCAGTATCATGAGGGTTGATCAAACGCTCACGTTAGGGTCGGCTTCTACATATCTGGTGCATGTACAATCTCCTTTCCCGGAAAACCTGACACCGGGTGGAGCCCAGATTATTTATGGTTCTGGTGCGCTGCCTCCGCTGGCCAGCATTATTACGGCAAACGGGAAAGCTGTTCTGCAAGGCGGCACAGTGATGGCGCTTGCATCGGCAAATACGCCAACTCCGGCTCTGGGGCAGAGCTATACCATTTTGACAGCGAGCGGTGGTGTTCAGGGGCAGTTTGGCAAGGTTGTCAGCAATCTGAGTGGCGACCCTGCTCTATATCCGTTTCTGACAACAGGTGTCTCTTATCAGCCAGATCTGGTCGCGCTGGAAGTTTCCCGCAGCAGCACAGCGTTTGCTGATGCCGCGCAGACCCGGAATGAGCAAAGTGTTGCGACGGCACTTGACGGTATTGCTCCGACATCTGATGTCAGCCGTCCGATTACATCTCTCGATTTCTCCCGTGCGCGGGGAGCATTCAACGCGCTTTCCGGCGAAATTCATGCCTCAGCTCGCACGGCGCTCATTCAGGATGCATATGAAATCCGTGATGTGGCAATTGACCGCATGCGGGCGGCAGACTGTCTGCCCGGTGCGCAGAGTGGTACGGCAAAAACAGCTGTTCATGGCCATGTGCAAGAAGGCACGCAGTGCCATGCAGATGCCGGGCAAACCCTCTGGATGCAGGCATACGGAAGCTGGAGCCGCAACGGCCACACAGATAATGCAGCAGGCATGAGCAATTCTACCGGTGGGTTTGTGATGGGGGCTGATACTTCGGCCATTCAGGGCTGGCATATTGGTGGTCTGGTTGGGTACGGTCATTCCAGCTTCTCCACGTCCGGGCGTGCTGCTTCCGGGCGCAGTGATAACGTGACACTGGGCGGCTATGCCAGCACGCACTGGAAGCGTCTGGGCCTGCGGATGGGGGCAACCTATACGTGGAACATGCTTTCCACTCGGCGCACTGTTGCATTTCCCGGTTTTTATGACCGACAGAACAGCAGCTATAACGGCGGCACAGCACAGGCTTTTGCGGACCTCGGATACCGGTTTGATCTGGGCCGTGTGATGGTGGAGCCGTTTGGCGATGTAGCTTACATCAACCAGCAGACCAAATCCTTCCGGGAGCATGGTGGCGTATCCAGTCTGTATGGCCATGGTCAGGATACAGGTGTGACATATGCAACCTTTGGTACACGCCTCGCGTCCCGCGTGAAAGTTGGCAAGGCTGTACTTATTCCTGGGATGACTGTTGGGTATCGTCATGCCTTCGGGGCGATTACGCCCACGACGCGTGAAGCACTGGTCTCTGGCAGCTCAGACTTTGAAGTTGGCGGTGTGCCGCTGGTGCAGGATGCAGCTCTGGTAAAAGTCGGCGTTCAGGCAGAGGTAACAAAGCGTATTCGTGTGGGCGTGTCTTATACCGGGCAGTATGGTGTTCGGTATTCAGAAAGTGGCCTGAAGGGCACTGTATCCTGGGTTTTTTAGAACTTTTAATGCCCCCGTCTCATTTCGGGGGCATTTTTGTAGCGCTCTATTTGTTTAGCCATGGCAGCTTTTGTGGGTTCAATTTTAAAATGTCTTTAGCTTTCCTGTTACATGCGCCGGTCAGGTTGTTTTGATAATA
>NZ_CALLXM010000197.1 GCF_937875265.1 uncultured Acetobacter sp. | reverse complement strand
AAATGAAGGAAACTGGAAAATCTCTTGAAGAAGTCAGCTCAGAGTTTGTGCAAACCCAGCGCCCCTCTTCTCTGATCAAGCGTCCGGCGAGTGTTGAGGAGGTTGCAAACATGATCCTGTATGTTGCGTCTCATGAAGCCTCGGCCACCACAGGCGCAGCCTTGCGCGTTGAAGGTGGTATTCTGGAAACTATTTTCTAATATTAAAAAACTCTTTAAATCTTAATTATTTTCCTGAGAAGATTCAGGATGCGGATTTAAGAGGATAAAGCCTGCGCATAGTTTTATGACGTAATGTTCATAAAGCTATGCGCAACGTTTCCGTAGTCGCCTCGTTGGAAGTGTAAGGTTTTACAATGGGCGAGCACGGCCAATGCCAGAATACAAAGGCACTGGCGTTTAGTCTTTATACGATGCGGTGTAGAGATATCCTGATGCGTTCGTCCACTTTCCATAAAGGGGACTACAATGACGGTTTCAACAAAAGACAAAATTAGCTCTGCCATGACCGCTGTGGCTGATACAGTGACGGCAGCAACAACAGATAAATCTGGCCTGTCTTCCGCTCTGATTCATTATCTGGAACGCGATAACAACGCCGGGCAGAACGTTGTGCGCCGGAATGCAGAACAGCATGGCCTGCGGTCCGTGCTGTCACAGTGGGAAAATCATTCTATTCCAGAACCCACCACGGAAGATGTTGTGCAAAAACTTCTGCCGTCTGACGTGATTGACTTGCTGGCAAAAGAAAGTGGCCTGTCCCGCAATGCCGCCATAACAAGCCTTCAGGACGTGCTTCCGCCGGCGTGTCGCACAGACACGATTGATACAAGAAGTAGGTCTCACCAGATCTGAGGGTCGCTCCGTGCGGGGGTGAATAGCGCTTCAGTCCTGCTTTGTGTTTGAGTGTGTTGAAAGCCATTCTGCTCCTTTGCTGGGGCAGGGTGGCTTTTTTCGTGGGGGCAGGTCTGCTTTCAAAAAGATGACGAAGCGCGCGAATGGCTGCACAAGACCCTGAAAGATTAAAGGACGATCAGGGTGGGGAAATGCTGAAGAACCTGTTCAGACTGTTGGGGCTGGGGGATCGTGCCGGTGCTGTGCGAGATAGTCTGGCCGGGCTTTCCCTTGCCTGCATGAATATTCCGCAGGTGCTGGGTTATGCCCGTATTGCGGGGATGCCCGCTGTTACGGGGCTTTATACGGTTCTGCTCCCGTTGGTAGCATTTGCGGGTGTAGGGTCTTCCCGGCATCTGGTGGTGGCGGCAGATTCTGCAACGGCGGCTATTTTTTCCAGTGCTCTGGGGCGTATGGCCCCGACGGGCAGCGCGCATTACATGGCGCTGGTGAGCATGGTGGCTCTTCTGAGTGCCGGGTTCCTGCTGGTGGCACGGTTATTCCGGCTGGGGTTTCTGGCAGACTTTCTGTCCCGCACGGTGCTGGTCGGGTTCATGGCAGGTGTCGGGTTACAGGTCGGTATTGCCATGGCGTATGACATGCTGGGTTTACATGCCAGCGCCCATAATCCCTTTCTGCAATGTGTGGATTTGTTGAAAGGGCTGCCACATCTCGTGCCTCTGAGTGCTGTAATCTCGCTGGGTATGTGCGTGCTTTTATATGCAGGGGAAAAGTTTGCTCCCCATAAGCCGCTGGCGCTGGTTCTGGTGGCAGGCAGTATTCTGGCCAGCTGGGCGCTGGGGCTGGAAGCGCATGGGGTGGCGCTGGTCGGACCACTTTCCGGCGGGTTGCCGTCTTTGCATTTTCCTGATGTGGGGTGGAATGACATCCTCAGCCTGTTGCCGGTCGCTACATCCTGCGTTTTTGTGATTATCGCCCAGAGTGCGGCAACGTCTCGCAGCTATGCGTATCAGTTTCAGGAAAATGTGGATGAAAACAAAGATATTCTGGGCTTGAGTGCAGCCAACGCGTTGGCGGGTCTGAGCGGAACGTTCACGGTCAATGGTAGCCCGACCCAGACTGCCATGGCAGTGCAGGCCGGGGCACGCAGCCAGAGAGCTCAGCTTGTTTTTGCCTGTGTCACACTGGTTGTTCTGCTGTTTTTGACGGCCCCATTACGCTATCTGCCCCGCTGTGTGCTGGGAGCGATTGTTTTCAGTGTCGCAATGGGGATGATAGATCTGCGTGCCCTGTCACGCATCCGCAAGGAAAGCCCGGGAGAGTTCGGGCTCGCGCTGATTACGGCGGCAACAGTTGTCGGGGTTGGTGTGGAGCAGGGCATTTTTGTTGCCATTGCGCTCTCCCTGTTTCGGCATGTGCGGCATAGTTATGAGCCGCATACCATGGTGTTGCAGGAAGATGCACAGACCAAACTTCTGGAGGCTTCTCCGGTCAAAGCGGGCGTTGAAACAGAGCCAGGCCTGATAGTGTACCGGTTTTGCGCGGATCTGTTTTACGCAAACTGTAACCGCTTTGCAGAAGACATCAGGTTCTTGATTAAAACAGCACCAACGCCTGTTCGGTGTGTTGTGGTGGATGCCAGCGCGATTACGGATATTGATTACTCCGCAGCCAGCCTTTTGCGGAGTGTCTTGACGGAATTGCAGGAACAGTCAGTTCTTGTCCTGTTTGGTCGGGTTAATCCATTTTTGCATGCGGATATGGATCGCCACAGGATTAGTGCTGTTCTGGGTGAGGGCAATATTTACGCGCAGCTTCATACCGCTGTAGCCGCAGCCCGTTCTCAGGTTTTGTGCGAAAAGGCATGAGAACAGAAAAGCCCTCATGCCTGCTTTCCGGCATGAGGGCTGATAAAAGTCTTTTTGCGCTTCAGGAATGCATCAGGGGAAAAGCTTGCGCACAACCCGATAGACAATGACGTAAAGAAGAAGATAAAAGAAAGGAATAAACAGAATTATTCTTTCAAGATCACCTAACATAGTCAAACCTCATTACTGGTAGATGAGCCGATTTTCCCGTCCTGCTGTGCATCCAGAAGGATAGCGCCAGCCCCGGAAACAAGAATAATCATGATGGTGCTAATGACCCAGGCGAAGTACCAGGGGCCCTGATCTCCCACAAAAACCGCAAACAGCAGCCAGACCGGTCAGACGAACAAGTTGCATGGTGAAATTCCCTTTTAGTAGCTATGGCTATCGTGAGCAATATCAGCCGTACGAACCTTGCCGCGCATCACGTAGTAGCACCATGAGGTGTAGCAAAGGATGATGGGTACAAAGATAAGAGCCACCACAAGCATGCAGGTCAGGCCGTAAGCGCTGGCGGAGCTGTTCCAGATGGTCAGGCTCTGGTCCGGCGCTGTGGTGGACGGCATGAAAAACGGGAACATGGTCGCAGCAACTGTCCCGATGGTGCCAGCCCATGAGCCAAGGCCACTCCACTATGCCAGAATGGCTTTGTTCATACGGGTTGCGAGGGCTCCGCCAACCATGCTGGCCGTGCATTGGGGCGGCTGGCATGGCGGGGTCTACCGGGGCAGTAAAAACAAATTCTTTCATGCCTGATATATAAATATCACCAATAATGAACAGCACCGCGGCTGTCAGAGCGCCGAAAAATGCGTAGCGTCGGGTGCGTTCATAAATTGGGTTTTCCGCACGCAACATCAGCATGACGCCTCCCTGATAGACGCTCAGCGCCACGGACATCAGGCCACACAAAATAGCAAACAGGTTGAGCAGATAAGAGAAAAAGGAGCTGCCCTGATAATGCTGCCCGTTCCAGCCGAAGTGGAAGCCAACGCCGTGAAGGATATTCCCGAAGGCTGCGCCATAAATGAACATGGGCAGAAATCCGGAAACCAGAAACACCCAGTCCCAGCGAACCAGCCAGCCTTTGGCGCGCCGGGCCATATCAGCCGTCTGCCAGTCGTTTTGCGG
>NZ_CALLXM010000196.1 GCF_937875265.1 uncultured Acetobacter sp. | reverse complement strand
TTTCCCGTCTGTTGCTGCTGATGATCATTTTGCCTGCTGCCGTGTTTGTGCAGCATGCTGTTGGCGCACGCGTGCAGGCAAACTGGCCGGTTGTGTTGTATCCGGCTCTAGCCGTTGCCGCAGCCCTGCCCGCATGGCGGGGGTGGGTGGCTTCCAGCCTGTTTGGAATGGCGCTGGTTGGGGTGATTGTGATGCAGGCCGTCTTTTCACCCGTCACGCTCTCTCCGCATTTTGACATGACCTTGCGGCAGATGGGTGGCTGGCAAAATTTTGCGCAAACACTTGCCGCACGCACGCCAGCCTCGTCTTTGCTGATCGCGGATGAATACGGTCTGGCGGCTGAACTCTCGTTTTACGGGCCAAAAGATCGAAGGGTGATGGCGGTTGAACCACGCTGGATGCTGTTTGATCTGCCCCGTGCTGCATGCGCGGAGGGGTATCTATTTCGGAGCCACAGGCGACATGATCAGCCTGATGCGGCTCACTTTATCGTGCTGGGGGAAGATCCGGACGCTGTTCGCCAGAGAAACGGTGCTGTGGCAGAAACCTATTCTGTTTTTCATGTTCAGATGCGGTGTGACAGGGCTGGGCGCAGTCTGGACGCCGTGATGCTGCCCTGAAAATGTCCTGAAAAAGAGTGCTCTGCTTCTGTGGTTTCCGTGTCTGTTTGGACAGGGCGCAGGAACAGGATTACGGTGCAACAAGAGTAATGCAAAAGGAAAGCGGGGGCGTATGTCATCTCCACTGAATGTGGCTGTCCAGATGGATCCTCTGGAGCACATCAATATTGACGGTGATTCCACCTTCGCCATGATGCTGGAAGCGCAGGCCCGTGGGCATGCGCTGTTTGTTTATGAAGTGGGCTCTATGGCGCTGGGCGAAGGCGTTGCTGAGCCCGGCGGTGTGGCTAAAGCGCAGGTAAGTGCGGCTGTCCGCCCTGTTACCGTGCAGCGTGAGCATGGTCGGCATGCCAGCTTTGGCCCTGTAGCCCGGCGCTCACTGGGTGAGATGGGCGTGGTGCTGATGCGTCAGGACCCACCTTTTGACATGGCATACATTACGGCCACACATTTACTGGACCATGTGCATGGCATTGGTCCGGGCAAGGCTCTGGTGGTGAATGATCCGCGCTGGGTGCGGGATTCGCCGGAAAAACTGCTGGTGACGCACTTCCCCGGCCTGATGCCTCCTACGCTGGTGACATGGGACGTGGAAGAAATTCGCGCTTTTCGTCGTCAGTGGCGTGATATTATTGTTAAACCGCTCTTCGGAAATGGAGGAAGCGGCATTTTCCGTATTCGTGAGGATGACCAGAATCTGAACGCGCTGCTGGAAATGCACTTTGCCCGCTCCCGTGAGCCGCTGATGATCCAGCGTTACGAACCTGCGGTCAAAGCAGGCGATAAGCGCATTATTCTGGTGGATGGTGTGCCGGTTGGCGCGATTAACCGTGTACCGTCTGGTGAGGACCACCGGTCCAATATGCATGTTGGCGGGGTGGCCCGTAAAGTTGGGCTGACGGCGCGTGATGAAGAAATCTGCGCTGCGATCGGGCCGTTCCTCAAGGAACACGGGCTGATTTTTGTCGGGATTGATGTGATCGGAGACTATCTGACGGAAATCAACGTGACATCCCCGACAGGACTTCAGGAGCTTGAACGCTTTGACGGGACGAATGCCGCAGGGCTGATCTGGGATTGCATTGAAGCGAAGCTGGCAGGGAAAGCCGCCTGAAGATCAGGGGGCTTTGTCGGCCGGAGGGGGGGCTGCTTCCGCCTGGGCGGGGGGGGTTTCCGGTTCGGCCGGGATGTCG
>NZ_CALLXM010000195.1 GCF_937875265.1 uncultured Acetobacter sp. | reverse complement strand
GTGCCATAGCGGGCTGAAATATTGATACAGCTCAGGTTGGCCGCCTGCTGCACACCATCGGACCGCAGGGGAATGGGAATAATCCCTTTTGCTGAGGGTTCCGGGTCCGTCATGACGATATCGGACAGGCGGTCTGTCTGCACATTGAGCATACGGAGCTGGAAACCACTGCTAATCAGGCTGCCAATGCGGCCAGCAAACTGGTCCTTGTAAGACAGGAAGGCAACCAGCATCCCCACACTCATATCGCCGCGCATCACGGCGTTAGCCCCCAGCACCATCATGATCAGACGGTCAGCCCCAAAAATCAGGTCGCCCAGCCGTCCGTAAATCAGATCGTAGCGTTGCAGGCGCAGGCGGATGTTGATGCTGTCAACAATCAGGTTCAGCCACGTTGTGCGCCGCCTCTCCCGCAGGCCCAGAAGTTTGACACTGGCCATGCCTCGGAGTGTCTCAATAAAATGGCTTTGCTGGCGGGCATCAATAACAATCTGTTCTTCCGAGGCCTCCCGATAAACACGGTAGGTAATCAGGCGCAGCATGATATCCAGCCCGGTGGCAATCATGGCGATCATGCCCAGCCAGCCGCCATAGATAAACAGCATGACTGCCATACCAATGGCCATCAGCCCGTCCATAAGGGTCTGCACCATATCTGTGGTGATGGTTTTCTGAATGGTGCCGAGGGCATTGAAGCGGGACAGCACGTCGCCCACATGCCGCTTTGAGAAATAGTCCAGCGGCAGACGGGAAAGATGGTCAAACAGGCTGGTATTCCATTCCAGCCCTACACGAGTGCCCAGAATAAGCACGGCCCACTGGCGCACAGAGCCTATGAGCATCTGTAACAGCAGTAGCAGGGCAAGACCGAAGGCAATGGTGATCATCAGTTCGTGGTCGGCGGTGACAATCACTTCATCAATCACTACCTGAGAAATCATCGGCATGATCAGCGCGATAACTTCCAGGCCAAGTGAGAGAGCGAACAGCACCATAAGGGCAGGGCGCAAACCGGCGACATGGCGGAACAGGTCCCGCAGACGCAGGGTTTCACGGTCATCCTGTTTTTGAAAGCTCTCGTTAGGAACGGCTTCCAGCGCAATGCCGGTAAATTCACGGGAGACTTCACCCATGCTCAGGGTGCGTTTACCAACTGCAGGGTCATGAATAACTACCTTGTTGGGCGTCACTTTTGTCAGAACCACAAAATGGTTCATGCTCCAGTGCAACACGCAGGGCAGACGCAGGTTTTGCAGATCATCCATATCCAGCCGCACGGCGCGGGTGGAAAGGCCGACCTTATCCGCTGTCGTTACCAGATCGCGTAGGGAAACCCCTTTGACAGAGACGGAATACCGACGACGCAATGTGGCGAGATCAATCTGGTTGCCATAATGGCCCATGATCATGGCCAGACAGGCCAGTCCACATTCCGCGGCTTCGACCTGCAGGATGACCGGTGTACGAGACCCCCAGCCAAATTCCAGTTGTTTAAGGCCAAGGTTCATTTTACCAACCCCCCGCTCACGGCGTAAATACTGTCCCTCATGCTGATGACAGGATCGAAAATCCACCGGTAAAGCCGGCGGGAATCAATAGCGATATCCGCTTCCACTTCCATGCCGGCTTCAAGGTTTTTGCGCTGCCCATAGGCCTCGATATACTGGGCATCCGGCAGCACACGGATGCGATACACGTCCTGACTGGGAGCTTGAGACTGTGTTTTATCTTTTGTGGTCGGAGCTGCGTGTTGCCCGGTAGAGTTGGTGTCTGTTGCGGTAACGGGCGCGCGGGTAATTTCGCTTACACGGCCACGGGAGAGGCCAAACCGCTGATATGGGAAGGCGGCATAGCGCAGTAAAACCGGTTCACCTTCATGAATAAACCCGATGGACGCACTGGAGACATAGAGTTCCGCTTCTAGTGTATGGCCTGTGGGCAGAAGGGTCAGAAGGGGGGTGCCAGCGGAAACCTGCTGGCCGGGGTTGGCGCGGATAGCAGTTAAAACGCCATCATCAGGAGCTTGAATGACGTTGGTTCGGTGGCCTTCCCCTTCCGCAATCTGCTGATCAATCTGGGCAATCTGGCGGTCCAGATCATTCAGGTCATGTGAAAGCTGGCTGTCATACCGGATAAGCTTGGATGTCAGGTCTGCAATTTTTCCTTCTGTATCAGTGTAGCTTTGTAAAAACTGAGCATGGCTGCTGAGCAGCTGTGCATAAGTGTATAGCTGACTCTGGAACTGTGTTTCAGTCACAAGGTGGGCAGTTTCTGCGCTCTGCATGCGGCGTACAGCACTTTCCACAACAGGCAGTACACGAGCATCATTTTCCAGCTGGTGACCGATATGCTCATGCTGTTGTTGCAAATAGCGGATTTGCGTCACCATGGATTGTTTTTCAACAGGTGCGTCAGCCGAGCGAATAGTCTTCTGTTTTTCAAACAAGGAACGTTGGTTCATCAGTTCAGCCAGAACATGCCCCTGTGTTGGTCCGGAAGCTGATGTGGCTTCCAGATCAATCACAAACAGGGTGTCCCCTTTTTTGACTCGCATGCCTTCTTCCGCATGCTGCTTCATAACAATGCCTGCCGCACTGGCATTGACTGTAATCAGCCCGGAAGGGGGCATCATGAGCCCTGTGGCATGTACGCGGCGCGTATAAACCCCAAAAATTATGTAGAGAATGGACAGCGCCACGAGGGCGAGTGTGAACCACGCAGCAATGCGGATGGACAGGGGCTGGGAGGCCTGAACCTGCCCCAGCCATGACTGGCGCCGGGAGGCAAGAGCTTCTGGCCTGAATAGATCAGAACTCATGCGTGGGGAGACTCAGGGCCTGTAAAGACTAAAGCACCATAAGAGCAAAGCATATGCTTCGGATGCATGGCATAAATACACCCTGCTTTGTTCGGGGGCATGGGAGAAAAGCTCCAGAGATAATTCAAAACTAACAAACCGGTAATGTTCTAGGTATGTTTGCTGAATATCGCCAGAGAAGATTTCAAAAAAATTAAAAAATCAATTTTATGAGAAATTTATATTTTATAAACTCAATCTAAAAAGTTAAATTTCAATATAATATCAATAATATCTCGTTAATTTTATAAACATTTCTTATTGCTTAGTTTGGCATAAATCCTCTTGGACGAATCTGAAATGTCTCATTCAGGAGAGACATGCATGCTGGATGACCATTTTTCTTCAAGGAAAAAATATGAATATTTTCATGGAAAAACAAAATAATTCTTTTGTGGTTTCAGCGGGTTTTCATAATAAATTTCTAAATAAAGAGAGAAAATAAAAATGATATATAATAATTTCGAATATAAATGAATAAAAATGTGAAATTCAGAATGAAATTAAAAAAACTAACTCATTCAAAATTCATTTATATTTTATTAATAATGTGCATATTTTTTTACAGTGTGATTTATATTGCGGCCATCCCTTATGGAGGCATCTTTGCAGCATCGTGCAAATGGGATTGTTCCTGGTATCAGGAGATAGCTAACACTGGCTATGCTCTTCAACCAAAGACATTTCCCTTGTTTCAGAAAGGGCAGGCAAACTGGGCTTTTTTCCCTCTCTATCCGGAGTTAATGAGATCGATTAGTCTGATCACGCATATCTCTACCCAAAAAACGGGTTTGATCATTAATCTAAGCTTCTGGCCCGTCCTTATTTGTTTGTGCATCAAAGATCTTGAAATTCGAAAAATTAAAGTCGAGAGAAATTTCTTACTGCTATTTTTTTTACTATACCCACTGAATATTTGGTACTTTGCCCAATATTCTGAAGGCATATACGGCGTGACCATGATGGCTGCAATATGCATGTTGCGGCAGAAAAAAATCTATCTGGCGGCCATAGGCTGTACACTAATGTCCCTGGCCCGTCCTACCGGCTTCATGATGACCTGCTGTCTGGCTCTTTGGTATGTGTTGCAGGAAGAGATATCCTGGAAGGACATCAGAAGAGATCAAACACCGATTATAGGGGGGATGGTTCTGATAGCTGGAGGCTGTTTGGGCTTATTTTCTTATATGTTATTTTTGCACAACCTTGTCGGGGACGGGCTTGCCTTTGTGCATATCGAAGCTGCATGGCATAGAAAATTTGGCTTTTTTCTTTATAATGTTGTTAAAGCATTTACACAAAAGCATTTTATAAAATACGCACTATTTGCAATTGTATCTTTTTTCATTTTATGGAAAATGGCCTCAAAAAAATGGGCTTTGAATGCTTTTTTGGCCGGAGTAACGGCATTTGTGGCGCTTTCTACGGGTGTAGAGTCTTTTGAGCGATATTTTTTTGGTAACCCGCTTGTCATTCAATATCTTGCAGTGACTGCAGCGACAGGATCAAAAAAAAGAAGCTATGGTTTTTTAGGCGCTATGCTCTTCCTTCATATTCTAACAACCATTCTCTGGTTCAAACAAAGCGGATGGGTAATGTAAGTTAAGAAAACTAACACGTATCCATAATACTCAGCCATGCTCAATAATGGAGAGCATGGCTGATGCAAAAATTTAAATCAGCTTTTTGCGCCAGCTGGTTTTCCAGAGTTAGCTTGGGTGTTGTGGTTGGCATCCGGGCTGATAGCCGTGAAGAAAGCCGCCAGAGCCAGCACGGACAGTCCAGCCGCGGCAATAAGACAGAACGTGCCGCCGGAAACGTTATCCATTTCTGTAGATGTCAGGTCACGCATAGCACTCACTCCTTTTAAAATTACAATAAGAATGCTCAGGCACGAGATAGGAATGTGCTCTGCCTCATTCTTAAAAATCCTTAACATTCCAATTAATGATTATCAATATAAATAATGAGACAAATTTCTGCTCATAAAAATACCGAAAAGGCAGTGCTTGCCCTTTCGGTTCTTAAAGGATTCGTCAGCCTGTGAAATCAGGCCTCCAGGCCGCCATCTACCGGCAAAGCAGCGCCTGTAATGTAGCCTGCCTGCGGGCTGGCCAGAAAAGACACCATGCTCGCAATGTCCTGCACCGTGCCGTAGGTGCCGGTTGCCACAAAGCTGCTAATCAGCTTGGCGACGTCCCCCGTGGCGGGGTTCATGTCGGTATCAATCGGGCCGGGTTCCACCACGTTCACGGTAATGCCTTTCGGGCCGAGGTCACGGGCCACGCCCTTGGCAAAGCCACGCAGGGCGGCCTTGGTGGCGGCATAAAGTGAAATACCGGGGAAGGGCGCGCGCGCACCAAAAGCGGAGCCAATAAAAATCAGGCGACCACCTTCCTTCATGTGCTTCACGGCTTCCATGGTTTCCACCATTACGGCCCGCACATTCAGGTTCAGCACAGTGTCAATCTGAGCCACGCTCATCTCATCAATCGGCCCGTAGGGATACGTGCCTGCGTTGCAAACGAGGGTATCAATGCGGCCAAACTCTTTGAGTGTTTCAGCAACGCCTGCCTGATTTCCTTCAACCGTCGTGCCATCTGCCTTAATGCACAGCGCTTTGCGGCCGTGTGCCCGTACTTTAGCGGCGGCAGCTTCTGCGGCGTCCGCGTTGCGGGCGTAGGTCAGAGCAATATCAAATCCGTCTTTGGCCAGTGTTTCTGCAATTGCGGCACCAATGCCACGGCTGCCGCCCGTTACCAGTGCTACACGATGTGTCATGCTAAGAAGTCCTGTTTGAAAAAGCGATATGGATGTGCTCAGGCCTGCGGTAGCCCGAGCATCAGGGCAATATTTTGTAAGGCCGCGCCTGATGCGCCTTTGCCAAGGTTATCCAGGCGCGCTGTCAGCACAGCCTGCCGTGAGTGCGGGCTGCCGTGCACGCGCAGTTCCATTGAGTCACTGCCTGCCAGAGCTTCAGCTGAGAGTTTGGGTTCTGCGGACAGAACATGCACATGGTCCTGCCCGGCATAGCGGCCAGCCAGCGCAGTATGCAGGTCAGCACTCGTCACGCCACCATTCAGATCATCCAGATGCAGTGGGATGGACACAATCATGCCGCATGCAAAATGTCCGACGGACGGCACAAAAACGGGCCGACGCGTCAGGCCTGCATGCAGGTGGATTTCCGGCACATGCTTATGGTCCAGCCCAAGCCCATAGAGTTCAAAGGCTGGGCCGCCATCCCGGGCATGAGCTTCAATCATGGCGCGCCCGCCGCCGGAATACCCGCTAATGGCGTTGATACAGACAGGATAATGCGCATCCATAATGCCCGCTTCAATCAGCGGACGCAGCAGGGCAATGGCCCCGGTGGGGTAACAGCCGGGGTTTGAAATGCGAGGTGCGCCCTGAATGGCCTCACTCTGGGCGGGGGAGAGTTCTGGAAAGCCGTAGACCCAACCCGGGCTTGTGCGGAATGCCGTGCTGGCATCCAGAATGCGCGGTGCGTTATGCCCCAGCGTTTCAGCCATTTCCACAGCCTCACGTGAGGCATCATCGGGCAGGCACAGCACAACCAGATCTGCTGCAGCCATGGCGTCTTTGCGGGCTGCAGGGTCCTTGCGGTGGGCCGTGTCAATAGAATGTATGTGGACGGGTAGTGCGGACAGGCGGTCCCGAATGCCCAGACCGGTGGTTCCGGCTTCTCCATCGATAAAAATAACAGGTTGCTGCGTCATGCCTTATATATTCCGCCCAGATAGTGGGAGGCTCCCTGTCTTCCGCCCGTGCCACACTCTGTGGCGCGTGGGCTGTTCGGTCTCTCTGCTTCCGCATATACGGGGTAAGTCCCTTGTGGCGGAAGAGGGGGACGCGAAAAACACCATAACCGGTGCAGGGCTGACATGAGGGAAAGCGGTTTTCTGCTTCAGATCCGGTCGAATGCAGCAAAGAGCATAGCTCTGCGGGCCGACTGAGGGAAAACACAAAGGATTGAAAGGAAGCGGGGTCTTATGGGTGCACAACACAACGCCTCTTCGGCACAGAGCCTGACTGAAACAGCCGGACAGACGGATGCGGCCCGTGAACTGATGCGCCTTGTGGCTCTGATGGCCCGGCTGCGCGACCCGGAGCATGGCTGCCCGTGGGACCGTGAGCAGACGCACGAAACCATTGCCCCTTACGCCATAGAAGAAGCTTACGAAGTGCTGGATGCTATCCAGAAGCAGGACTGGCAGGCATTCCCTGATGAACTGGGGGACCTGTTGTTGCAGGTGGTCTATCAGGCGCGTCTGGCAGAAGAAGAGGGGCATTTTGATTTTGCCACAATCGCCCGCCTGATTACGGAAAAAATGATCCGCCGCCACCCGCATGTTTCATTCGGACCGGACGTGCTGGGTTCCCGGCAGGACGAGGATGCATCTTCTCCCTCCGAAAGCCGGGCTTCCGGGCAACCCACCTCCGCCGCCATGCCGGGGCAGTGGGAGCAGCTGAAGGATAAGGAGCGGCAGAAGCTGGTGGCTCCGGGCCAACGTCCCGGTGCGCTTGCAGGGATTCCGCCTGCTTTGCCAGCCTTGCTTCGGGCTTCAAAAATTGCGTCCCGTGCAGCCCGTGTCGGGTTTGACTGGCCGGATGTGCAGGGTGTTGTGGCCAAGGTGCATGAAGAAATGGAAGAATTTGCCGTGGAAATGGCGGCAAATGACCGGGCCAAAATGCAGGATGAGCTGGGGGATGTGTTTTTCTCCCTCGCCAGTCTGGCCCGACGGCTGGATCTGGACCCGGAAGCTTGCCTGAGGCAGGCGTGTGACAAGTTCACCCGGCGCTTTGAGGCCGTTGAAGCCCAGCTGGCTGAAGAAGGACGATCCATGCAGGATCAGCCCGTAGATTATCTGGATGACGTCTGGAACCGCGTGAAAAAGCACGATGGCTGAATACGCTGCGTAAAGAGCAATAAAAAACCGGCTCCCTCTGGTTGAGGAAGCCGGCGTTTATGCGCTGATAAAAACGTAATCAGTCTTTAGGTGTTTCCGGCTCAGCTGTCTTGTTAGCGTCAACACCCCCGGCAAGATAGTCCATCAGCCTGCGGGAAAAAGCGTTTACATCCTTAGGTGTTTCACCATTCTGAATGCTTGCAACGTCCAGCAGGATATGGGCCAGAGCATCCACCGGCTTTCCGGCTTTCACCAGCTCTGCCAGATGGTGGACAATCGGATGAGCCGGGTTGAGTTCCAGAACCGGTGTAACGGGCGGCAGGCTCTGGCCGCTCCGCTGCATCAGCTTCTGCAACTGTAAATCCGGACCGCCTTCAGGGGCAGTCAGCACCATGGCGCTGTTCACCAGACGGTCTGTGGCGCGGATATCGGAAACTGTCTCACCCAGAGCTGTTTTCAGCGCAGGGACCAGTGTGTCCATATCGGCTTTTTCGGCATCGTTTTCAGCCGGAGCGCCAAACTTCTCAAGGTCCGTCTGGCCCTGTGCAACGTTCCGCAGGGCTTTTCCTTCATAGGTGCCCAGACGTTCAGGCCAGAAGGAATCCACCGCGTCAGACAGCAGCAGAACTTCCACACCACGGGCCTTGAAGCCTTCAATCTGCGGAGAGGTTGCCAGTGTTTCTGCGTTATCGCCCGTCAGGTAATAAATGGCATCCTGCTCGGGTTTCATGCGGCTGATATAGGTGTCCAGAGAAATCAGGCCGTCCACAGCACTGGAGCGGAACCGGCTGAGGGCCGCGACTTCTGTGCGGTGTGCCGGGTCATCCCACATGCCTTCCTTCAGCACGGGGCCGAAGTTTTCCCAGAAGCTGGCGTAGGCCTCTTCATCCTTGGCGCGGGTTTTCAGTTCACCCATCACTTTGCCAGTCACGGCCTTGCGGATGCGGGCCAGAACCGGGGTGGCCTGAAGCATTTCACGCGAGACGTTCAACGGCAGATCTTCCGTGTCCACCACGCCCTGCACAAAGCGCAGCCAGCCGGGGACGATGTCTGCTTCATCCGTAATGAACATGCGGCGGACATGCAGCCGGATCCGGCTTTCTCGCGTCTGCTCGGCAAATTCAAACGGGCGGCTGCCCGAAATAAACAGCAGGGCGGAAAATTCAATCGTGCCTTCAGCGCGCCAGTGCAGCGTGTCCCACGGGGTATCAAAGTTGTGGGTAAGGTGACGATAGAACTCGTTCAGCTGCTCTTCGCTGATTTCGCTGCGCGGCTTGCGCCACAGTGCTGTGCCCTCGTTAGCAGCTTCTTCCTTGCCTTCCTTGAAGATGGTCACGGGCCACGCAATATGGTCCGACCATTTGCGGATGACAGCTTCCAGGCGCCAGCTATCAAGGAATTCGTCCGCGTCTTCTTTGATGTGCAGGGTAATGTCGGTCCCAGCTTTTTCGCGTGTGGCGGGTTCCAGCGTGTAGGAACCCTTGCCGTCAGACGTCCAGCGCCAGGCCTCATCCGAGCCTGCGCGGCGGGAGACGACATCTACCTTATCCGCCACCATGAACGCGGCATAAAAGCCCACGCCAAACTGGCCAATCAGATTCGGGCGGTCTTCCGGCTTCGCGGTTTCCAGCTTCTGCCCAAAGGCGCGCGTGCCAGACCGGGCAATGGTGCCCAGGTTGGAAACCAGTTCATCCTTGCTCATGCCAGCACCATCATCGCTGATGGTCAGCAGGCGGGCGTCTTTATCCGGGTTGATGCGGATTTTTGCATCTTCAGGAAGGGCGTGCGCGCCATCGGTCAGCGCCTCAAAGCGACGGCGGTCCGTGGCATCGGCGGCGTTGGCCACCAGTTCGCGCAGAAAAATTTCCCGCTCGGAGTAGAGCGAATGCACCACAAGGTCGAGCAGCCGCCCGACTTCCGCGCTGAATTCCCGTGTTTCGCTGCCCTGTGCGGGCGTGGTGCCCGTGGCTGTTTCAGTCATCTTTTTCCCCGCATTCATGCGTGACACTGCATCATGAGCGCAGCAGCCTTTGCCCTCAGGCCAAAATCTGCCGCCTCCTGCATGACGAGACTACTTCAAAAATTGCTCAGATCAGTCTGGCAGGGCTTAAAAACTGCCTTTTCAGGCACAAAATCCTCTGCCAGCCCGCATCTGCTGACTTCTGAAACGGTCTCTCCAGTAAGGAAATGAGATGAATGGGGGATTTTTTCAATATCCCCCATGCCAGAACGTTATCGGTTTTGCAGCGATTCAGCTTTGCACTGGCCCGTGCGGAAGAAGGACCATTCCTCACAGCTGTTGCCATCGGGCATGTGACAGACGCCATATTGCCCACCGGAGGACGCCTTACGGATTTCCAGTTTGCCGCCCGCCTTCACGCAATGGACGGAGGCCGGGTTGGCCATGCCAATCAGCCTGCCACGCTGCGCAGGAGCCTGAGCGGATGCAGCATTCCCTTCCGCCCCAGTGCCGTTCTGGGTGGTCACACCCTGCGGCAGAGCTGCGCCCGCCTGCTCACCAGCCGTGGCTGGAGCGGGCTGACAGGCGGCCAGACCCAGCAGGGCAACGCCCAGCACAGTCGTGCCGGCAATTTTTTTACGGAAGGTCGTCTGAGGGGTGGAAAATAGTTTGATCATGAGTGTGTCTTCTCCTGAAGTATGGCGTCTGGTCACACTACGTGCCCTCAAAGGCAGGACGATTGAAATATTTTGAGTTTTACTGCTTCTAGAAAAGGCGAATTCTGGGTATTTTTTCGCATAAAATGGCATAATTGGACAGCGGTATAAAAGCGGCAATGTGGTAATTTTCTCTCACATAAGAAGGGAGAAAAATTCGTGATATCAGGTTGGAAAAAACTCACGAGAGCATTTGTGCGTTTTTTCAAGCGTGCATTTCGCTTAGCTGAGAACAATGCGCGCAAGCCGTTGGCTGTATTTACAATGGTCTACAACGAGAACCGGATGCTGCCTGTGTGGGTCCGTTATTACCGACAGCAGGCCGGAGCAGAGAATATTTTTGTGCTGGACCACGGAAGCGAGAGCCTGCCCAACGGCCTCGACTGTCAGGTTATTCCCATCAGACGGGATGAGCTGGACGAGATTGACCGATGCGCACAGGTTGAAGCTTTTCAGAAAAAGCTTCTTGAAACCTATCACTATGTTCTTTTTACAGATTGTGATGAATTTCTGGTGGCAGACCCCGCTCGTTATCTGTCCCTGCGGGACTACGTTGCTCATGCCCCCTATGCCAGCATCCGGTGCGTTGGGGTGGACGTAATGGATTATGCGCCAGATCTACCGCCTGTACAGTGGGATAAGCCTATTCTGGCGCAACGACCTTATGGGGCGGTAAGATTCTGGTCCTGCAAAACGCTGCTTTCTTCCGTGCCGTTAACATGGGGGCCGGGTTTTCATGACTGCGAAGAGCCAGCGAGGCTGGATACGGATTTATGGATGTTTCATTTGAAATATGCGGATCAGAGCGCTCTTCTGCAACGCCTGAGTGTGACGCGCGCTTTGTCATGGAGTGTCCGGGCTCGTGCCATGAACCATGGGGAGTCACACCGAATGGCAGATCGCACCATGATCAATTTTCTCAGAACATTTCAGGCAACACGTTCAGAAGTATCTCTGGAGGATCTCAACCTTGCCAATATTGTAAAAGCAGGCGGGGAAAGTGGTTTGCATCGAATTCCGGATCGCTTTTTGAAAGCTTTTTGAAAACCTCCTGATCAGAGAGCACACTCAGGAGGCATCACTTGTGCGCAGTGTTGCAATAAGGCGTTCTGTCATCTGAACAATAGCCTGTTTCAGCGTAGAGAAGCCGCCATGCTTTTCGCGTGTTGCCTCATTCATATACAGGCTACGGCGCATTTCGATCTGGAGAGCATGCAGCCCTTCACGCGGGCGACCGTAATGTTGAGTGATATAACCGCCTGCATAGGGTGTGTTACGGGAAGTACTGAAGCCTAGACTCTTCAAAACCTGTTCGGCCACCTGCACTAAAGCGTTTGAGCAGCTTGCACCATGCGCATCACCCAGCACAAAATCCGGGTTCCCAGCGTCCAGAGCATCCGGCATGGAATGCAGGTCCAGCAGCAGGCAGGGGCCATGCTGCGTGTGGGTCTGCTGCAAAGCCTGTGCCAGAGCCGCATGATACGGCATCCAGTAATCCCGGATCCGGAGGGCAGCATCCATAAACGGCATGCGTGTGCGGTAAATCTGGCGGTTATCAGCAACAACGCGCGGCACGGACCCTAATCCGGAGAGCCCCCGATGCGTGGCACGCACAAAAGCCGGAACCGGCGTGTTAAACATGCGCGGGTCTAGGTCCCATGCCGCACGGTTAACGTCACAAAAAACCCGCGGAAAGGTGGCATGAACCAGCATAGGCCCCAGCTTATGGGCGTCAGCGGCCAGTTCTTCCACATAGCTATCTTCCCCACTGCGCAGGATGGCTAGTTGCTGACGACTCTCCTGCACGAAAGCTTCCGGGTAAAAGCGCCCCGAATGTGGGGATGCCAGCACCACAGGTGTTGCAGGCTGGCCGGAAACCAGCACGGGGGAGGGGGCCTGCACGCGGTCTGCCCCGGCAGGCATACTGGCTGGCACGCCCGGCAAAACACGGGCGATACCCCGGTGAATCAGGCTATGCGTAATATTTTTCATCCGACTATCATTGAGGGCTTGCACTTTGAACGCAAGCGCGATAGAACGCGGCCCACGGTCAAAGATGGGCGCATAGCTCAGCGGTAGAGCACTATCTTGACATGGTAGGGGTCACAGGTTCAATCCCTGTTGCGCCCACCATCTTTGCCCG
>NZ_CALLXM010000194.1 GCF_937875265.1 uncultured Acetobacter sp. | reverse complement strand
TGATGCAGGGGGCACATATTGTTTCGGTCGGGCATAGCGGGCACCTCACTGTGCCAAAGGGTGCAAAGCGGATTGATCTCTCAGGCAAAACCCTTATCCCCGGCCTGATCAGCGATCATAGCCATGTGGGTGTTGTCTCCGGCACCTCCGTGGGAGCTGAGAATTTCACGGCACCCGTCATCAAAGCCTCACTGGAGCAGTATGAACGCTACGGTGTGACCACCGTCACGGCTCTGGGGCTGACTAAATCTCCCCTGTTTGATGACCTTCGGCGTGCCCAGCATGCGGATGGGTCATCTGGTGCGGACCTGTTCGGGGCTGATCAGGGCATTGGTGTGCCAGGCGGGATGCCGCCGGAGGGGATGGTCAAGGTTGGCAAAGACCAGATATTCCGCCCTGCAACCGTTGCTGAGGCGCAGCAGGCTGTCTGGACCATGGCAGATGAGCACACGGATCTGGTGAAGCTCTGGGTGGATGATTTCCGCAACGGTGTAGCCAGCCAGAAGCCCCTGCCCGTCATGAAGCCGGAAATCTGGCAGGCAGTGATAACAGAAGCACATAACCAGCACCTGCGCGTGGCCGTGCATATTCATGATCTGGGTTACGGGAAACAGCTTGTGGCCGCCGGTGCGGATATTCTGGCGCATGGCGTGCGGAATGAGCCGGTTGATAACCCGTTCATCACGGCCATGAAAGATCGGGGAGTATGGTATATTCCCACTATCAGTCTGGATGAAGCGACTTATCTATTTGCTGAACAGCCGGAAATTCTGAATGACCCGGTGCTGAAAGCCGGGCTGAATGCAGACCTCCAGAAGCAGTTTTCTGACTCCGCCTGGAGGCAGAAAGTTGCATCGTCGCCTCTGGCCAAAGCCTCTCATGCTGCGGTGGCCATGAACCAGAAAAATATGCTCACGCTCTATCGTGCTGGTGTGAAAATCGGGTTTGGCACAGATTCCGGTGCAGCCCCCGTGCGTATTGCCGGTTTTGCAGAGCACAGGGAATTGCACCTTCTGGTGGAAGCCGGGCTGACGCCATTGCAGGCGCTCACGCTGGCAACCAGTCAGGCGGCTGCCCTGCTGAACCTTTCAGACCGTGGGGTTATTGCCCCCGGAAAACGAGCTGATTTTGTGGTTCTGGAAGCTGATCCGGCTGAAAATATTGCAGCAGTGGATCAGATTGCCGCCGTGTGGCGTGGAGGTGTGCGGGCTGCCGGGCCCTTGGTGCCGCGCTGAGGCAGGGCTTAATGCTGTTGCGGGGCTGACTGTTGAGGCTGGTCGCCCCGCTTGCCGTAAATAGCCTGTGTTTCTGGAATAACGCTGTGGCCGTCGCCTGATTCCAGCGGGCCGGTTGCAGCATCGGACGGTGTCAGAGGCTCATAACGGTCTGTTGGCTGTTTTGGTTCGGGGAGCTTCTGGCCATTATTGCGGGCCATATCCTCGCGACGTTCCTGCTCCTTTGCGGCGCGGGCTTCTGCCGGGGCGGCTTCCGGAATAAAGCGGCCGGGTCTTTCCGGCGGGAGATCAATATTATCTCCCTCAATATCAACATGACACCCCGTCAGCAAAGGCGCAGCCAGAACCAGCACCCCCAGCATGAGGCGCGGGGAGTGTCTGTGTCTGGGCAGAGGGGCGCAGCGTTTCACGGAGGAGCGTCATCCAGCCTTTTTTGAAAACTCAGCCTTCGAGGTGGCGGGCTTCTTCAGGCAGCATAACGGGAATGCCATCTTGAATGGGGAAGGCCAGACGAGCTTTGGCGCTGATCAGCTCATTGGTGGTGGCATCATATGTCAGCGGGCCTTTGGTCACCGGGCAGACCAGAATGGAAAGAAGCCGCGGGTCGAGCGGAGGAGAAATTTCAGCACCAGACATGAGCGTCACCCATAAAAATTGTTCAGGAAGGCGGACCTTCCTCTTCAGGACCAGACAGGTCTAGCAGCATCTGCAGCACACGCACACGGTCTGTCAGGCTGCCAGCGTCAAGCAATGCCTGTTTTTCTGCCGGAGGAAAAGGACAGATCATGGGAAGAGTGACAAGCAGGGTGTCATCTCCCATCTGTTCGATAGCGGACCAGCGGGCGGTCAGCCCCTTCTGGCGGAAATAGCGACGCAGGGAGTCCAGCAGTTTTGGCCGGTCAAATGGCTCTGAAGGGATTTCGGTCAGGTCCCCCACAAAGGATGAGACATCAATCCGCGCCTGCCGGTAGCCTCTGTGCAGACCCGTCTCCCTCAGTACACGGAAGCGGGCCACACCGCTAAGTGTGACAGCAAATGTGCCGTCAGCCCGTTCGGTAAACGAGGTTATGCGGCCAAGGCACCCAATGCTGTAAAGCGGGGGCGTCTTTTCCTCATCCTCTTCGTCTTCTTCTCCCCATAAAGGCTGGATCATGCCGATCAGCCTTTGGGAGGCCAGAGCATCTTCCACCAGAGCCACGTAACGGGGCTCAAAAACATTGAGTGGCAGTTTTCCTCTTGGCAGCAGCAAAACGCCGCTTAGCGGGAACAGGCCGATTTCCGCAGGGATATCGGCCATGGTGAGGTCTGAAACCCTGGGAACATGGCGCAGGATTTCTTCGTCAGGCAAAAAGGAAGCCAAAATCGCTCCCGTCAGGAGAACAGCAGGGAAGACAGCCGTCTGCGGGCGGCCAGTGTTGCAGGGGCATCATGACCCCAGGCTTCAAAAAAGCGCAGAAGCTGCTGTTTGGCCGCGCCATCATTCCAGTTCTGGTCAGCACGGATAACCTGCAAAAGTTCGTCTGCGGCTTCTTCATGTTTCCCGGCAACGTTCAGGCCAGTCGCCAGTTCACACCGGGCAGCGTAGTCATTCGGGTTGGCGGCAAGGCGGGCCTGAACTTCTTCCATTTCCTGCGCGGCCTTCCGGCCTTCCTGCTTGAGTTCCAGAGCGGCGCGGGCCCCGGCAACCTCAGGCGAATCCTTGATTTTTTCAGGCACGTCCGCAAGGGCAGCAGCTGCGGCCTCTTCATCATCCAGAGCCAGCATGGCGCGGATAAGCCCGGCCCATGCTTTGGGGTTTTCCGGCTCTTCACCCAGAACACCAGAAAACAGTTCTGCTGCATGGCCGGGCTGGTTGGTTTCCATCGCCACGGCGGCTTCCTGCAACAGTTCCGTTGCGGGCATTGTGCCACCACCGGCAGCTTTCAGCGCAGCTTCAACAAATTTCTTGATATCGCTTTCCGGCAGGGCACCCTGGAACAGGTCCAGAATCTGGCCTTTCCAGAAGGCTGCTACCATGGGGATGGATTGCAGCGGCAGGCCGATTTGCGTCAGCTGGGCTGCCAGAGCGCGGTTGGCTTCAATATCAATTTTAACAAGGCGCACCTTGCCGCGTGCGGCCGTGACAACCTTTTCCAGCACCGGCGTCAGCTGCTTGCATGGGCCACACCAGTCTGCCCAGAAGTCGACCAGAACAGGAACGGAACGGCTGGCCTCAATCACATCCTGCATGAAGGTGGCTTCTGTGCCATCCGCAATAAGCGGGCCTTCGGCCTGCGGGCCGCTTGCCGTGCCCGTGTTCAGGGGGGCGGGCTGGCCAATGATATGGTCCATCTGGTGTCTTCCTTGCTCAAAACTGTGGTGGATGGCGTGGGGTCCACCCGGCGGCAGGAACCGCTTTGTATTTCTAAATGGTCAATCATGTGCCCCGGTGCAATGGGAATTGGCGACAGACATCCCATATCTGCACGGAAGACGTGTCGGGAGGGCATTCCCTGATTGCATGAGGGGCGGCAAAGACGGCATATAGGACAAAACAGGAACGGCATCGGTATTTTAATGGAAAATCCTTCTTTTCCCAGTGCTCAGAAACTGAGTGTGCGCGGGGCACGGGCGCACAACCTCAAAAATGTTGATATCGATATTCCACGGGACTGTCTGACAGTTGTGACGGGCCTTTCCGGCTCCGGGAAATCGTCTCTGGCGTTTGATACCATCTACGCCGAAGGTCAGCGCCGGTATGTGGAGAGCCTGTCTGCTTATGCCCGCCAGTTTCTGGAACTGATGGGCAAGCCGGATGTGGATTCCATAGAAGGGCTTTCTCCAGCCATTTCCATTGAGCAGAAGACGACGTCCAAAAACCCGCGCTCCACCGTGGGAACCGTGACGGAAATCTATGATTATATGCGTCTGCTCTGGGCGCGGGCGGGTATCCCCTATTCTCCCGCCACAGGCCTGCCGATTGAAGCGCAGACTGTCAGCCAGATGGTTGACCGTGTCATGGCCCAGCCGGAAGGCGCGCGCCTGCTGCTGCTTTCCCCGGTGATCCGTGACCGGAAAGGCGAATATCGAAAAGAGCTGGCAGAGTTGCAGCGCAAGGGCTTCACCCGCGTCAAGGTTGATGGCGAGCTGTATGAAATTGCCGATGTTCCGGCCCTGAATCGCAAACTGCGCCATACGGTGGAAGTGGTGGTGGACCGTGTGGTGGTGAAGGAGGGGATTGAATCCCGTCTGGCCGATAGTTTTGAAACGGCTCTGGGGCTGTCTGATGGCATTGCCTACACGGAAGAAGTGCTGAAGGATAAAGATGCTGAGCCGGAACGGCTGGTCTTTTCTTCCCGCTTTTCCTGCCCTGTCAGCGGGTTTACGCTGGAAGAAATTGAACCGCGCCTGTTTTCGTTCAACGCACCACAGGGGGCCTGCCCGTCCTGTGATGGTCTGGGCGCTGAAACTTTTTTCAACCCTGCCCTCGTTGTGCCGGATATTTCAAAATCTTTGCGAAAAGGGGCTATTGCACCTTGGAAAGATGCAAAATCTCCGCTGCTTGAACAGACACTGACCAGCCTTGCCGAGCATTTTGATGTCAGCATGGATACGCCGTGGAAAGATCTGCCTCAGGCTGCTCAGGATGGTATTCTGAACGGCGTTGAGGAAAACATTGCGTTTACCTACGAGGATGGCCGGAAAAGCTACACCGTAAGCAAACCGTTTGAAGGGGTTCTGTCCAGTCTGGCCCGGCGTCTGGCCAATACGGACAGCATGTGGGTGCGGGAAGAACTCTCGCGCTACCAGTCTGAAAAGCCGTGCCACGTCTGCCACGGGGCGCGTTTGCGGCCAGAGGCTCTGTCCGTCCGGGTTGCAGATAAAACCATCGCTCAGGCCTGTGATCTGCCAATTGGCAAGGCGCTGGAGTGGTTTGACACGGTTATGCCAACACTCACACCGCAAAAGGCTGAGATTGCACGGCGTATTTTGCGTGAAATTCAGGACCGTCTGACATTTCTGGATGATGTCGGGCTGGACTACCTCACCCTCTCCCGCAGTTCCGCCACACTTTCTGGCGGAGAAAGCCAGCGTATCCGGCTGGCCAGCCAGATTGGCTCCGGGCTGACAGGGGTTCTCTATGTGCTGGATGAGCCTTCTATTGGTCTGCATCAGCGCGATAATGAACGCCTGCTTGGAACGCTGGAGCGCCTGAAAAAACTGGGTAATACTCTGATTGTTGTTGAACATGATGAGGACGCTATCAGAAGTGCAGACTGGCTTGTGGATATGGGGCCGGGAGCCGGGGTAAATGGCGGGATGGTGATCGCTGCGGGTACGCCCGAAGAGGTTGCCAAAGTGCCTGAAAGCCTGACAGGTGCGTATCTTTCCGGGCGCAAGAGAATTCCTGTGCCAGAACACAGACGCCCCTATGATAAGAAAAAAGTTCTGACGGTTGAAGGTGCAACCGGGCATAACCTGAAAGATGTCACAGCGCGGTTCCCGTTAGGAACTTTTACGTGTGTGACGGGTGTTTCCGGAAGCGGGAAGTCCACGCTGGTGATTGACACGCTTTATAAAGCGCTGTCCCGCCAGTTGATGGGCTCTTCTCAGTCCCCGGAGACGTATAAAACGATCAAGGGCATAGAACTGCTCGACAAGATTATTGATATCGATCAGTCTCCCATCGGTCGTACCCCCCGGTCCAACCCGGCAACCTACACGGACCTGTTCACCCCGATCCGGGACTGGTTTGCAGAACTGCCGGAAAGCAAGGCACGCGGGTATAAGCCAGGCCGGTTCTCTTTCAACGTGAAAGGGGGCCGGTGTGAGGCGTGCCAGGGGGATGGTGTTCTCAAGATCGAGATGCACTTCCTGCCGGACGTGTTTGTAACCTGCGATACCTGTAAAGGGTCGCGCTATAACCGCGAGACGCTGGACATCAAGTTCCGTGGCAAGTCCATTGCCGACGTTCTGGCCATGAGTGTGGATGAAGCCCTGCCGTATTTCTCTGCGCAGACGCGTATCCGTGACAGGCTGGCCATTTTGCAAAAGGTTGGTCTGGGCTATGTGGCGCTCGGCCAGCAGGCAACCACCTTGTCGGGCGGGGAAGCGCAGCGTGTGAAGCTTTCCAAGGAGCTGGCACGTCGGGCAACCGGACGCACGGTGTATATTCTGGATGAACCAACAACCGGTTTGCACACAGATGATGTCAGAAAACTTCTGGAAGTTCTGCATGCGCTGGTTGATCAGGGCAATACGGTCATTGTCATTGAACATAATCTGGAAGTAATAAAAACAGCAGACTGGATTGTGGATGTTGGCCCGGAAGGTGGTGATGGCGGCGGCCGTATTGTCGCGGAGAGCACGCCGGAAGATATTGCGGCCTGCCCGGAAAGCTATACAGGCCATTTTCTGGCACCATTGCTAAAACCTGTTCCGGCAAAAACAAAGAAAAAGAAGAAGTAAAACTGTGTCTGTAAAAAATAAAAAAAGCATGGTTCTTCGGTCAGTTTTGTCTAGTCTTGTTTTAGGGGGCTGCCTGCTTTCAGCTCCGGCTTTTGCACAGAGTGCAGGGGCAGGAGGTGCTGATGGTGCGGCAAATTCTGTCCTGTTTGAAAAACACACCTGGACAGAAATCCAGTCTGGGGTGGCTGCCGGGGTGACAACCGTCATTATCCCTGTTGGCGGCACGGAGCAGAGCGGGCCTTATATTGCTGTTGGCAAACATAATGAGCGGGCCACGTATCTGGCGGAAAAAATTGCGGAGAAAACCGGAAAAACTCTGGTTGCCCCCGTTGTGGCCTATGTGCCGGAGGGAGGAACCTCTCCCCGCTCCTCTCATATGCGTTTTCCCGGCACCATTACGGTTCCGCCAGATGTTTTTGAAAAACTCCTTGTTTCTGCCGGGGAGAGTTTTCAGGTGCAGGGGTTCCGGTTGATCGTGTTGCTGGGGGACCATGGCGGCTATCAGAAATATCTGGAAAAAGCGGCTGCGGTGCTTAACCAGAAGTGGCGCGGCACGGGCGCACAGGCGCTTTATGTCAGTGGGTTTTATACCGTTATCGCGCATCAGTACGTAGACTGGCTGAAGCAGCAGGGCTACGGGAAGGATGTGGGGCAGCATGCGGACATCAGTGATACCTCTCTGATGCTGGCGGTTGACCCCTCTATGGTGCGGCAGGATGCGCTCCGTCATGCCGGAGCGCCCACCGCGCAGGAAGGGATTTACGGGGGTGACCCGCGCCGGGCGTCAGCATCTCTCGGGCAGGCTGGTCTTGCCATGCAGATCAATGCTGCGGTGCAGGCGGTTCAGTCCGCGCGTGGGTTCTAAATAAAAGGTTAAGAAAAAGTCTCAATAAAAAGAGTTATGTTGTTTCATAAAGCCGAAAATAGACGCTTAATCGACCATATGCTAAAGGCTCATCGCGTGACGATGACAGCGCAAGAAAGGGATGGGCTGTAATATTATGGTAGTAAAAAGACATCTGGCAGCCGCTACGGCTGTGTTTGTCGCTTTAGGTGCAGGGGCCGGTCTGGCCGTTGCGCAGGAAGCCAGTCAGTCCCCCGTGCAGACAACAGCGCCGTCTGTTGCCCCGCAGCCCGCTCCGGCGCAGGAGCCTGCTGTGCAGACCATTCCGGGCATGCCGCCAGTTATCAACCCGGCTAATCTGTATAGTGAGACCGCGCCGGACCATATCGCTCCGGAAGTGGCGCAGGACCCGGCTCGTGTGTACGTGCCCAACCTGCGCTCTAACGATGTGTCTGTTATTGACCCGGCGACCTCAACAGTGGTGGATCGCTTCCCGGTTGGTAAAAGCCCGCAGCATGTTGTGCCGTCCTGGGACCTGCGCACCCTGTGGGTGACGAACAATGCGGAAGGCACCACAGATGGCAGCCTGACCCCCATTGATGCCCGCACCGGCAAGCCCGGCCCGGCAGTTGCGGTGGATGATCCCTACAACATGTATTTCACGCCCGATGGTAAATCCGCCATTGTGGTGGCCGAAGCCCGCAAGCGGCTGGATTTCCGTGACCCACATACAATGGCGCTTCAGCAGTCTGTGGAAACACCGGATTGCAAAGGCGTGAACCACGCTGATTTCTCCATTGATGGACGCTACGCCATTTTCACCTGTGAATTTGGTGGCCATCTGGTGAAGGTTGATACCGTCAACAAGACGGTTCTGGGCTACCTGAAGCTTTCAAGTGGTGGCATGCCGCAGGATATCCTTATCTCCCCCAACGGTAAGACATTCTATGTGGCCGACATGATGGCCGATGGTGTCTTCATGGTGGATGGTGACAGCTTCAAGGAAATTGGCTTCATTCCGACCGGTATTGGCACGCATGGTCTGTACCCCAGCCGTGACAGCACAAAAATGTATGTTGCCAACCGTGGGTCTCATAAAATTCATGGCAAGCCACACAGCAAGGCGGGTGGCGTGAGCGTGATTGATTTTGCAACCAACAAGATTGTTGCCAACTGGCCCATTCCTGAAGGTGGCAGCCCGGACATGGGTAACGTAAGTGCCGACGGAAAAACCCTGTGGCTTTCTGGCCGTTTTGATGATGTTGTGTATCAGATCAACACAGAAGACGGCTCCATGAAGAAAATTCCGGTGGGGGCTGAACCGCATGGTCTGACTGTGTGGCCGCAGCCGGGCCGGTATTCCATCGGGCATACTGGAATTCTTCGCTAAGCCTGACGCGTTTCGCGTTTGCGATGCAGCATGAAAAAAGCCCTTCCTTTTCACAGGAAGGGCTTTTTTGTTGAGCACTAATTTGCAGAAAGCTTGTTCCGGGAGAACAAATTAAGAGCACTGCCGGTTTAAAACCCTCCACCTGCGGAAGTGCGGAAGAGGCTGGAGCGCCCTGAAGCAGCTGCCTACCCCCCCGACCTATCCCTATCTGCTATCAGGCGTTCAGATAAATCGTCTTGGTCTGCACGTAGGCTTCAAGGCCGTATTTTCCATCTTCACCGCCAAGGCCGCTATCTTTGTAACCGTGATGGAAGCCCTGAGGAGCCTCGCCCCCTTCACGGTTTACGTAGACCTCACCAAAGTTCAGATCAGAACTGATGCGCATGATTCTTTTCAGATCCTGCGTGAAGACATAGGCAGACAGACCATAACGGCAGTCATTTGCCTGACGTAGTGCATCATCAAAGTCCTTCACTTTCGTCAGCAACATGACGGGGCCGAAGACTTCATTCTGCACAATATCCATGCCTTCCTTCACATTGGTCAGAAGGGTTGGGGCATAGAAAAAGCCTTTGTCATAAATGCCACCTTTCAGGCGCTTACCACCCGTTTCCAGCGTGGCACCTTGTGAGACGGCTTTTTCAACCATGGCGTGAACTTTTTCCAGTTCCTGCTGGCTGACTTTGGGGCCCATATCAGTATCAGCGTCCAGCGGATTCCCCACTTTCAGCGCGGCAACTTTTTTGCCGACAAGAGCTGCAAATTTGTCATAAACGGCTTCGTGAATGTAGGTGCGTTCATTACTGGTGCAAACCTGCCCGCCATTAGTAAAGCGCGCCAGAACAGCCGCTGTGGCCGCTTTTTCCAGATCAGCATCTTCCATGACAATAAACGGTGCTTTGCCGCCCAGTTCCAGCCGCACTTCCTTCAGGGTATCGGCTGCGGCTGCCATGATCTTCTTTCCGGTTGCCGTGCTACCGGTCATGGTAATCAGCCGCACATCGGGGTGCTCAACCAGCGGTGTGCCAACACCTTTGCCGTCACCCGTCACAACATTCAAAACACCTGCCGGGAAAACACCGGCGTCTTCTGCCAGACGCGTTGCTTCCAGTGCGGCCAGCGGGGCCAGTTCATGCGGCTTGATCACAATTGTATTGCCTGCGGCCAGAGCAGGGGCAACCTTGCGGGCGAACAGGGCCAGCGGGAAATTCCAGGCAGAAATGCCGCCGATAACGCCGTGCGGAAGTTTTTCAATCAGAATTTTTTCCCCCGGACGGCTGCCCGGAATAATATCGCCTTCCAGCCGGCGGGTATTTTCTGCTGCAAAGCGGATAAGCCCCGCTGCAAAACCAACCTCTACTTTGGCTTCCTTGAGCGGCTTTCCCATTTCACTGGTGATAAGATGCGCCAGATGGTCAGCATTTTTCTCAATCAGAGCTTTGAATGCGTATAGCGCATCAGCCCGCTCTTCCGCCGTTTTGCGGCTCCATGCCGGAAAGGCTTTGGATGCGGCGGTAACAGCGGATTTTACATCCTGTTCTGTCCCGTTTGAAACAACCGCAACAATGTCACCGCTTGCTGGATTTTTGATTTCTATGGTGCCGCCCCCACTGGGTTTGGTCCATTTTCCGTTAATAAAAAGATCATAATGGGGTGTATTTTTTGTACCAGACATTAAAAATTACCTTTTTGGAGCAGTTGGAAACAGCAGGCATCAGATCATTCTGTTTCTGAGAGTTACTGACTAGAACGTCTGTGCTGTTGATGGTTCCCATCCTTTCACAACTCACCATGCAATGAAAAGTGATTATGAAAGAGTGAAATAATCACATAAAGTGATCATATCATGTATGCACCAAAGCTCTCTCATCTTCGGTTTTTCTGTGCCATCGTAGAAACCGGTTCTATTGCTGCGGCTGCACGCCGCATGCATTGTGTGGCGTCCAACCTCACCATGCGCCTGAAGGAACTGGAAGCCGATCTGGGGCAGGAGCTGTTTATGCGGGAGCGTAAAAAACTCCTGATTACACCAGCGGGCAGGCTTTTTTATAAAGAAGCAAAAGATATCATCATCCGGGCGGACCGGTTGCCAGCCTTATGGTCTCAGTCTCAGCCGCGTGGCATTTTGAATGTCGGGGCACTGGATGTTGCGTTTCTGAGCATGCTGCCTCGGTGTGTCCCACAGTTTATGAGTGCCCATCCAGGCATCCAGCTCAATATTCTGAAAAAACCAAGTTTCAGTCTGGAAAAAATGTTGGTTTCGGATGAAATAGATTTAGCTCTGACTGATGGCCCAGTTGAAAATACCCTGCTGGAAGGCTCTTTTGCTTTTTCTGAAACACTGCATCTGGTCGTGCCGGAGCAAGTTAAAAAAATCACGCCTGATCTGATAGAAAAATCGGATATTTATCTGTTCAACAAAGACTGCTTTTATCGGCGTTGCGCAGAACAATGGCTGGACGATAAAGGCTATCACCCTCGCTCTATCCTGACACTGGAATCGTATGATCTGATCATCCAGTGTCTTGAATCCCGATCAGGCCTGTCCTGTATGCCTGAGAGTGTTATCAGGCAATTTCGGGAAAGAGGGCAATCTCTCAAGACTTTCAGGCTGGACGATATTGGCCCGACAGATGTTTATTTTGTCTGGAGGAAGCATGCCAAAAGCCCGATTATCGAGACGTTTGTAGAAACGGCCCGGGCTCTCGGAAAATAATTTCCACAGAGTGCCGTCATGCCGTGCTGGCCGTCGCTGCCAATACGCGCCGGGCTAAAAACGGTTCTGGCAGATGAGCAGTTTCCCCGCTGAAATCAAGGTCATGGAGAAAGGCATGAACCGTCAGGCGTTCCTGATCTCGACAGACACCGGCCAGAGTGCTTCATAAGCGTAATGAAATCATGCACACGGCCTGATATCAGACGGCTGTCAGGCGTGTTGCATCCGTTGGGAGACCTGGCCATGTCGTTACGGAACCGCTTTTTATCCAGCGTGGGGATAACCGCCCCCTGCCTTGCTCTTCTGGGTATGGCGCTAGTGTGCGCGCCACAGGGGCAGGCGGCTCAGCCTGATGCCTCGGCTCAGTCGCAGCCCATGCCGCTGCCATTTCCCCCCGCCATGCCTGCCCCGCAGGATGTGCCCTTTGGCAGCACGATTTCTCTTGCTGTGGATGGCACGGACCTTGCCCGGCATGTTCTGAGCATGAAAGAAACCATCCCCCTCCCTGCCCGCATGACGGAAAAGGGCGGAGATTTTGTTCTGCTTTACCCCATGTGGCTGCCGGGCAACCACTCGCCCAGCGGGACAATTGACCAGTTGGGCGGCCTGACCGTTAAGGCAGATGGCAAGACCATTCCCTGGCTGCGGGATACCGTGACTGTCAGCGCGTTCCACATAGATGTGCCGCAGGGCACAAAGCAGCTTGAGGTCTCTTATCAGCTGCTTACGCCAGTCTCCCCCAAAGAAGGGCGAGTGGTTATGACTGATACTATGGAAAATGTGCAGTGGTCCGCGGTCTCGCTGTATCCGGCAGGGTATTTTACCCGGCAGATTATGGTGCACCCGAGCGTGACTTTCCCGGAAGGCTGGTCCTATGGCACGGCGTTGCGGTCTGATGGTATCGGGAGCGGCAGCAAGGTTTCCTTCCAGCCTGTTTCATTCAATATGCTGGTGGACTCTCCAATTTTTGCAGGGAAGTATTTCCATAAGTTTGATCTGACACAGGCAGACAAGGTTTCTGTCACGCTGAACGTGATGGCTGATCATCCGGAAGATCTGGCCGCAACAGATGCACAGATTCAGGCGCACCGGAACCTTGTGAAGCAGGCAAACCTGCTGTTTGGTTCACATCATTATGCGCATTATGACT
>NZ_CALLXM010000193.1 GCF_937875265.1 uncultured Acetobacter sp. | reverse complement strand
CCCACCTTTATTGGTGTCGGGTCTATGGACCTCTTCCTGTGTGAAGATCTGGATTACGCCAAACGTCTGATGGCCGCAGGCGTGCCAACAGAAGTCATGGTGGTGCCCGGCGCCTATCATGTGTTTGACATGTATGTGCCTGAAGCAGAACTCTCCCGCCGCTTTGCAGAGGCTTACTGCGCGGGCCTGAAACGGGTTCTGGCCCTGTAACCCGACAGGCCGGATGGAGCTTTCAGTTTTGAAAGACTGCGCCCGGCCTGCGCCTATCCCAGACGTGAAGCCACTCCCTCTTTTACCAAAACGAGGAATGGGGTTTCATGCCGCCTCACGGTTTCCTTCCGCGAGGCGCATTCATGACAGCTTCCCACCGCCCTACACAGTCCAGCACCATGACGGCCATCTGTTTTACAGAACCGGGTGGCCCGGATGTTCTGCACTGTGAAACGCTCCCCATCCCCCAGCCGGGGCGGGGCGAAGTGCTGGTGCGTGTGCAGGCCGCAGGGGTCAACCGGCCCGACCTGATGCAACGCGCAGGGCTTTATCCCCCGCCACCCGGTGCCAACCCGCGTCTGGGGCTGGAAATTGCCGGGGAGATTGTTGGCTGTGGTGCACCGCTGGAAGGCACCACCATGCCCGAAATTGGCAGCAAAGTCTGTGCGCTGGCTAATGGCGGGGGCTATGCGGAGTATTGTCTGGTACCTGCCGGGCAGTGTCTGCCGTGGCCAAAAGGGTTTGATGCCGTGCAGGCTGCGGCTCTGCCGGAAACCTTTTTTACAGTCTGGTCCAACCTCTTCATGCCAACGCCTCCGGCTGTGGGGCAACGTGTGCTGATCCATGGAGGCAGCAGCGGCATTGGCGTTACAGCCATTCAACTGGTGAGAGCCTTCGGGGCTGTTCCGTATGTTACCGTCGGCAGTGCGGAAAAATGCGCGTTGTGCGAAAAGCTCGGCGCAATTGCCATCAATTACCGTGAGGAAGATTTTGCCGCCCGCCTGCGGGAGCTGACGGATGGGACCGGTGTCAACCTCATTCTGGATATGATCGGCGGTGCGTATTTTGACCGCAACATCAAAAGTCTGGCAGCAGACGGACGGCTGGTGATCATTGCGCTGCAAGGTGGCGCAAAAGCGGAACAGGCTGATCTGGCACGGATCATGACCCGGCGACTGGTGGTTACCGGCAGCACCCTCCGTGGGCGCGATAGTACAGCCAAGGCCCGCATTGCGCAGGAGTTGCATACGCAGGTCTGGCCCCTGCTGGCCAGCGGCACCATCCGCCCGAGGATTGATACCGTTCTGCCCTTTTCCAAAGCCACAGAGGCCCACCAGATGATGGAAGACGGAAAGCATCTGGGCCGGATCATTCTGGTGCCAGACGCAAAGGCCTGAATTCCCACGCATTCACGCCAGCACAGAGCACTCCGACCGCATTGCCATTCCCCTGACGGCGCTTTTTTCGCTACAAGAGGTGCAACATTTCTTCTTGTCCGGCCCGAACAAAGTCTGGACAAGAGGAGATCTGACTTTGCACCTCTGTTTGAGAAGCTCCGTTTTTTATGGCTCCATCTTCTCCTCTTGCGGACAGGCTTGCTGATGTCCGCGCCCGCATAAACGCTGCCGCACGCAATGCCGGACGAGACCCTGCCAGCGTTACACTGGTGGCCGTTTCCAAGTTCCACCCTGCCAGCTGCGTGCAGGAGGTTCTTGCCGCAGGCCAGACCGTGTTTGGTGAAAACCGCGTGCAGGAAGCTGCGGCCAAATTCCCGCCCCTGCGGGAACAGAACCCGGCGCTGCGCCTGCATCTGATAGGCGGTTTGCAAACCAACAAGGCCAAAGACGCCGTACGCATTGCAGATATGATTGAAAGCCTGGATCGCCCGGCTCTTGCCGATGCCCTCGCCCGCGCGGCGGACAGCGTGGGCCGGATGCCCGAATTACTGATTGAAGTAAACACAGGCGACGAGCCACAGAAATTTGGTGTGCCCAAGGAAGAGGCTGACAGCTTTATCCGCTCCTGCCAGCAGCGGTTTGGCTCCAGTTTGCGGGGGCTGATGTGCATCCCGCCAGCGGAGCAGGACCCCGCCCCGCATTTCCGCCTGCTGCGCAGCATGGCACAGACACATGGCCTGCCCGTCCTCTCCATGGGGATGTCTGCCGACTACCCTGTTGCCATTGCTGAAGGCGCGACACTGGTACGTGTTGGCACAGCCATTTTCGGTCCTCGCCCAGCCACTGCCTGACGGGCAAAGAGCAGATGACTTGCCTTCACCCGGCCTCAGCCCGTATGCAACCTACGGGACCCTTTTCCCCACGAGTAACGTGGAGCCAGAACTGACATGACAGACCCTGCCAAAACCTCCGGGACAGACCCGCAGTCTGGCACCCCGCCCCACGCCGCCGCACAGCACGGTCCGGCCCCGGTTGAAAAGCCGCAGATTACGGAATTTGACGCCGACCACCCGCAACACGCTGCAGCCCCTGTGGGCTTTGCCGCCATGCTGGGTGTGCTGGGCGTTGTGTACGGTGATATCGGGACCAGCCCGCTTTATGCTTTCCGCTCCACAGTGGAAGTCATTTCCGGGCATCATAGCGTCGCACCGTGGGAAATTATGGGGGTCGCCAGTCTTATTTTCTGGACCCTGATCCTTATCGTGACGGTCAAATACGTCCTGCTGATCATGCGGGCTGACCATAATGGTGAGGGCGGCATTCTGGCTATCATGTCCCTCGCCCAGCGCATGGCCACCAGCCCCAAAGCCCGATGGGTGCTTGGGCTTGTCGGGATTGTAGGGGCCTGTCTGTTCTTTGGAGATGGCATTATTACCCCCGCCATTTCCGTGCTTTCAGCGATTGAGGGGGTGGAAGTCAGCGTGCCTGCGGCACATGACTTTGTTATCCCGATTGCTATTCTGGTTATTATCAGCCTGTTCAGCGTGCAGTGGATTGGCACGGGCAAGGTCGGGACCATTTTCGGGCCGGTCATGCTGCTGTGGTTTGGTACGCTGGGGGCGCTGGGCGTTGTGCAAATCCTGCACCACCCCGGCATTCTCATGGCGCTTTCCCCCACATATGCCCTGGAATTTGTGTTCTACCACGGCAAGCTGTCGTTTCTGGCCCTTGGCTCTGTGGTGCTGTGCGTGACCGGGGCAGAAGCGCTTTATGCCGATATGGGCCATTTTGGCCGAGCACCCATCCGTTACGCGTGGCTGTTCTTTGTGCTGCCCATGCTGGTACTGAACTATTTTGGTCAGGCGGCACTGGTCATTGCTGACCCTAAGGCACTGGTGAATCCGTTCTTCCTGATGTGCCCACACTGGATGCAGGGGCCGATGGTGGTGCTGTCCACCTTCGCGACCGTCATTGCCAGTCAGGCCGGAATTTCCGGCGGCTTCTCCATCTGCCGTCAGCTCATTCAGCTTGGCTACATGCCGCGCCTGCGCATTACTCACACCAATGCGGAAGAGGAAGGGCAGATCTATCTGCCAGACTTCAACCGCTTTCTGGCTGTGGGTGCCGTGCTACTGGTGGTGGCGTTCCGTAGCTCCGATGCGCTGGCCTCTGCTTACGGCATTGCTGTAACCGGCACGTTTATCTGCACGTCCATTCTGGCCATTGTGGTCTTCCGCAGGCACTTCAACTGGAAAGCCTGGCAGGTGGGTGTGGTCTTTGGTGGTTTTCTGGCGCTGGACAGCATTTTCTTTGCTGCCAACGCCCTGAAAATACCTGATGGCGGCTGGGTGCCGGTTCTGCTGGGCTGCGTGCTGACCCTGATGATGACCACATGGAAGAAAGGGCGTGGCCTGATTGTGGCCCGCCAGCGGCAGGACAGCCTGCCCATGGGGTCCTTCATTGCGCGCTTGCCGCAATCCCGCATTATCCGCGTTCCGGGTATGGCCGTGTTCATGACCGGCACGCCGGATTTTGTGCCGCCCTGCCTGCTGCATAACCTCCGCCATAACAAGATCCTGCATGACCATGTTCTGTTTGTAACCGTGCAGAACCTTGACCAGCCGGAAGCGGACCGGGGCCATCGTGTGGCCGTGGAAGAACTTGCCCCCAATATCTACCGTGTCATTCTGCGTTACGGCTTTATGGAAATGCCCAACATTCCGCGCGCACTGGAAGACCTGAAATCCAATGGCGTGGACTTTGACGCCCTTCAGGCCTCTTATTTCACATCCCGCGAACTGATCACCCGCTCCTCCATGCCACGTATTTCGCACTGGCGGATGTCGCTGTTCCTGTTCATGGCGCGAAACTCCACCTCCAGTATGGAATTCTTCCGCATTCCGCCAGACCGCGTGGTGCAGCTGGGCGTGAAGGTGGCCATCTGACCCCCGTGACCAGCGCCGAGCCTCTCGCGCTCTACGTCCACTGGCCTTTCTGTCTGGCCAAATGCCCGTACTGCGATTTCAACTCGCACGTACGGGAGCGGATGCCGGAAGCCCGCTTTGCTGCCGCCCTGCGCACGGAACTGGCGCATGAGGCCGCACGGCTGGGCCGCCGCAAGCTTGGCTCCATCTTTTTTGGGGGCGGCACGCCGTCCCTCATGGCACCGGAAAGCGTGGCTGCGCTTATTGCCGATGCCACAACCCTGTTCGACCCCCTGCCCGACCTTGAAATTACGCTGGAGGCCAACCCCACCAGTGTTGAGGCTGGCCGCCTGAGCGCCTTCCGGCAGGCGGGGGTGAACCGTGTTTCTCTGGGTATTCAGGCCCTGGATGATGCGGCACTGGCCTTTCTGGGCCGGGAACATTCAGCAAAGCAGGCCCTTGCCGCGCTGGAAATTGCACGGGGCCTGTTCCCTCGCATTACGTTTGATCTGATTTACGCCCGCCCCGGCCAGACGCTGGCCGACTGGCAGACGGAACTGGATACAGCCCTCAGTCTGGTGGCGGACCATGTGTCGCTTTATCAGCTAACCATTGAACCCGGCACAAAGTTTGAAGCCCTGTATCGCACTGGCGCGTTCACCATACCGGATGAAGATACCGCAGCCCGGCTGTATCAGGAAACGTCCGAAGTCACCGCCCGGCATGGGCTGGCGGGATATGAAGTTTCCAATTACGCCCGCCCCGGCAGTGAAAGCCGCCATAACCTGACCTACTGGCGCTATGGCGATTATCTGGGGATTGGCCCCGGCGCGCATGGCCGCATCACGCAGGGGGACGCCCTGTTTGCCACCCGCCGCCACCGTGCGCCGGAACCCTGGGCTGATCTGGTGGAGCGCACCGGCACGGGCCAGACCTCGCAGGATGCGCTGGACCCGACAGACCGCGCGCGGGAAATGCTGCTGATGGGCCTGCGCGTGACGGAAGGCGTGAACGCCAGCCGCTTTACCGCCCGCACCGGTCTGACCCTGCACGAAGCACTGGACCCGGTTATTCTGGAAGCCGCGCTTGAGGAAGGTTATCTGGAACAAACTGCCCAAACCCTGCGCGCCACCCCCGAAGGCCGTCTGCGGCTGGAAGCCCTGCTGGGCGCGCTGGTGCTGTAACCCGCAAGAATTTTTCCACCGCCAGAGTTTCTTATGGCGTGGTTTAACGATACGCTTGCCGCACGTTCCCCTTATCCGGTGCCCATTTTAACCAGCCGAGGTTTGTCATGCGCCTGCGCTCTCTGCCCCGCCGCCCTTTTCTGCGGCTAACCACTGCTCTTGCCGCAACGCTGGCCGTGCTGTGTGCAGCCCCCCATGCCCGCGCGCAGGATAAAACGGACACCCCGGAACTGGTGATTGAAGACAACGATTTTCTTGGCCCCGGTGGGTCAGATATCCAGTCCACTATTCCACTGCTGACCAACCCACATATCAAGGTTCTGGGCTTTACCGTCAGCACGGGGGATGACTGGGAGAACGCGGAATCTGCCCATCTGCGCCGCTTTCTGGAAATTGCCCACCGTGAAGATATCCCGGTGGCAGATGGCGCTGTGTATCCGCTGATCAATTCCGTGCCGCTCATGCTCCTGCATGAACAGCAATACGGCACCATCCCGTGGAAAGGCGCATGGGGTGGCCTTGGCTCCATTGCCACTGTGCCCGCCACCCAGCCTCCGCTACCAAAACTTGCAGACGGCATGCCCAAAACGCCAGCCATTGCGGAACCGGCTGCCCTGTTCCTGATCCGTATGGTGCATGCACACCCGCATCAGGTGACCATTTTTGAAGCTGGCCCCATGACAAATCTGGCACTGGCCATCCGTCTGGACCCCAGCTTTGCCGCCACTGCCAAACAGCTGATTTTCATGGGCGGGCTGATTGACACCAACATGATGTCCATTACCGGCAATGCGGATTTTGCGTCTGATTTCAACATGATTTTTGATCCGGAAGCCGCCCATATCACGCTGACAGCCGCATGGCCGACCATTACCGTTGTGGGCAATCTGTCCAATGACATCATGATGACCAAACCCTACATGGCCCGCATTGCCAGCAGGGTAACACCTGTTACCAGCTATATGAGCCACTACTTTGCCCCCCTGCCACTATGGGATGAAATGGCCGCCGCCATTGCCGCTGATCCATCACTGGTTCAGAGCACCGTCAAAGCTTATATGGATGTGGAAACCACCAGAGGCTTCAGCTACGGCCACGCCCATGTCTGGCCCAAAGACCTCGCCCCCATTGGCATGGGCGTGCGGGAAGTCACGCTGGTGCAGAAAATCGATACAAAGAGGTTTCTGGAAAACTTTGTGGCACAGGCACAGAGTTTATAAGCGCTCCTTCCCCTCCATCTGGCAGATTTTGCGTAAACCCTACACTCTGCCGGATGGAACCTATACGGCGGCATCTGCCGACCATAAAAGGCCGCCAGATCAGCCCGCAGCATGCCTCCTTACCAGCAGGATTTTCAAAATCCATGCCACTTGCTGTAGGCTGGCAGCATGCTCAACCTCATCAAACTGGTTGTCGGTGTCAGTTCGGTTGAAGAACTGGCGGAACGGCAGAAAAATCCCCTCAACACACGGCAGCACCCGCAGCACAGCGCCCGGCTGCCTGTGGTGCATACCCGCACGTTCCCGCGCCAGAGTGAGGAGGTTTTGCAGGGTGGGTCACTCTACCGGGTGATCAGCGGCCTGATTCAATGCCGCCAGCAGGTGCTGGACCTGCAAACCGAAACACGCGCGGATGGCACACAGGGCACGCTTATCCTGCTCTCCCCGGAAATCATCCGGGTTGAACCCCGCGCCCTGCGCCCCTTTCAGGGATGGCGCTACCTGAAAGCCAGTGATGCCCCGCCAGACCTTTCCGGCACGCAAAGTTCAAACCTGCCACCGCATTTGCAGAAAGAGCTGACACTGCTGGGGTTATAAAAAAGGCATAAAAAAAACCCCTTCATAAAGAAGGGGTTTTTTCAAATCATGCCTTTAGAAGAACTTAGAAGTTCACACCAGCCTGCAGAAGGAAGGAACGACCAGCATACCAACCACCATAAGTGGAGTCGTTACTGTTGCTGGCAGCATTCGCAAGGAACGGAGGCTGCTTGTCAGCCAGGTTCTGGACTTCAAACTGAAAGTTCCAGCGCTTCAGATTGTAGTTAAATGTCAGATCCTGCATCACCATGGACGGGGTTTTCACACGACCATATCCATCAGCTTTGTAGATGGTGTTTGTGCCATCATTCCAGTGCATCCCGCTCATGTACTGCATCATGTAGGTCACGCTGAAGTTGTTGTGGTGCCAGGTCAGCGTTGCATAGTCACGCACAGTCGGGTTGGACGTGCCCTGTGCCTGATACGTGATGGACCCCAGATAGTTGTAGTGCTCGCCACCCGGAACCTGCTGCTGCTTATAGCTGACCAGACGCTGGAAGTTGTTTGACACCATGAACCAGTCAGCTTCAGAAACACGGAAACGATAGCTCAGATCCCAGTCCACACCACTTGTGGTCAGGGCACCAAGGTTGGCATTCAGCGCGGAAACCGTGTTGATCTGACCATTGCTGAGGCGGTTAATATTCTGGCACATCGTGGGGCTGGAGCCCGTATAGCAGCCATCAAGCACATACTGCGTGGACAGCGCGCTGATGGTGTTTGACACACGATAATGCCAGAAAGAAGCACTGGTGCTCAGACCCGGGATCCAGTGTGGTGTAAAAGTCGCCCCAAAGGTGTAAGTGCGGCCAACTTCAGGCTGCAACTTGTTGTTACCACCGTTGAGCGTCGGCACCTGACCGGAACCGGCCTGCTGGAAGGTCGCCGGGTTAATACCCTGCTTCAGGCAGTTAGCCATAACCGCAGCCTGACGGCCACCGTAACTGGTGATCTGCGTCATGTCACACGGGTCGTTCGCACCGTTATAGCTCATGAGCGTGCCACCATACAGTTCTGACACGCTCGGCTGACGGAAAGAGGTACCCAAAGTGCCACGGAAGGCCACATCACGCGTGGGAGCCCAGTTAATGCCACCTTTCCAGTTATAAGTCGTACCGAAGGTGTTGTAGCTGGAAAAACGGCCCTGCCCGTCGATAGACAGGTTTCTAGCAAACGGCACATTGTGCAGCAGGGTCAGGTTACCTTCAAGATAAGCTTCTGACACATTGAACCCACCACCGGTCGGCAGCACAGTATTCGTCAGTGAACCACCCTCCGCAATGAGCGGATCCGGGTGGTAGCTCATCTGTTCGCCACGGTGTTCCATACCCAGTGCAATACCCAGGTTACCACCACCCTTGTACGGCATCTTCAAAACACTGTCGTTGTGGATACGTGCGTTGAAATCACGCATGGTGTACTGAGAATGGTCGTGCTCGGTATAGTTAGCGTACTGAGCTGCCTGATTGGACAGCGGTGACAGAACGCTGGACTGCACACACCCTGCGTACCCTACACAGGAATTCGGGTTATACATCAGGTCCGTGCCGGAATCGCCAGGCGTTACGGCATCCAGGCCCCACTCACGCAGCAATTTGTTATAGTCACCCACACCAGACGTCTGGAAGGTGGACATGGTGGAACCGTACGTGAAGGATGCGTCATACATCCAGCCCGCTATAATTTCGCCGCTCGCACCAACTTTGGCTGTCAAGCTGTCAACCGCAGTTTCGGTTTTACGGTTTCCGAATTCACCCATACGCCGATACATCTGCATTTCTTCACCAGAGGTATTACCAGGGTAATCCTCAGGGAGCATGATGGCACTGGGCAGGGAAGACGGTGCCACACTGCCTGTAGCAGGCATGGGCGCCATTTGGGTCCAGGACGTCTTGTGGCTGTACATCACGTTCGAATAGAGCGTGAAGTGCTTGCTGAAGTCATAATGGGCATCACCCATCAGGCTTGCATTCTGCGAATTATTCAGCAGCGAGGTATCTTTATTGTAGTTATACCGGCTGGTTTTGCTGTACGGGGTTAGCCCGCCCGCATTATTGCTGTTATAGGCTGGTGCCCCGGTGTTGGGGTCAAAAAACGTGCCGCTTGTGGCAATAACCGACCCAAAAGCGGGGTTCATACCGTCGGATGTCTGCGGGTTACGAGACCAGGCGCGGTCTTTCATCATCACGCCGCCTACGGTGTCATACTGCCCCATCAGCGTAATGTTGCCGCGGTCATGGTCGAAGTTCCAGCCTTTATAACCAGAAATCAGACCTGTCTTGTTATCACCACGCTGGGTGATATCACCACGCACGTTGAACCCGCCGGTGTTAATATCATGACGCATCTTGATGTTGATAACACCGGACACGGCGTCAGCACCGTACAGTTCCGAACCACCATCCTTCAGGATTTCGATGGACTGGATCGCCATCACCGGGATGGTGTTCATGTCCACGCAAGAGCCACCGCTCATCCCGGTCTGGGTCAGGCGCTTGCCATCAACCAGCACCAGAACGCGGCTGCTGCCCAGATTGCGCAGATCCACACACCCTACGCCGTCGCCGCCGTTCGTGTCTGCGTTCCCGGTACCGCCGGAGCCAATGGACGGCATACGCTGCAGGAAGTCACCCACATTGGTAACGCCGGTCTGCTGGATCTCTCTGGAGGTGATGATCTGCACCGGGTTCGGGCTGGTGTTACGACCCTGGCGTAGGTAGGAGCCCGTTACTTCTACCGTTTCGGTGCCACCGGCAGCCGTGCCACCACTGCGCGCCTGCTTGATAGTCTTGGCAGAAGAGGGAGTTGCCTTTTGAGCGGTAACCTTCTTCGTGCTGACCTTCTTGGCTGTTGTTGTGTCGGTCGTTGTTGCACTAGCGACAGGAGCAGCACTGGCCACCGCAGCCTGAGCCAGAACAGGAACACCAGCAGCAAAAACAGGCAAAGCATAAAGCAGGGAGAAAGACAGCGGCAGGCGCTTCTTTCTACGATCAATATGAGACATGGTTGCTTCCCGGCAAAATATTACAATTTAATGTCGTTCGTATTTCCGAATATAAGAAATGCATTTGCCTGTGTCACTCAAAAATTTCGATATGAAAACCTTTTGTCGAAAAATGCGGCATTTTAAACACACCACCCTCGAAACGATGTCTGTTTGTTTCCAAAAACACATAAAAAAATATCAAAAAGATCCTTTAATTACCTGTTTTCTTTCCGAAAAGAAAAATCGTTTTGAAGGCATTCTTTATGTCACCCAAAAGCCACAGAGCTTTCTTGACTCGTCCATCTCCGCACTCCTAACCGTGAAGACACTACCCGTCAGGCGCGGCTATTAATCTGGAGCGCGCCGGGTGTTTTGAGGAGAGAAATAATGACCCGTCGTCCCTGGCTTTATGCTGCAACAGCCGCCACTTGCCTGGCCGGCTGGAGTGCGGCAGCCACAGCCGCCCCCCTGTCAGCCTCCAACCCGTTTGCGACAGAAAGCACCCTGCCCTACCACGCCCCACGCTTTGATCTGATCAAGGATACGGACTATCAGCCCGCTCTGGAGCAGGGCATGGCCGAACAGGCTGCGGAAATGGACCGAATCGCCAATAGTGCGGAACCGGCCACGTTTGAGAACACCATTTCCGCCATGGAACGCTCTGGCCGCCTGCTGGACCGCACGCTGGAAACATTCAGCGGTGTTTACTCCGCCAATACCAACCCTGTTCTGGATAAGGTGCAGGAAGTTGTTGGCCCGAAACTGTCCGCACATGAAGACAGCATTTTCCTCAACCCCAAACTATTCGCCCGCGTGCAGTATCTGCATGCCCGGCAGAGCACGCTGGGGCTGAATGCCGAGCAGAAGCAGGTTCTGGAGGTGTATTACCAGAACTTCGTGCATGCTGGCGCGCAGCTTTCGGATGATGACAAAGCCAAGCTGCGCGACCTGAACACCCGCCTTTCCAAACTGGAAACCGTGTTCCAGCAGAAGCTGCTGGCAGGCACCAAAGCCTCCGCTCTGGTTGTGTCTGACAAAGCAAAGCTGGCTGGCCTGGATGATGCCGCCATTACGGCAGCCCAGACCGCCGCCAAAGACCGTGGCCTGACGGACAAATGGGTTCTGTCGCTACAGAACACCACGCAGCAGCCGGCTCTGGAAACCCTGACAGACCGTGAAACGCGTCAGGCTCTGTTCGAGCAGTCCTGGAACCGGGTGGAAAAAGGTGGAGACGCCGATACGCGTGACACCATTGCCACGCTGGCCCAGCTGCGCGCCCAGAAAGCCGCCCTGTTTGGGTACAAGAACTATGCAGCCTATGTGCTGTCTGACCAGATGGCTAAAACGCCGGACGCCGTGCACAGCTTTATTGCGCAGCTGGTTCCGGCCCTTGCCGCTGAGCAGAAGCGCGAAGCTGCTGACATTCAGAACACCATCACCAAAAGCGGTGCGTCCTTCCAGCTCAAGCCGTGGGACTGGTCACACTACGCCGCACAGGTGCGTAAAGCCCGCCTCAACTTTGATGAAAATCAGGTCAAACCCTATTTTGAGCTGAATACTGTTCTGCAGGATGGCGTCTTTTTCGCTGCCAACCGCCTGTATGGCATCACCTTCAAGCGCCGCACAGATATTCCGACCTACAACCCGGATGTGATGGCTTTTGAAGTTTTCGATAAAGACGGCTCAGAACTCGGCCTGATCTATTTCGATTACTTCCAGCGCGACAACAAGAACGGTGGTGCATGGATGTCCAACTTTGTGGGGCAGTCTGCTCTGCTGGGCACCAAGCCGGTTGTGTATAACATTGCCAACTTCACCAAACCTGCACAGGGCGAACCGGCTCTGATCAGCTTTGATGATGTCACGACCATGTTCCATGAATTCGGGCACGCGCTGCACGGCCTGTTTGCCAAACAGACCTACCCGATGATTTCCGGTACCTCCGTGGCGCGGGACTTTGTTGAATTCCCCTCCCAGTTTAACGAACACTGGGCACTGAACGCGACAGTTCTGGCCCACTATGCGCGCCACTACAAAACCGGCGCCCCGATGCCGGAAAGCCTGGTCGCTCTGCTGAAAAAGGCTTCAACCTTTAATCAGGGCTACCGTCTGGGTGAAGTTGTAACCGCTGCTGAACTGGACATGGACTGGCACAGCCTTGGGGCAGATGCCCCAAAGCAGGATGTGGATGCGTTTGAAAAATCCGCTCTGAGCAAAATGGGCCTGCAAACGGACGATGTCCCGCCGCGCTACCGGTCCAGCTACTTCCTGCACATCTGGTCTAACGGCTACTCAGCCGGGTATTACGCCTATCTGTGGACCGAAATGCTGGATGATGACACGTTCGCATGGTTCGAGAAAAACGGTGGCCTGACCCGCAAAAATGGCGAGCGCTTCCGTGACATGATCCTCTCCCGCGGTCATACGCAGGATTACGGCCCGATGTTCCGCGCCTTCTATGGCAAAGACCCCGATATTGGCCCGATGCTGACGTTCCGTGGGCTGAAGACTTCAAAAAACT
>NZ_CALLXM010000192.1 GCF_937875265.1 uncultured Acetobacter sp. | reverse complement strand
ACTGCAATGCCAAAAATAATAAAAAGAATACCGATAATCTGCTCTATACTTATGCCTTCCTTGAAATAAACCCACCCTGCAAGATTTGCAGCAATAATTCCAAGACCGGCTGAGCCTGCATACACAATTCCCATGGGAACCAGACGCAGCGAAAAAGAAAGAAATATAAAAGAGGAAATATATCCTGCAACCATGATGCTTGTGGGAAGAACTCTGGTAAAACCTTCTGCTTCTCTCTGAGCAATAGTGGCTGTGACTTCCGAGAGAACGGTTATCAGGATATAAAGATAACCAAGCATGCTATGAATTTTTCTTTGATGTTTTAGTCAGCTTTTCGATCAGACCGTAAAGATCTTTACGCACTTTCTCATCAATAATATCAACACCAAGAATATCCCACAAAGACAACCCATCTGCCGCGAGGCAAGACAGAAGAAGAGTGGGCGTCATCTCTTCAAAAAGCCCGACCGACTTAATGGTATCCCAATAATGACGCGTCCATTCCTGACAAATCTGCGGCTCAATGAGCATGAGCGCCAGAAGGTGACGCAAGAGCGGCGGGGTTGCTGTGTGCTCCGCTGTCAGGCTCCCAAAACCGATATAGGCCCGTGCCGCCCGGCCAGCGTTTTCCGGGTCACTTTGCATTGTCGACACAATATCCTGACGGAAGCTTTCCACTTCACGTATGAACAGCCCATCAAGAAGCGCCTTCTTGTTCGCAAAATGATGGAGAAGCCCCCCTTTGCTAACCCCTGCCTCTTTTGCCACCAGATCCAGCGTAAAGGCCTGAATCCCCTTGTTTATCAAAATCAGGGCGGCGGCATCCAGCAGGCTGGATTTCACAGCCTCTGGCCGTTTGATGCGTTTTGGTATCTGGCTCATAATCTTCACATACCGTCCAGACGGTATGTTTGTAAAGTTGCAAACGTCAAAAAACTCTCTGATGAGAGAAAACCTGAAGGGCTTTCCCTCACATCAGAACTGACAGGCAGGCTCTTCTTTTGCCTCCCCCCGACTTTTCCAGCTTCAGAAGAAATTTATGCCATATTCTCAAGCACCACGCAGGGCCAGCACTGCGAATGTGGCAAGCCAGTGCTCACCCATATAGTCGTCTTTGATGTGCGGCAAACTTTCGGCCAGATGCGCAACACAAGCTGCCTCAATGCGCTTTTCCAGAGCCTCTTCAGGCCCGAGAGCAGCTAGGATCTCGCGCCAGCACCAGACACGGCTGAGGTTAAGTCCATCAAGATGCGCAATCTTACCATCCGCACGCGTGCTGACTGTTGCAGGGATAAAGAGTGTTTCAGGCTTTCCCTCCGCCACGTGCGGCAGAAAGTGGTCAAACCATACCCGAAACGCTCCACGCTCCAGAACGCGTGCCATGAAGGCCGCCTCCATCAGCGCGGATGACAGAAACTCGTCTCCGCATGGTTCCCACGCCTGACATGCCCTGTCGTTCAGAAACCAGTCATGAGCACGATCACGGGCCAGATTCCCGAGTTCCTCATCATGGAAAACATCGGCATAATCCAGCGTCAGACGTAGACTGAACGCACTGTTGAAATGCGTGCCAACACGAATGGGATACACAGCTAAGGGCAGAAAATCACGATATAGCGAGGCTATTTTTTCTGAGAGAGGTGCAAGAATATCTGCATATTCTGAAAGGTATGGATGTTCATGGAGTTCTGCCCTGAGCTTGAGTAGCCACCCCCAGCCATAGGGTCGTTCAAAGCTACGCCGAAGTGGCGTTTCGAAGTAATTGCGTTCAATCTCGACATTTTCTGGAGTAACATGCTTACGAAACAGAGCGATAATATCGGACTGCACTTCAAGGTCCGGAAAGCTACGGCTGAGGGTGGCAAGCAGCCAATAACCATGCACACACGAATGCCAGTCGAAACTGCCATAAAATATGGGGTGAACATCCTGCGGCAATGGTCGATCCTCCTCATTAAGCAGGCAATGACCTGGAAAATAAGGAAACGGGCGGCAGACATGACCGAGCGCAATCCGCGCAAAGTTCTCGGCTGTTGTTGGATCGAGCTTCATGGGGATGGATGTCCTTCGAAAAAAGTCAGCGCGTAAAGCAGCAAAGTGTTGCCCGTAAAAACGAAAATGGCAGCTGGAATTTGCGCACGTATCACCGCAAATCGATCTCGGAGCCCGAGCAGTGAAACAGGAACAATATTAAAGTTAACAGCCATAGGCGTGAGCAGTGTGCCGCTAAAGCCGCATAACATACCAATTGCAGCGACAGGTGCCGGTGGCAGGCCAAAACTCTCAACAAGAACCGGCAATCCCAGCGCACCGAAAAGAATTGGGAATGCTGCAAATGCGTTCCCAACGAGGGCTGAAACCATCATCATACCGGTCGTATATCCCAGCACGGCAGCTAATTCGTTTCCGGCAGGCAAAATAGCCGTCAGCAGAGTGCTGAGCTGGTGGTTTACACCTGCGCCCATATAAACACCGCCAAGCATTGCAAGGATCTGCGGTAAAACCAGGGGCCAGCCCACGCGTCGCACAAGCGCGCTTCCAGACGCAAAAGGTAATCCGGCCGGTGGGCGCAGACGCCACCAGGCAACGGCCAGGCCAGCCAGTGTTGCGATGACGTAGCCGATCTGGTTAGTGCGCTTTGGGTCAATTAAAGGCTGTCTGTGCCATTGCACCCAGGGTGCAACAAGAACAAACAACACTGCTACAGCAGGGACAATCAGTAATGGGACTAACAGACGTGGCATGGCGCTTTTTATAGCAGCCTTCCCCGCAGGCTCGGGAAAAATGGCAGGTGCTGCCTCAACAACCGTTTGTGTGGAAGGTTGTGCTCGCATGAAAACTGCGAGCAGCGTCATGCCAATGATAATCAACCCATTGGAAAAATCACTGAGGGCCGAGCCAGCGAAAAAATTCAGTCCATAAAGCCCCCAGAAGCCTCCCACCACAGCCCCGTTCCAGGTCCTGCCACGACTTGCACTATATGCCGTGTAAAAGAAAAACAGACCCAGACCCGTGTAGATCGCTCCCATCCCAATCATACGGTCAGCGTCTCAAACGGCGATCAAGCCTGCGGAAACATATCCATGAAACTGTCAACGCCATAAGTGCTGAAGGGATAGCCCAAAAAGACAGTTGCCAAGGCGAAACCTGAACGCCATTGGCTTCTAGAACAGCTTGCATCAGCAAAATTGATGCTACCGCCAGAAAAATATCTTCACCAAAAAAACCTGCCACGTTGTCCGTCGCGGCGGCGGCTGCACGCAACATCTCGCCCTCTTCTTTCGTCAGAGTGCCGTTTGTCATAGCTCTGCCTGCCTCCTCTGCCATTGGAGCAATCAGTGGTCTTACCATCTGTACCTGCCCCCCCAGAGACGTCAGACCCAATGCTGCGGCGATCTGACGCATCAGAAAATACCCTCGCAGAACGTGTCCCGGCGTCTTGAGGCTAAGCCGGGAAACCAGTCCTCGTGCAGCAGCTGAGAGACCTGCCCATTCCAGTAATCCAATAAGCGGCAAAATTGTCCACATGACACTGATATAACGAGAAGAGGTTGCATAACGCCCCAGCATAGCGACAGCCTCATAAGGTGTTCTGCCAGCCAGAAGCGGCGTCACCAGTGCGCTTGCCGTAACAACAAGCAGGATATTCAGGCGTGCAGCTACACCTGCAACAATCACCCCCAAACCAAGCAGCGTGATCCATGAACCATGATCGCCCATATCTCTGCCTTTTCTTGCGTCAGAGACCTGAGCCGCGGCACTGTACGCGGTGGTTGAGCATGAGACTCTTTCCCGTTTCTTCCTGCCAACGTCCCGCTTGCACGATCAGGCGTGACGGTTCTGTTATAGTAATGTTCGATTCACATATAAATTACACATGATTTGGAATCACAATCAATAAAAACATTCCGTATCCGGTTTATTTCTCATGCAGGAACGTGTATAATTTCTACATGAATACGCTGCAGTCGTTGCCAGAAAATTCACATGGTTTCGTCTGATCACTGCCACACTGAATGCCTGAGAGTAGAACGTGACAGATATACGGATCAGCCACGCAGGCGAGAATGCCTTGCTGCTCGACGCCTCTTCACCAACGTTCCGGTCTGATGTTCAGGCGCGTGTCATCAATGTCGCCAACGCCCTTGGTTGTCACACTGGGGTCAAGCAGGCCATTCCGGGCGTGAATAACCTTTTGATCATTTTTGATATCATTGCTCATGACCCTAGTGAAGCTTGGCTATGGCTGGAAGAGGCTTGGGGACAGGCAACGTCACATGATCCTGATGGCCGTTTAATTGAGATTCCTGTTCATTACAGTCACGATACTGACACGGATATGGAAGTAATCATGCGCTATGCCGGTCTGACTGTAGCCGAAGTTATTCAGCTCCATGCTAATGCGCTTTATCGGGTCAATGCTATCGGAGCCATGCCAGGCTTTGTATATCTTTCGGGTCTCTCACACCGTTTGGCTATCCCGCGCCGCCAGGTCCCGCGACTGGCTGTTGAAAAAGGAGCCGTCATCATTGGTGGTGGGAATGCCGGGGTCATGCCATGCACGGCCCCTACGGGCTGGTACCAGTTGGGACGAACAGACTTCGAGTTATTCGATAGTACCAGAAATTCTCCATGCTTTTTTCAGATTGGTGACCGCGTGCGGTTTGTGGGGGCCCAATGATTGAAGTCCTTACAAGCTCTGCCCATAATACCATCCAGGATTTTGGACGGCCAGAAGCTATGGTCTCAGGCATTTCCCGCGGCGGTGCCATGGATCAAACAGCACTGGTGCTCGGAAACCTTTTACTTGGCAACTCTCCTGACACAGCAGGCATTGAAGTAGCATTTTTTCCTTTTCGGCTGCGCTTCCTGGAAGATCGAAGTTTCTCCCTTACTGGTGCACGGTGTAGCGCTTTTCTGGACACTCTGTCGTTGCCCTCCGACTGGGCAATAACAGCCAAAGCCGGTCAGACTCTGACATGTAAAGCTCTGGAAAAGGGCTGTCGAACATATATCTGCTTTGAAGGAGGCCTGGATGTGCCAGTTGTCTTTGGTGCGCGGGCAACGGATCTCAAGGCGGCGCTCGGTGGTTATCACGGGAGAGGTCTTCAATGCTTTGACCAAATACCTTGTGGTCCACGTACAATAACTCTCCCCGCCGGTGGCTATGGACTAGCCAGCCCCCCCTCTCTTCCTGAGGAAAATGCAGTAACAGTGCGTGTTCTTCCCGCGGCAGAGTATAATGATTTCGCAGAGGAGAGCCGGGCGTGCTTTCTGTCGCAACCATGGCGGATAACGCCAAACGCCAACAGGACGGGGTATCGGCTGGAAGGCACGCCACTTCTACGCACATCTGGCAGGGAGCTGTTTTCTCATGGCATCATGCCTGGTACGGTGCAGGTGCCTCCCTCAGGACAGCCTATTATTCAGCTTGCGGATGCCAACACCATGGGAGGCTATCCAAAAATTGCGACAGTGGTTCAGAATGATCTCCGTCTGCTTGCACAATCTCCTGTCGGCACTTCCGTGTTCTTTCGTACAATCGATATAAATGACGCCGTACAATGTCAGCGAGATACCACCAGAGAGTTACGTGACTTCGCAGAGACACTTTCTGCATTACGTGGCTCCCTTCTCCCGTGGAGGCAGAAACAATGACAAAGATGATCGATCTTAATGCAGACTTGGGTGAAAGTTTCGGGCATTACAGCATTGGTGACGACGCTGCCCTGCTCAACATCGTGACGTCAGCTAATGTCGCCTGTGGTTTTCATGGTGGAGACCCACAGGTTATGGCAAAAACCTTTAAACTTGCACGCGAAAAAAACGTTGCCGTCGGAGCCCATCCCGGCTTTCCAGATTTATGGGGATTTGGCCGCCGCCCTTTACCGATGACACCACTGGAAATCGAACGCATCACGGCGTATCAGCTGGGCGCAGCCTGTGCGATGGCCAGCTATAGTGGGCATACAATTACTTACCTGAAGGCCCATGGCGCTCTTGCTAACATGACAGAACACGACCCCGCCATTGCAGATGCAGTGCTTAATGGGGTGTATGCTGTTAATCCCCTTCTCCCTGTTGTTGCCATTGCCCATAGCGCTCTGGAACGCCAGGGGCGTGACCGTGGCATGACCATTCGTTCCGAAATCTTTGCCGACCGTGGTTACGATGAAGAGGGACACCTTCTCCCCCGTGCCCGGACCGGCGCGGTCATTCATAATTCTAAAATTGTTGCTGAACGTGCACTGCGCATGATTCACTCCAACGCAATAGAAACGCTGACTGGCCAGCTTATACCCACAACAATTGATACAATCTGTGTTCACGGGGATAGCCCTGAAGCTGTCACACTTGCTTTTGATCTGCGTAATGCACTAGAGGCCGACGGTATAATCGTTCGCGCTCCAGTGACTCTGGATTGCGTGCCATGAAATCCGACATCTCAAAACTTGAGATTTTGATGAAGAAGATGCAAAATCTTGGCGTTGCTGAGCTGCATTTTGAGGACGGCGATACAGTCATTCATCTGACCAACGCTACCTACATTCAGACTGTACCAAAAACCGACATCATTGAACCTCCGGAGCAGTTCACTTCTCAGCACACAATTAAAGCGACCATGTATGGACAGTTTTATGCGGCTCCCTCTCCTGCCGAGCCACCCTTTGTGCGCCCAGGTGACACAGTTAGAGCCGGACACACACTTTATATTCTTGAGGTAATGAAGACGCTTTCACGGGTCGATGCCGAGTTTCCATGCCGTATTCTTACCATACCACAAACAGACGGCCAGACTGTAGAGCCGGGCACGCCGCTCTTCATCGTTGAAATGCTCAATGTCTGAGTTCCGTCGCGTTCTGATTGCCAATCGTGGCGAGATTGCTCTGCGGATCGCACGCGCGTGCCGTCTACTCGGCTTGGAGGCTGTTGGCATTTATTCTGAAGCAGACGCTGGTCTGCCGCATCTACGCCTTATGGCACAGTCTGTCTGTATTGGCCCCACACCAGCTTCTGCGAGTTATCTCGATAGTCCACGCATCCTGCGCGCCGCTAAATTCCTTGGTGCTGACGCTATCCATCCCGGTTACGGTTTCCTATCAGAAAACGCGAACTTTGCAGATGCGGTGGTCGAGGCAGGCCTTGTTTTTATCGGTCCAAGCGCCCCGATTATGCGTGAGATGGGCGACAAGATTGCAGCACGATGTCATATGATGCGCTCTGGCGTGCCCTGCCTGCCCGGAACGGAAGGGGCCCTTCCTCAAGGCCAAGGTGATGTTGAAAAAATTGCAGCACGTATTGGTTATCCTGTAATTATTAAAGCTGCTGCGGGAGGCGGCGGGCGCGGAATGCGCGTTGTTCCCGAACCTGGTGCCCTTAGCGCAGCAGTTGAAGCGGCACGGGAGGAAGCCAGACGTGCCTTTGGCAATTCGGCTATCTATATGGAGCGCTTCCTGAGCCATCCGCGGCATATCGAGATACAGATCATTGCTGATACACAAGGAAACGCAGTATGGCTCGGTGCCCGGGACTGTTCTGTGCAGCGCCGCCACCAAAAGCTTATTGAGGAAGCGCCGGTAATCGGCATTAACCCTCTTATAATAGCACAATTGGGGGAACGTTGTGCCCATGCCTGTCGCGAGATGGGATATGTTGGTGCAGGCACATTTGAATTTCTCTACGAAAATGAGAGCTTCTTTTTTATAGAAATGAACACGCGTCTTCAAGTAGAGCATCCCGTAACGGAAATGACAACCGGGATTGATATTGTAGAAACGCAGTTGCGTGTTGCACTTGGGCAGCCTCTGCCTTTTACTCAGGCGGATGTCAGGACTAATGGGCATGCAATTGAATGCCGCATCACGGCGGAAGATCCTGAAACGTTCATACCTTCACCTGGTCTTATCCATCGTTGGCGCCCTCCAGGAGGTCCAGGCGTAAGGGTGGATACTCATTTATATGACCATTACCTTGTCCCGCCCCACTATGATTCACTCCTTGCCAAAATTATCGTGCATGGGCGAAACAGAGAAGATGCGCTTGCCCGTATGCGGGCAGCCTTGTCCGAAACACAGGTCGACGGCATCAGCACCACCCTGTCCCTACATGCGCGCCTGATGAATGATCCTGCAATTACCAATGGCTGTGTAGACGTTCATCATCTTGAACGTATTTTAGGGGTAAGAGACGTATGAAGCGTTCACTGGACGACCTCTCTGCTCTGGTTGCTCTCATGCGAAAATATCATGTAGAAACGCTTGAAGAAAAAACTGGTCAGAACCGTATTTTTCTGCGCCTTCTGCCTGAAAATACTCACGATACTCTATCGCCTTCTCCACGTTCTAACACGCGTCATGCACCACTTCTCTCACCGGAAATGGGTCTATTGCGGCAATGTCCGAATAGAACGGATGGTGCTCTTATTGCGCGGGGTGATATTGTCGCGTTCGTTGCCGTGGATCTTCTGTTACTTCCTGTCATCGCCTCAGAAACTGGTATTCTTCATATGGTACCCCGCCCATCAAATACGGTCGTTGGGTACCACGAGGTTCTGGGGCAAATTATAGTCTCAGATGAGCATACCTTACAGTGAGGCTGCCGATCGCGCCGCCTGCTCGTAAAAGCCGGTCAGCACCCGCATAGCACGCGCCACCTCACCCAATGCAACACCTCCATGCTCCATATCTTCCGGTAATAGATCAAGCAGGCAAGCTGAACGTACACGAGCATAGTCGATACAATACTCGCGCCCTTTCAATGTCGCTTTCAGGTAAACCTCTTTCCCTCGCCGATGACGAGTTATCAGGCCCAGATCATCAAGCTTTTTCATTGCATAATTCAAATAATGCCGTTCGGAAAGATTAAGAGTAAACATGAGATCTGCAATACTCTTCTCACGATCACGATGATTGATACTGTGCAGGACCAGGATATCCAGCGCAGAGAGTTCCGGCAGCCCCGCGACGGCACTCGCCCGTGTCATCCAGCGTTGGAATGCGTTATTCATTACGGTCAGAGCAAACTCAAAAGCACTCACATCTTCATAACCAGGTGACGCAAGATGTGAAGAGGAAACGATATAGGGCTTTTTATTATCAGGGGACTGTGTGCAGGGGGGCGTTTTACGCGAGGACGCAGGTAATTTTCCGGTCATGGCAAAGCTTATCCCTGTTTCTTCGTTATCGCTCTCGGAAGACTTGAATTATTGCGTCCAGCCAAAATGAGTAAACGTCCATCCCATCTTTTCAAGAATAATGTCATTCATTTGCTCCGTCAGTGTGTTTCTCCATCCCCCCACAATACCCTGCCGCAGGAAAGACCTCTTTTCCTCAGTTCCACGCTCCCGGCCACCAGAAAGACGTGAGAAGCTGCTGCGCTCTATGCTTGCTTGAACAATTTCGGGAGCATCAGAAAGACCAAGGAAACGAAACGTGGATGCAAGAATATCAGCCGTATTCGCATGTAACTCCTCGTATGTGATAGAGAGGCAGCAGGCCGGGTCCTGCTCCTTAAGCGTAAAGAGCGCACGCGCACTACGCTCCATCGGACCAAGAGCATTGCGCACGAAGTTCTCCATTTCGCTGGAAAGATCGTCATCAGGCCGATGGCGCTGAATAAACATATGCCACGCCGAAGCCAGCACATCTCGTGGGTCGCGTGAAATAACAATGAGCCGCGCCTGCGGGAACAGATGACGCAAACGGAGAAAAAGAAAAATATCTTCAGGCGTTTTTTCGCCAACGGCCAGACATGACGTCCCTCCGTCCGCCCTCGTCGCAAGCTGACGTTGAAACGACTTCAGGATGCTCGTGGCCAGCAGTAGATCCCGATCCTTGTCATCGGGCAAAGGATATCCCCCCGTATGAGAGAATTGCGTCGTATTTTTTCCCTGGAGTGCAGTCCGCCAGTTTTCAATCATCGTTGTAAGTGGATAATAGACCTGCTGCCAGAATAATCCCTCTCCCATACAGGAAGCTTCTGGGTGGCCGTCTATCAAATGCTGGATCCACGTCGTACCGGATCGCGGAGCTCCACCTATAAAAAAGATTTGGCGCGCCTCAAGTTCCTGAAGAGATGCAATTTGTTCAAAGGCATTTTTGGATAATTGAGAAAGCATATTGTTCAACGCCTGATTTCTGCGTGGGTATAATGTTAACTTGGATCAATCCAAAATTTATATCCAGCCCCTTAAAAACACATACAATATGAAATATATTTTTGTGGTTTGTATTTAATTGCATAGGAAGATGAAAATTATTTTTTATATTCCCTTATGTAAACCTCTAAATTTAAATGTACAGATTTGTAGCATTTTTGGTGGTATTTCCCATAGAGCCTTGCATCCTCATTCTACACAGGGATAATCCACGCACCTGTTAAGTCCTATTCAGATACTGAAACCAAAGTCAAAGCCGTATTCCTTACTATACTCCGTCGCAGGTCTTTGTGCTGTGCACCTGGCTGGGCAGTACGACTTACGCATTACCACCGCCACCACATATCAAGGCCAATATAATGACGTTAACATTCATATCTGCCGGACAAGTACTTAGCGGCAAAACAGTCAGTGGTGGTGAGGAAATATTCGTCGTCTCAAACGGTGTCACTTCAGATACGACCCTCGGCTATGGTGGAATAATCGACGTACTGCCTTCCGGCCTTGCTTCTGATACGACAATTGTTACCGGTGGATTGCTTGATATTTTATCCTACGGCTCGGCTTCTGGCATAACCGTAGAGAATGGAGGGCAACTCTTCGTTGACTTCTCCGCCGAAACGTCAGGCACGACTGTTCAGAGCGGCGGGTTCGCTTTCATATATGGTGGAAGCTCCACAGACATAGACGTGGAATCTGGGGGAACCCTCTATATGCTCCCGGAAACGGTGGCAACCGACGTCATAGGTAACGGGACCATTGTTTCTGCCAATATCTTGGTCTTCAGTACCGGGGTGTTTTTTAGCGCTGGTGCCGGATCAAGTCTGGACGCCCTGACTGTCTCCTCCGGTCTGACTGAAGCAATTTTTTCAGGCGGAACTGTTACAAATGCGGCAGTTAGTGGTGGAGCGATCAACGTCTCATCCGGAGGCACGGCACTAGACGTGAACGTCAGAGATGGCGGAACAATCAATGTCTCATCTGGAGGCATGGCATCCAGCGCGACTGTCAGTGATGGTGGGAAAATTCTAGTCTCCTTAGGGGGAATAACGTCCGACGCAGTGGTCAGTGGTGGAGGCAGAATCACTGTCTCATCAGGTGGATTGGCATCGGACACAACCATCAGCGGCGGCGGGATAGTCAGTGCGGTTTCATCCGGCACAGCACTCGGCACGACCGTCAGTGATGGTGGTGAGCTCATCGTCAGCGATAACGGAACCTCATCAGAGACGACCATAAGTGGCGGCGGAGAATTAATCGTCAGTAACAGCGGTATTGCATCCAGCACGACAGTCAGTGATGGCGGAGAACTGATTGTCAATCATAATGGCGTGACCTCCGATACAATCATCAATAGCGGCGGAGAGCTTTTCGTATCCTCCTCTAGCATGGCAGTAAAAACGACGGTCAATAGTGGCGGAATAATCGTTGTTTCAGCAGGCACTGTATCAAATGTTGACGTTGAAACAGGCGGTACTCTTTACATAATTTCAGGAGGCTCAGCGACCAATGTCAGCGGGGGCGGTGCCGTAATTTCGGCTAACGTCGTAATAAGTACAAAAACAGGCAAATTCCTCAGTGCAGGTTTAGGTGAAAATTTTGATAATCTCCCGGTTGTATCCGGGAAAATCGAAACGGTTCTTTCAGGGGCAACCCTGACAAATGCAACAGTTGACGATGGCGGGCAAATCAACATCTCATCCGGTGGGATAGTATCAGGCACAACCATCAGGAGTGGTGGAGAAATCTTTATCTCTGCCGGAGCTCTGGTATCTGGTGCAACTATCAGCAGCGGAGGGGAGATCATCGCTTTACCCTCCGGCGTAGCAACAGATACGACTGTCAACGACGGAGGCGAAATCTCAGTCTCTGACGGAGGCATTATATCTGGTACAACGGCCAACAGTGGCGGCGAAATTTGTCTCTCTTATGGAGGGGTTGCATCCGACACAACCATTCAGAGCGGCGCTGAAATCTTTGTCTCTTATGGAGGCTTACTATATGATACGACTGTCAACAGTGGCGGGACACTTTTTGTCTCCAATGGAGGTGTTGCGTCTGGCGCGACCATCAACAGCGGCGGAATAGCTTACGTCTCCGGAGGTACTGTCTCAGGCGTTGATGTTGAAACCGGCGGTATTGTGTATGTGTTTCCGGGCGGCTCAACGGCTGACATAAGCGGCGATGGCTCCGTCATTTCGACCAACATTGTGCTTACCTCAAAAACGGGTGAGCTCCTCAGTGCAGGCTCTGGCACAAGTTTTGATAACCTCCCTGTTCTATCAGAGCAAATCGAAACGATCTTTTCTGGAGGAATTCTGACAGAGGCAACTGTTAGCAATGGTGGGGAAATCCACATCTCATCCGGGGGGACAATATCCGGCACAACCGTCAACGATGGCGGCGAAATTTTTGTCTCCTATGGAGGG
>NZ_CALLXM010000191.1 GCF_937875265.1 uncultured Acetobacter sp. | reverse complement strand
CTGGCCAATACGGGTTTCCCCGCCCAGCGGCTGCAACTGGAACTCTCAGACCGCCATTATTTCTCTGCCCCGGAGATTGCCCGCAAAGAACTTTCCCGCATTCGGGCCATGGGGGTGCGGCTGGCGCTGGATAAATTTGGCACTGGATATTCTTCACTGGAGCGGCTGAAACATTATCCATTTGATCAGGTCAAACTGGACAGCACCTTCACGCACAACATTCTGGAAGACTGGCGTGCGCAAGCACTTCTGCGCTCCATCCTGCATCTGATTGCCTCACTGGACATGCGCTGCTGCGCAACTGGCGTGGAAACACAGGAACAGTTTGCTTTCCTCGCAGTAAATGGCTGTCAGGAAGTGCAGGGAAAAGTGGCAGGCCCTTCTATCGAGAGCTGTTAACGTTATACCACGGCAAATGAAGCCGTCTTTCGCTCCAGTATTTTCTGGAGTGAAAGACGGAAGGCGTTATTTTACCGCGAGTTCAATATCATGCAGGCACGTTGCTTCGTGCTCGCCCGGATGCCCTTCATGAAAGGGTTCATCCGTCAGTATGATTTCACTCAGATCAGCCAGGCGCAAACAGGCCCACTTCCCCGTGGGCTTGATCCCTTTTTCATGAGCATCTTCCCCACGATAAATCAGAACCCGCTCTTCTCCATCGCCTTTGCCCAGAGCGTGAGGGGAACCGAATGCGGGTTTGCCATGAAATGAAAAGCTGACAGATTTTTTCTGTTTAATGGCGTCGCTCAGCAGAGTTTTAACAGTCATTTTTATAGAGTTCCTTTGAAAATATTTTCAGTTTTCCTGCTGGCCAATTTCGCCAGAACAGGCGCTATCAGGCAGAGAGAATTTTCTTACCCAGAGCGATAATCTCGTTCGCTTCCAGGCCTTCCTGATTATGGCGGGCTTTTTTAGCGACTTCCGTTTCAAAAGCAGAGGCGTGTTCGCCGCCCTTCAGTACATGCTCTGCAAGCTGAATAATTTCTGCTTTTGTCAGAAGTTTAGGGGTGTGCGTCGCTTTCCGCGCCAGATCATGCAGAGAACTGGAAGTATGCGGAGCTTTATCGTGAGACATGATGATTTCCTCAATCAGTTTACTTCAACAAGAAGTGGGGATGATTAAGGAAATCTCAATTTTATAACTTATATTTACTTAAACAATATATGCAGATATTTCGGAAATAACGACCCGCTGACTTTCAGGAAACAGCCTGCCCCGCCTCTGCCAGCCAAGCTTTCACCTGCCCTTCCGGGTCAGCATGCTGCGTAAAGTTGGATACAGCAGCCACACTGTCTGCTCCGGCATCCAGACAGGCGCGCAGGCGCTCCAGAGTAATGCCGCCAATGGCCACCAGAGGCAGATCCCCAATCAGGCTTTTCCACTCCGTCAGGCGCTCCGTGCCCTGCGGACCAAAAGGCATTTTTTTCAGGCGGGTGGGCCAGATGGGGCCAAGAGCAACATAGTCCGGCTTGCAGGCCAGTGCTCTGGTCAGTTCTTCATGGCTGTGGGTGCTGAGGCCCAGACGAATACCGGCTTTCCGAATAGCTTCAAGATCTGCGGTATCCAGATCTTCCTGCCCAAGGTGGATGTAATCAATCCCCTCAGCCAGAGCGATCTGCCAGTAATCATTCAGCACCAGACAAACGCCGTGCTTTTTTGCAAACCCATGCGCTACCCGGATTTCCGTCAGCAGAGCCTCCTGGGGAAGGTCTTTAACGCGGAGCTGGATAAAGCGGGCCCCCGCTCCCCCCAGCCTGTCCACCCAGAGAGCGGTATCAACAACAGGGTAAATTTTCTGCGGGAGGGATGTCATGCCAGCATGGCCTTTCCGGCAACGGGGGTTGAAGGAACAGCCATATCGCGCTCTTCCATAGGGTCAGCTTTGCGGGCCAGAGCACCGGCCTGCACAGCACAACGAAACGCTTCAGCCATCAGCGCAGGGTCTCCGGCTTTGGCTACGGCTGTGTTGATCAGCACGGCGTCATACCCCATTTCCAGCGCCTGAGCGGCGTGAGATGGGACACCTATGCCCGCATCCACCACCAGCGGGACATCTGGAAAATGCGCGCGCAAGGCACGAAGGCCGAAAACATTGTTCAGTCCCTTGCCTGAGCCAATGGGAGCACCCCACGGCATCAGCACTTCACACCCCACAGCCAGAAGGCGTTCCGCTACCACCAGATCTTCCGTGGTGTAGGGAAACACCTTGAAGCCATCCTCTGTCAGCACACGCGCGGCTTCCACCAGCCCAAAGACGTCAGGCTGAAGCGTATCCAGTTCCCCGATCACTTCGAGCTTGACCCAGTCAGTCCCGAAGACTTCACGCGCCATGTGGGCTGTCGTAACGGCTTCCTTGACGGTGTGACACCCAGCAGTATTGGGCAGAACCGGCACACCCAACTCCTGAATCATGGTCCAGAACGCCTGCCCGGCCCGCTCTCCTGCGGATTCACGGCGCAGAGAAACCGTCACAACACCCGGCTGGGCCGCTTTCGCGGCGTCACGCAGAATATCAGGAGAAGGATACTGGGCTGTACCCAGCATAAGCGGTGAGGACAGAACGGTGCCGTAGAAAGATTTTGTCATGAGGCCTCAGCCCCCCTGCATGGGGGCAACAATTTCAATCCGCGCACCATCCCGCAAAACGGTCTGAGCACGCTGCGGCACAGGGACAAAACTGCCATCCATGGCTGTGGCAATCCGCGCCCCGCCGTAGCCGAGTTCATCAATCAGGGCTGCCAGCGTTTTGGCTGACACCTCATGAACATCATCATTGACCACGATCTGCATGTGGGCGTTCTCCCCTTAACGTCTGATGCCGGACTTAAGCACGATCCCCCGTTGGGGCAACCGCATTCATGAAGCTGCGTCCGGCGCTCCAAAAATCATGTCCGCCGCCTCCCGCGCCCGTGCGGGGGAAAGCAAAAACCCATGCCGATACATGCCGTTCACATAAATGCGCTGCCCGTCCTGCACGACGGTTGGCATATTATCGGGGTAGGACGGCCGCAGCCCGGTGCCCATTTCCAGAATTTCCGCTTCAGCAAAGCCCGGATGCAGCACCCACACCGCATTCAGCAACTCGGTCATGGAACGCACGGTCATCCCGCCCGCGTTTTCGCTTTCAATCATGGTGGCCCCTACCATGAAGACATGGTCAGCCCGCGGCACGATGTAAATGGGAATACGGGGATGCAGCATGCGGACGGGCCGATGCAATTCAACATCAGGGCACCGCAGCAGAAGCATCTCTCCGCGTACACCACGGAGGGTGTTCAGTGTTATGCGGGCATTCAGGCCGGTGCAGTCCACTACCCAGTCAAACCCGGCCTCGTCCGGCTCCTGTGCGCTATCCAGCACAACAGTGCCACCCATCGCGTCCAGACTTTTCCGGAGGGCGAGCAGGGCCTTGCGCGGGTCCACATGCCCTTCATCTGCAAAGAACAGGGCTTTATGGAACCGGCCAGCCAGGTCCGGCTCCAGCCGCCCAATCTCTTCCATACCGAGGGTTTGAAAATGCGATGTGCGCCGCCCGAACCGGGCGATTTCACCCACATCACGCGGGGGAGCCAGAACCAGGCTCCCTGCCCGCACAACATCCGGCACATGGGCTGACCACCAGTCTACTGAATCAACAGACTGCGCCGTGACTTCTGCCGGAGCCGATTCTGCCTCACACCACGGGGCAAGCATTCCGCCTGCCATCCATGAGGCCCCCGCCCCGATGCGGCCGCCGCAATCATACAGTGTGACCAGCCCGCTTCGCTCTGCCAGCGTGACGGACACCGTCATACCGGCAACACCGGCACCTTTGACCAGAATGCGCGGAGTGCTGTGCATGGTCTTCCAATCCTTCCACGTCCACCCGGCCACTCC
>NZ_CALLXM010000190.1 GCF_937875265.1 uncultured Acetobacter sp. | reverse complement strand
GTAGACGCTCTTCTGAAAGAGCCTGAGCGGCTGACAGGATACGTCAATCCTCTGAAGAAAAATCTGGCAACGTTTGAAGAACAAACTGCGGAACTGGACGGTGTTCTGCGGGATGTGGTGGCCACAAAAACAGCTAGCGCGCAGCGCCTCGCCGACGATCTTTCTGCCATTGCAGGCGATCCAGCCGATTCATGATGCTGTAAAGCGCGCGCCCTTTCCATGTGGGATGACAGGTGAGGGGGCGCGGCGGATGCTGCCCCAGATAGGTTTCAATCCAGTCCGGATCAAAGCCGCTTTCTGCTGAAATAAGGGCGCGCCAGTCTTTCAGATGCGGTACGCGGAACGGGTTATCCCGTAACAGTTCCTGTTTGAGGAAAGGCACGGCTTTTGTTTGCACGATGTCCCGCCAGTGTGTGTGCATTGGGTTGGCAGGGAAAAAGCGTGCAACGGGTGTGTTGAGGTCACTCCATGCGGCATGAAGCGGAATATCTGCAGCTTTCAGGGCAACAGACAGGCCGAGTTCTCCGTGCCAGATAATTTCATCTCGTGACATGTCTTCAAAAGGCAATTTCAGAACATGCTGCACCGGCGCAGATTGAAACGCAGCCTGTGACAGTCCGACAAACCAGGATTGCAGGTGAGGTGTCACGGCGCGTGAAGCAACTAGCCCCCATGCCGGACGTTGATTTGCAGAGAGTGTTTTTAGCAGAGGAGGAAGTGGTGCGAGCGGGCCGAACACGCTGTCATTGGCAAAAAGAATGTAAGGAGCGCCTTCAGCGAGTCCTTTTTGCAAAAGAAATTGCCAGGCTCCAAAATCCAACCCTCCATTGGGTCGCTTCCAGACATGAATACCAAGATCATTACAAAATCTCTGCGTGCTTTCATGAATAGTGTCTGCACCAGAGAGAATAACGTGCAGAATAACGCCGCAGGTTAACAGGTTTTTTAGGTAAAAGCGTGTATGAACAGGTAGATCTCCATCAGGCGCATAGCTTGCAAAAAGACAGATAGTCCCGGTAGGCAAAGGGGCTGAGGAGGCCCGATCAACCTGTTTTTTAGTGATGCCTGCGAGGGAAATCGAAACTGAATGCATTTTTAATTTGGTTTTTTCGGTGAAATATGACTATCAAGCCGCGAGAGTTGCTGGTTATGGTAGCCGAATAATTGTTACTCACATAGTTCTGTCTGAAAGGGAGTTAAAGTCTCAATGAGCAAGGCCTTTATTGCTGCGGTGATCCAGGATTCGATCAACTGCACCGGCGTTGCCGCCAATCAGGCAGCGAACGACCTTCTGGATGCGATTGTAGAAGAGCTGAAGCGCGAAGGTGGTTTTACCCTTCCGTCTTTCGGGACCTTTACAGTTCGCAAGACAAAGGCGCGCAAAGCCCTGAACCCGCGGACGGGTGAGCCTGTTAAAGTGAAAGCCGGCAAGACGGTACGCTTTAAAGCCAGCCCCAATCTGAAGAAAGCAGTCTGATCGCTTTTTCGGACTAAAGTGCAGAGCAGGTCTTTATCCTGCCAGATACTTTTGGAAACAGCTCCTGGGATTTCCCCGGAGCTGTTTTTTGTTTTTATAACCAGCCAGCGTTTGGTCTCAGTCAACTGAAGGCTCTTTAGTCTGGTTTGATATCGTCCAGACGGTCAAGTTTCCGCAGGCCGGGAAAAAGAGCCATCCACACGGCGGTAACAACCAGTGTGCCAATGCCCCCCACAACGACGGCGGGAACGGCTCCGATGGCACTGGCCAGCATTCCGCTTTCAAACTCGCCCAATTGGTTTGATGAGCCAATAAACAGCATGTTTACGGCAGACACGCGTCCGCGCATTTCATCCGGTGTGCCCAGCTGCACCAGCGCACTGCGCACCATAACGCTTATAACGTCTGCTCCCCCGAGCACGGCCAGTGCCGCGATTGAGACCGGAATGGAGTGTGAGATGCCAAAAATGATGGTGGCAATTCCGAAGATCACAACGGAGACAAACATCCATAGCCCGCTATGACGGCCCAGCGGGTAACGCGCCAGAATGGTGGCTACCAGCAGGGCTCCAATGGCTGGGGCTGCCCGGAGTAGCCCTAACCCCCATGGGCCTGCGTGCAGGATGTCTGTGGCAAAGAGCGGCAGCATGGCAGTGGCGCCCCCCAGCAGCACAGCAAACAGATCCAGTGAGAGTGCGCCCAGCATTGTAGGCTTGCGGCGCAGGAAAGAGATACCGCCAAAAACAGCAGCCAGAGACGCGGGTTGTCGGGGCCGGGCCGGAAAGCGGAGTGTCATGCTGAAGGTGGCAAGGGCGGCAATGGCAAACCCTGCGGCACAAAGCGCGTAACAGACGCCAGCTCCCAGCCCATACAGCAGCCCGCCCAGAGAGGGCCCCGCGATGGAGGCCACCTGAAACAGGGAAGAGGAGAGCGCTGCTGCTCGAGGGAAGAGAGATGTGGGCACCAGTGAAGGAAGAAAGGTTTGCTGTGCAGGCATTTCAAAAGCCCGGCAGATGCCAAACAGGGCAACCAGACCATAAATCATGCCAGGTGCAAGAAAATGCGCGAAAGAGGCCAGAGCCATAAAGGCGGCGGCAAAGGCTTCTATGGCCTGACAGGTTATGACAATGCGGCGTCTGTCATGTTGGTCTGCGGCATGGCCTGCCGGGAAAATAAACGCCACCATCGGTAGAAACTGCGCGAGGCCGACAAAGCCAAGGGCTGCGGCGCTATGGGTCAGGGCATAAACCTGCCACCCGACAGCAACCGCCTGAACCTGAGAGGAAAAAGCCCCGAGTGTGCGGGAGGTTAGCGCAGCGGCAAGGCCTGGCTGCGACAAAAGAGGCGTGGCGGCCACCGGATTATCTTTCATGAGGTCGAGTCATAACAGGCCATGCAGGCAAAGGCCTATCCCTTAGTAACAGCGGGCTTTTAAATAATTCGAGAGCCGTTCGGGCTTGCTGCCTGAGCATGTCACATTCCAGCGTGTGTGTTGGTCAGTTTCAGGGGGTAATGTAATAACGCTGCAAAAGCACACCGATCATTTCGTGTGAAGAAAACAGGAACATACCGCCCAGCACAGCGATGGACGCGTAGGTGCGTAGCAATGCGATGTCCGGCTTTGTGCTGTCATGAAGCGCGTAGGCAAAAAGCAAGGCGGGAATCAGAAAATACCGGCCCTGCACCCCACTGATAAGAGTTGGATTTTCGTTAGTCCATGTGATGAGCAGGGCAAAGAAAACCAGCAGGACGGAGACCAGAGCGGCACATATCAGGCTGAGGCGGGCCTGCCAGTTG
>NZ_CALLXM010000189.1 GCF_937875265.1 uncultured Acetobacter sp. | reverse complement strand
ACAGGCCTGCATTCCCTGCTACACCGTCCATGCGACGGGCTGTGGGGTCATGCACAACACCACGTAACATATGGCCGTGCTCATCATACTGGGTCGGAGCAATACGAACCTGCTCAGCGGCTGGCGGTAAAAAGCCAGACTGCTTCATTCCCAGCGGGCTTAGAATCTTGTCCTGCGCGTATCCGTCCAGTGTCTGACCCGTTATTGTTTCAACAAGCAGACCAAGAGTAATGAAATTCAGGTCACTATAAATAAAGCCGCTGCCCGGTGGCATTTTGGGAACGGCCTGCATGATACGGTCCGTGGCCGCAGCTTTCCCCCACCAGTCCGGCACACGGGGTAAATCAGGTTGCAATCCTGAAAAATGCGTGAGCAGTAGCCGCACCGTGATCTGCCCCTTCCCGGCAGCAGCAAACTGCGGAAGATAACGCGCCACGGGAGCGTCCACATCCACCAGCCCTTTTTCCACCAACTGCATGACGGCCAGCGCGGTGATCATTGGTTTGGTGAGAGAGGCCATATCAAACACGGTATCCCATGTCATAGCCTCACGTTCTGGCACAAGGCTCCGCGCACCGAACACGCCACGATGGATCAGCTTCCCGTGCTGGCCCACACCCCATACCACGCCGGGACACTCTCCCTTGCTGATAGCCTGCCGTATCAGCGCATCAGCCTTTGCAAACCTGTTAGCCTCGCGCGGTGCCTGGCAGGCGGAAAGCCCCGCCTGCGCAAGCAGAAGAGAAGAACTTTGCAGGAAGCCCCTGCGAGAGAAAGCAGAGAGCCATGCCGTCATTGATCGGAAACCTTGAGGGGATGCATATCCTGTGCGTCAAAACTGAAATCAGAACCAACGACCTGCATATGAAAACCCGTAACCTTTCCGGATGTATCACGTTCAAACTGCACATAACTATCATCGCTTGCGTCATTTGCACGATCCTGCCATTTGGCCACGAACAGATTATGCGGAAGTGCGGATAAGGTTCCGGACAGGCCGTCAGCTTTACTAAAACTCATGACCAGAGCATTTTCTTTCAGGGAAAGACGGATATCTCCACGCCATGCATCATGATAAAGACCGACATAGTCTTTTAGCTCAGACACAGGCAGGGGCATGAATGGTCGCGCTGGTGACCCCGGCCCGGTGCTCGAGGCTTCCGACGCTGTCTTTTGCTCGGCCTTTCTGGCCACATCCTGCCAATAAGTCACCCAGTCCTCGCTTTTGCCTGTGGCCACCAGAGAACTGATGGTGAGAGCAATGGAATAGGTTGCGTGGTTATCCTCATGATTGGTGAGCACTACCAGCCCTGTGTTCTTCTCCGGCAACATAGACACATAACTGACCATGCCGCCGACTGTGCCCGTATGCCAGATACGCTTCAGGCCGAAAAAATCCTCCATAAACCAACCATATCCGTAAGCACGGAAATGGCTTTGGGTTTTGCCTGCACTGTCTGGCAAAGGAAGGAGAGCGTGAGGGCTCCAGAGCGCATCACGCTGAGCGAGGCTGATGATCTTCCGGCCATCCACTGTCTGCCCACCGTTCAGCAGGGTCTGTGCCCAGCGGCTCATGCCGTTCACGCTACACCACACACCTCCTGCCGGTGCCAGGGCAACAGGTTTAAGTGTTGAACGGTCTGGCAGAACACCATCGCTCCCCTGCCCCGCAGCAACATCCTCCTGCCCCTTGACTGGAAACGTGCTCTGACAGGCTGGGAGAGCCGCAGCATCAATCAGACTGGTTTGCACGTAGTGCTCCCATGTCTGGCCAGACACTTTTTCCACAAGTGCTCCCGCCACAACATAGAGGAGATTATTGTAAGCATAATCTGCCCGAAAGCGGCCCGTAAAAGGCATATAAGAGAGTGCGGCCAGAACATCCTTACGTGTAAATGTGCTGTGGGAGAACAGCATCAGGTCGCCCGCCCCCAGCCCCATGCCGCTATGATGGGTTAGCAGGTCACTCACACGGAATTCACGCGTAATCCAAGGATCAGCAACCTTGAACTCGGGCATGACATCACTGACGCGGTCTGTCCATTTCAGCTTGCCTTCATCCACAAGGGTTGCAAGAGCTGTCGCTGTAAACTCCTTACTGTTGGAGCCAATGGCGAAGAGGGTATTGGTATCAACCTTTCCGCTCTTTTCGTTTTCCGCCTTGCGCCCGTACCCTTTGGCAAAAACAATTTTGCCATCATGAATCACACCGACTGCAACACCAGGAACATCAAAAGCCTGCTGCGCTCTGCTGACAACATTATCAATCTGCTGCTCTGTCAGGCCGTCAGGCAGAGCTGGAGTGGCCGCCTGAGCAGAAACGCCAGTCAACGCTATCAGCACGGCTGCCAGAATACTACGCTGCAAAGCAACGCCAATGTAATACTTTATTCCAGTGTGCTTGTACCGCATTGGAATGAATATCTGTGAAAGAAACATAGAAAACTACACTTTTATGATGATGTTTTTACGGTAAAGACCATAAAGCGGGAGGAAAATAACCAGAAGAAAAACGCT
>NZ_CALLXM010000188.1 GCF_937875265.1 uncultured Acetobacter sp. | reverse complement strand
CCTCAAAATTACCTATGCCAGACCCGCTTTTCCCGCCTGAAAGGGCTGGGAGACATGCTGGATATTGTGGCCGGTCACCTGCAACCCATTCTGGATGCACGTTCTGCTGCCCGGTTTTATGGTCAGGTGCCTGAACCACGCCCCGGCCTGGCTTCGGGCCATATGCCCGGTGCCATCAATCTTCCCTATAAAAACCTGCTTACAGAAAACGGGCAGTTTCTTGCTCCTGAACGCGTCAGGCAGATTTTTCTTGAAGCCGGTCTGCCAGAAAACAAACCCGCAGTAACAACCTGTGGTTCAGGCATGACGGCGGCAGTTTTGAGTGTTGGCCTTGCGCTGGCTGGCTTTGACGAAGGCGCGCTTTATGACGGATCATGGGCAGAATGGGGTGCAACGCCAGACGCACCTGTGACGAAAGGATCTTGAATAATGACGTCCGACACTAACGTGACCCGTGGATGGGACAAGCTTTCCTCAACACTCACCCGTCTGGCCAGACCCGAAGCCCATGCTGCAGGCACGCCCGTCAACATGCCCATGACGCGTGGCTCCACGGTGCTGTTCCCTACGTTGAACGACATGCGCAAGCAGGGCCAGAAGCGCTTTGACCACGCTTATATTTATGGCGCAATGGGAACGCCGGTACAGCATGAGCTGGAAAAAGCGATCGCCGTGATTGAAGGTGGCACGGACAGTCAGGTTGTCTCGTCCGGCCTTGCTGCCTGCACCACGCCGCTTCTCGCTTTCCTGAATGCAGGCGAACACTGCCTGCTCCCGGACTCTGTTTACAATCCAACCCGTCGTTTTGCAGATAATGTGCTCAAACGCTTTGGTGTGGAAACAACCTATTATCCACCCTGTGCCTCCGCTGAAACACTGAGTAGCCTGATACAGCCCAACACGCGGGTGCTGTTTGCAGAAAGCCCGGGCAGCCACACGTTTGAAGTGCAGGATGTGCCCATGCTGGCCCGTATTGCCCACGCGCATGGGGCCAGGCTGATAATGGACAACACGTGGGGCTTTGGTATTTTTGCCCCCTTCGCCCATGGCGTAGATATTTCCATTCAGGCTCTGACCAAATACCCGTCAGGCCATTCTGATGTCATTGCCGGTGCCGTCACGGTTGCAAAACCCGAAGACTGGCATCTGCTGCGGGATACGGCCATTCAACTTGGTCAGCTTGCCGGGCCGGATGATTGCTGGCTGACGCTGCGTGGTTTGCACACCATGGGCGTACGCCTGTCTCATCAGGCGCGTTCAGCCATGCAGATTGCCCAATGGCTGAAAACCCGACCGGAAGTGGAGGGGATACAGCATCCCGCTTTTCCGGAATGTCCGGGCCATGAGTTCTGGAAACGTGATTTTACTGGAGCCGGAAGCCTGTTTGGTTTCACGCTAAAAAACACGTTTAGCCAAAGTGCTATGGAAGCCATGATTGATTCTCTGAAGCTGTTTGGTATCGGTGCTTCATGGGGCGGTTATGAAAGCCTCGTGCTACCAACCAGTAACAGCATCACACGCAACTTCCCGTCAGGTGACGCCGAGGGACCATCCATGCGCCTGCAAATCGGGCTTGAATGCCCGGATGACCTGATCGCTGATCTGGAACAAGGCTTCGGTGTTCTAAACGCACACACCTGAGAAAAAACTTAGCGCCTTAATCCTGCCCGGAGCGAAGACGAAAAGTCGCCGCTTCGGCAACGTGAGACGACAGAATGTCTTCTTCACCGGCCAGATCGGCAATGGTGCGGGCAACGCGGATCATTCGGGTATAACCGCGCGCTGAAAAGCGGAATCGTGTTGCCACTTTCTGAGCCAGATCCTGCGCCGCCGGGATAATCTGCATCTGCTCAAGTGTTGCCTGAGAATTTTTCATACCCTCATAACGTGCATATTGCTTTTTCCGGGCACTTTGCACGCGCTCAGCAACAGGTGCACTGGCCTCGCCAGACGGCCCGGAGAGGTAGTCCAGCGGCACAAAAGGCTGCATGGCGACATGAATATCAATGCGATCCAGAAGAGGACCCGACAATCGGCCCATATAATCTTCCCCACATCGCGGGGCCTTGCGGCATTCCTTGCTGGCATCCCCCAGATACCCACAACGGCACGGGTTCATTGCGGCAATAAGCTGGAAGCGGGCAGGGTACGTCACATGCAGGGCTGCACGAGCGATACTGACGCGACCTGTTTCTAAAGGCTGCCGTAAGGCTTCAAGTGCTGCGCGGGAAAATTCGGGTAACTCATCAAGAAACAGAACGCCGTGATCCGCCAGACTGATTTCACCCGGACGCGCCCGGTTCCCACCCCCCACCAGTGCAGGCAGTGTTGCAGAATGATGCGGGTCCCTGAATGGGGGGCGTCTGAGAGGTCGGCCTTCTTTTAAAAGCCCGGCAGCACTGTAAATGCGCGAGACATCCAGACTTTCCCGATGCGTCAGATTTGGCAACAAGCCGGGGAGGCGGGCAGCCAGCATGGATTTGCCTGCACCCGGCGGCCCGGAAAGCAGAACGGAATGCCCACCTGCCGCTGCAATTTCCAGTGCACGCCGACCAGTTTCCATCCCTTTGATATCAGCAAGATCCGGCAAACGTTCGGTCGGGCCGTCAGGTGCATTATCTGAGAAAACAGGAGGCGTGAGAACCTGAAGGCCGTTGAAATGATTGATCAGCGACAGAAGTGTCGGGGCACCCAGAATGGCAATATCACCGCCACATAGCGCTTCTTCCGCCTGCATGGCCGGACAAACCAGCCCCAGAGACATTGCTGAGGCCTCAATGGAGGCAGACAGCACACCAGCAACCGGGTTTAACCGACCATCCAGCGACAATTCACCCAAAGCCGCAAAACGCGACACATCTTCGTATGGAATAACCTCCATGGCACACAGCAGAGCCAGCGCGATGGGAAGGTCAAAATGCGACCCCTCTTTAGGGATATCCGCCGGCACAAGATTGATGACAATGCGTTTGGCGGGAAGCGCCATGCCCATGGAGGTGAGGGAGGCACGCACACGCTCTCGCGCTTCCCCTACCGCCTTGTCTGGTAAGCCAACAATCAGAAACGCCGGGAGCCCCGAAGAAATCTGGACTTCTACCCAGACGGGCCGTGCCTCTATCCCGGCGAATGCAAAACTACGGATGCGGGAATTAATCATTCCCGGCACCCGAACACATGCGCTCAGTGACCCTGATAGATCAGACGAGCACGAATGGTGCCCTCAATATCACGCAGAGCATGCAGAATGGTGTCATCCGTATCCTTGTTTCCGCCTGTATCGGCTTCCACAACCACGTACCCAATGTCCCCATCAGTCTGTAAAAACTGCGCCGTGACATTGCAGGTTTGCTTCAGGAAAATTTCGTTCAGACGCATCATCATGCCAGGCACGTTGTGGTGCACATGCATGAAGCGCGTCCCGCGCGGGCTTTGCGGAAGCTGCACCCCGGGGAAATTAACTGCCCCGAATGTTGACCCCACATCAGAATATTCAACCAGCTTACGGGCGACTTCCACCCCTATGCGTTCCTGCGCTTCCGCCGTGGAACCACCGATATGCGGGGTCAGGATAACGTTATCCAGCTCCCTCAAAGGCGTGTCCAGGCGATCATTCGGACCTTTGGGTTCCTTGGGGAACACATCAACAGCCGCACCCAGAAGATGCTTTTCTTTCAGAGCGTCAGCCAGTGCATCAAGATCAACCACGTTCCCGCGGGCGTTATTGATCAGGAATGAGCCTTTTTTCATGGCGCGGATCTGCTCCGCTCCCATCATGTTCTTGGTGCTTGCCAACTGCGGCACATGCAGACTGACTACATCACTCTGGCTCAGCAGGTCTTCCAGCGTATCAACCGGCATGGCGTTACCATGACCAAGCTTGTCCACCACGTCATAATAAATCACGCGCATACCGAAGGCTTCAGCCAGAACGGAAAGCTGTGACCCGATGGAACCGTAACCAATAATCCCCAGCGTCTTGCCGCGAACTTCCCAGCTATTGGCCGCAGATTTGTTCCACAGACCCTGATGGCAGCCTATGGAGCCCGGAAAAATACGGCGCATGAGCATGACAATCTCGCCCATGACCAGTTCGGCCACGGAACGTGTATTGCTGTAAGGCGCGTTAAACACAGGAACCCCGTTCAGCCGGGCGGCTTCCAGATTGACCTGGTTGGTGCCAATGCAGAAGCAGCCAATGGCAATCAGACGATCAGCACCTGCAATCACCTCTTCGGTCAGCTGCGTGCGGGAGCGGATCCCGACAACGTGCACACCTTCCAGAGCTTTTTTCAGGGCGTCGCCTTCCAGCGCTCCCTTGTGTCGGACCACATTTTCGTACCCGCTGGCTTTCAGAAGTGCGACAGCACTATCGTGAACGCCTTCAAGCAGCAGAATGCGGATCTTATCCTTGGGGAGGGACAGTTGCGTGCTCATGAGGAATGACCATACCTGTTGTGCCGAAGCGCAGGCCTATCGCAAAATGCGGTAAATTCATAGGTCTGCTGCTTTGAATCGTTAAAATGAGGTTGCCTGTCAGCCATGTCCGGCAAGGGTACGCACGGCCTCGGCATGCAGGGCGGGATCTCCAGCCGCCAGCACGGTCCGGTCTCCATCCGCTCTAAGCGGGCTGCCATCCCATGCCGTAATTTTTCCACCGGCTCCTTCAATAACAGGCACCAGCGCCGCCCAGTCCCACGGGTTCATGTCACATTCTGCAATCAGATCGATCTGCCCAAGGGCTAACAGACCATACGCGTAACAATCTCCACCCCACGTCATACGCTTGGCGCGTGCTTTCAGGGTTTTCCATCTCTCGTGCGGAGCACTTTCCAGCATTTCAGGCGATGTGCAGGAGAGTTCAGCATCAGCCAGACGCGGGCAGGGGCGTGTGCTGGCAACGCCCCCCAGAGGCGAACTGAACCGGGTAGGCTGCCCGGCCACGCCAATCCATCGTTCCTGCAAAACAGGCTGATCAATTATTCCCAGAACAGGCTGACCGTCCCGCAGCAATGCTATCAGCGTGCCAAACAAAGGCCGACCGGTGACGAAGGACCGCGTGCCATCCACCGGATCCAGCAGCCACCGATATCGGGCGGCCTCATTTTCAAGACCAAACTCTTCCCCAAACACACCATGCTCAGGCAGGCGTTCTGCCAGAATAGCCCGCATCACACGCTCAGCTGTGCGGTCTGCTATGGTAACGGGACTTTCATCCGCCTTATCCACCACACTGATACCCCGCCGAAACCACGGACGCACCACGCAACGGGCGGTCTCTGCCATCATGGTCGCAACATCCAGAAAGGGCGTCAGATCATCATCACTCATGGTGTCACCTAGGTTCAGAAGAAGGAGCAGGGACTTCAGTATCCCCCAATGTGTGCAGATACGCGATAATATCCGCGCGCTGTGCCGGGTCAGGCAGCCCCACCAGAGACATACGCGTGCCCGGCGCGAACCGGGCAGGGGAGGTCAGCCAGTCTGATAGCGCCTGATCCGACCAAATGTGCCCGTGCTGGCCCTTCAAGGCAGAAGAATAAGAATAGCTGGCAAACCCTGCAATGCTGCGCCCTGCCACACCGGAAAGATTAGGCCCGACGCCATCAGACACACCATCATTCACAGCGTGGCAACTCGTGCAGATCTGGTGAACAAGCGCATCCCCACGCTCGGCATCCGCATGGGCCATGAAAGGGGCGATGGGTTTATTGTCCAGTCCGGGGAGCGAAAAGGCAGGTCTGGCTGGTGCTGTGTGCGGCACAAGAACGGAGCCCGCGACACTGCACACCCATAAAGACGCTACTGAAAGTAGAAACGCCGCACCAAGCCGATTAAGAAACATGCTGTCCATACGAGAAGCCGGGTCCTCCGGTTGCGTTTGGCTCACGCCTTTTCTAGACTGCGCGCCACTTCCTGTTAAGCAGGGCGCGTGCCGGTTTCGGCAGCGTTTCCACACTGTTTCCAAGGCTATATTCCGTGCCGTATTCCAGAGCAAGCTGATGATTTCCCCACTTGTCATCATCCCCGCCCGGCTTGCTTCCACACGCCTGCCCGGAAAACCGCTGG
>NZ_CALLXM010000187.1 GCF_937875265.1 uncultured Acetobacter sp. | reverse complement strand
CGAATATCAGGACGATTTCGGGCAATCTCAGAAGGAATACCAGCGGGCACTTCTGGAACTTTCAGGGCCTGCAAAGGCGTAACGCTCAAAAGCTCAGGCAGTGCGTCATCAGGGCGCCCAGCCACCAGAACCGCTAACGCCCGATGGAGGGCAGAACGCTTCATGCTCAGCTCATCTCGTTCAACCAGAGCCGTGTGGCAGAGGGTTTTCTGCTCATCCAGAGCTACATCGGCCAGCAGACCATGTGCCCGCACTGTTTGGGCAACATTTAAAAGGCGTTCAGCACGATCCAGCTTTCTTTCGGCTCTTTCCAGATCATCGGATACTGTTCGCCACTGGAAATAGGTTCTGGCAATTTCGGCCTGAATAGAAAGCTGAAAGGCTTCCATATCGTTTTGTATGGCTGTGAATTCAGCGTTGGCGGCTTCCTGCCTGCGTCTTTGCCGCCCCCAGAGATCAAGCTCCCACGAGGCAATGCCGCCAATACTGTAATTGGTATAGGATACCCCTTCAGGCTCATTTCCTGTGGTGCCCGGTGTCAGGCCCAGCAGAGGTTGGAGCACCTGTCCCACCCCGGCTGTGGCAAGTCGTTCACGACTATAGGCCGCCTGCCCGTTCAGGGTGGGCAAGCCCTCAGAGGAAACCGCCCGCCGCTCGATCCGCGCGGCTCTGACCCGCTCACGGGCAGAAACCACGTCAGGATTACCACCAACGCTGCTGCGGGCTATCAGGCTGTTCAGTGCCGGGTCATTGAACACAGTCCACCACTCAGCGAAGCGCATCTGCGCCGGATGAGGCGCACTGTCATTCTGCCAATGCGCTGTCAAAACAGGTTTGGGCGGAACAAAGTCTGGCCCCACAGTGCAGGCCGAAAGGCAGAGAGCGACAGCCAGAGACACCGTGGCCCGCCGGGAAAAAGAAGAGGTTTCAAACATGAGCTGACGGCCCTGCGGGAGAAAGAGGACGATCAAACAGCAGCGCATAGAACGCAGGCAAAGCAACCAGTGTCAGCAGGGTGCCTGCAGCAAGCCCCCCAATCATGACAATGGCCATAGGTCCCCAGAAAACGTTAAAGCTTAACGGGATGAAGGCCAGAATGGCGGCTATGGCTGTAAGGCACACCGGGCGCGCCCGCGTCAGGGTTGCTTCCGTAATCGCCTCTTCCAGCTTCATGCCCGCGTTGTGGTTTGACTGGATCTGGTCAACCAGCAGGATCGTATTGCGCATGATCATGCCAGCAAGGGCTATCAGCCCCAGCAGCGCTACAAAACCAAAGGGCGCGCCAGAAACAAGGAGCGCTGTTACAGCCCCTATTGCCCCAAGTGGTGCCGAGAAAATAACCAGTAAAGAGCGGCTCAGGCTTTGCAGCTGCATCATCAGAAACAGGAGCATCAGTCCGCCGGTAACAGGCAGAAGCGCGAAAATGGCATCATTCGCCGTAGCGGAAAGCTCCTCATCCCCTCCAACCTCAATCCGATACCCGGCAGGCAGATGTGTGCTGAGCGCCTTGATGCCAGAAGCTGCCAGTTCCACAACGCGGGACGGCTGCACGCCCGTTGCCACGCCAGACTGAACCGTCATGCACAACTCCCCATTTCTTTGCCACAGGATTGGAAAAGCGCTGGTCACTTTCACTGTTCCCAGCTGACCAAGGGGCACAATGCCAGCCCCTGTAGACACTGGAATATCCGGCCACTGGCCAGGGTCTGAGCGCACATCCCCACTCGCTCTGACAAGGATGGGAATGCGGTGTGAACCATCTGCAATCTCCCCGGATACTTCACCAGAGATTAAGGCCTGAAGCTGCGCAGCAAGGCTGGCACGGTCCGTCTGGAACCGAGCAAGCCTGTCCGGGTCAGCATCAAAAGTAAGGGTGGGTGTGCGGTTCCCCCAGTCCGACTGAACTGAAACAGCAGCGCCTGTGTTCCGTAAAACAGCATCTACATCGCGTGCAATGGCACGCAATCTCTCGGGATCAGTCCCGATAATACGATACTGCACCGGGAATTCTGCGGTCGGGCCAAGGGACAGGCGCTGAACATGCAGCTGTACGCCCACCGGCACAGGCATGGCGTTTATCCTGCTCATCAGTTCCTCCCGGGCCTGAAGGTCCTGAGCAACCAGCAAGAGAGTCGCGTGGGAGGCGCTTGGAGTGGCAGGGGCGTATGGAAGATAAAAACGCGGCGCGCCGTCCCCCACATGAACTTCCATATGGCGTAAAGCGGGCAACCCTGAGAGCTGATGCTCCAGACGACTGACAACGGCACTTGTCTGCCCAAGGGCCGTGCCGGGCTCCATAGCAACATCCACAATCAGTTCAGGCCGGTCTGATTGTGGAAAGAACTGCTGATCAACCAGGAAAAACCCTCCCCCGGCCAGCACCAGCAGCAACACCGTTACGCCAGCAACAAGGCGCTTGTGCTGCAAAGTCAGGCCAAGCGCCTTGTGCAGATGGGCTGACAACCAGCTTACGGGGTGCTGGGCAGGCTCGGCATCAGGCTTTGGTTCAGGCAGCAGATGCACTCCCAGAAACGGGATGAAAACCACAGCAACAATCCAGCTGAACAGGAGTGCCGCACCGCTGACCCAGAAAATTTCCCCCGCATATTCACCCGTTGTGGAACTGGCCAGACCAATCGGCAGGAAACTGACAACAGTGAGTAACGTGCCCGTAAGCATTGGAAACGCAGTATGGGTCCATGCAAAAGAGGCCGCGTCTTCCCGGCTTCGCCCTAATTCAAGCTGAACGACCATCGCTTCAATACTGATGATGGCATCATCGACCAG
>NZ_CALLXM010000186.1 GCF_937875265.1 uncultured Acetobacter sp. | reverse complement strand
TCGCACTGTTGTTCTCACCAGAAGACTGGTCAGGCGTTTTCAGCATACGAATGGTCAGGCGAGAGGGAGACGCTGCAATGCGTGCACCGCCGCGCGTGTAGTCCAGACGAATCCGTACGCCGTTGTCATTTTCCATGAGCTGACCGCTGACACCGCGCCCCACGGTTGCTTCACCTGACAGAGCCCAGAATGTGCCTGAAAAATCTTCGATCCGCTGAAGATTGTAAACCTTGCCCACACTATCCCCGGAGGAATATCCGACAGCCGCAGCAGACGCCCCTTTAACAGAAAAAGGATAAGTGTGACCGCCGTAAGTCAGAACCCCATGGCCCCAGGTATACCCAACACCAAGATCGGCTGAGCTGGTGTGAAACGAGACTTCACCCGTTACAGGCCCCAACGCCGTCTGAGCACAGGCGGTCAGGGACCACGTGCCGCACAGGGCCAGGACAGTCGCAATGTGAAGGGATGCAGAGCGCATCAACAGGCTCCTTGCTTCAGGATGGAGGCCGCCAAAGTCCGGGGGATCCAGATGCAGCGCTATTTTGTATTGCCATGTTTTTCCGAAAGAAGAAACAGAGCAAGACGCCAAAGACAGTAACCTTTTTAAAAAGATTTTCCTGATTTTATTCAAGGCTCCACACAGGTTCCTTGAGTTCTTGCACAAAAGCGCGGTGTGCCGCCTTTTCTTGCTCTGTCGGTACAACCCGCACAATACGGCGGTTCAGCGGGCCTTCATACATCACGGTCTGACCATTGCTGCCGTCTGCCACAAGCCCCAGCCCGTGCTGACGCCCCCCCATTAGCTCCACATACACATCGGCCAGCAGTTTGCAGTCCAGCAGTGCGTTATGGGTCGTTCGGGCAGACAGATCGATACCAAACCGGCGGCACAGCGCATCAAGACTGTTTGGCATGCCGGGGAAGCGTTCCCGCGCCATATCCAGCGTATCGACCATGCGGGACATATCCAGCGGCTTGCGCCCTGCCCGTTTGAGTTCAGCGTTCATAAAGCCAAAATCGAACCGGGCGTTATGGGCTATCAGCTGGTCAGTCCCGATAAAGCTTAGAAAGTCATCCGCGACCTCAGCAAATTTTGGCTTCCCGGCAAGGTCCGCTGCCGTAAAGCCATGCACGCGGGAGGCCTCTTCCGGCACGTCCCGCTCCGGGTCGATCAACACGCGAAAGCTGCGGCCTGTTGGCAGATCACTCACCAGTTCAAGGGCGGCAATTTCAATCACCCTGTCCCCGGTGGCCGGGTCCAGCCCTGTGGTTTCCGTATCAAACAGGATGGAGCGTTTCATGCCTTCAGTGCCTTAATCAGAGAGCGGACCTGCCGCTGCGTTGCTCCCAGAGTGACCCCGGTCTCTATCACTGTATCAGCCAGACGTCTCTTTCTGGCATCGGGCATCTGCCGGGCCATCAGCCGCCGGGCTTCCGCTTTGGGCAAGCCGCGCCGCCGGGCTACGCGCTCCGCCTGCAAACGTGGCGGGGCAGACACCAGCAGAACATGGTCACACGCCCGCTGCCCACCGGTTTCAAACAGGAGTGGAATATCCAGCAGCACACAGCGTGCCCCCTGCCGACGGTGCCGGGTTAGGAAATCCTGTTGCGCAGCCCGTACCATCGGGTGGAGAATCCTCTCAAGCTGGCGCAACAGGCCGGGGGTCTCCGCCACGGCGCGCCTGAGAATAGCTCTGTCCAGATGCCCGTGACTGATGGCCTGCGGCACCAGCATTGCTATAGGCCCGAGGGCTGCGCCGTGGTCAGCCTGAAGCTGGCGGACAACGGCATCAGCATCAAACACGGGAATACCAGCCTGCCGGAACAGGGCCGCCACCGTACTTTTGCCCATGCCCATGCCGCCTGTCAGCCCCACAACCCGCATCTCAGATTTCTATCCTTTATGGTGTGCCTGCGTAAAAGAGTTGTTTCTCAGAAACTGGCTGTAACGGTGGCCTCTGTTTCAGCATCCACCACCGGGTCCTGCCCGAACCATTCACGGAACCCGAGGCGCGCCTGATGCAGCAGCATGCCCAGCCCCCCCAGCGTTTTCAGGCCGCGCTGTTCTGCTTCAGCCAGCAGCGGGGTCAGGCGCGGCACATACACAATATCGGCCACAACCAGTTTGTGAGACGCCGCTTTTAAAGACGGACGGAACATGGGGTCCGGGCCGCCTTCCATGCCGAGTGAGGTTGTATTGACCAGCAGGTCATACTCACCCAGCCCGGCTTCCCATGCCTCCCACGGCACAACGTCCAGCCCGGGCAGAACCGCGGCAAGGCTTTCCGCCCGCCCCTGTGTACGGTTGGTTACGGCCACATCCAGCCCCCGGTCCTGCAACGCCGCTGCGACTGACCGCGCAGCTCCCCCGGCACCCAGCAGCAACGTGCGACCAGATGCTGGCAGCTTCATGCCGCTGGCCTCCATGCTGGCCACAAAGCCCCTGCCATCCGTCGAGAGACCGCGAATCCGACCATCGGATTCAAACACCAATGTATTGACGGCCCCGGCCCGCTGAGCAGACGGATCCAGCTCATCTGCCAGTGCACAAGCGGCTTCTTTGTGCGGAACGGTGACGTTTGCTCCCCGGAACCCGGCAGCCTGCAAGCCCCGCACGGCGGCCTCAAACTGCTCAGGCTGCACAGGCAGAGGCACGTAAGCACCATCAATGCCGTATCGCCGCAGCCAGTAATTATGCAGAGCCGGAGAACGGGAATGCGAAACAGGCCAGCCCAGCACCCCGGCCAGACGCGCCTTGCCCGTGATGATCTGAGGGTTTGCAGAAGCAGAATCGGATGTTTTGGTCATGCTGTTCTCTGAATATCAGGACTGGAAAGTCTGGCGCACGAGGCTCCGCATACAAGGAGAATCCCCCTTAACCCCGAGCCTGTGTCTGTGCCCGCAGCTTCTGTGCCGCCTGCAGGTTATCCTGTGCTGCTGGTATCTCCCCCATCGGGGCCACACCGTAGGTTTTACAAAACTGCGTCCATGCCTGAGGCAGCAAGCGCGCCAGACGGTCGGCCCAGTCTTTCTGGCCGGATTCATCAGCAATCAGATCCTGCCTGATTTCGATTTCCAGATAGGGCAACTGCCGTTTTTCACCATGCAGAGGAATGGTGTAGTCGGACGTATCCGTCAGCGCATAAGGCTCGTTGTCCCCCACGGTCAGGCCGTCCTCCCGCAGCAGGTCCAGCATGATATGGGCCAGCCGCGAATCATGATTATGCAGAATCCCCGCATGCCACGGGCGTTTGAACCCCCGCATTTCCGGCGTGAAGCTATGCAGCGCCACAACCGCTGTCGGGCGGCCAGCCTGAAGGCGGCCTTCCAGCTCCTGCGTGATGCGGGCGTGATAGGGGTGCAGAATGGTCGTGTGCCGCAGCGCCATCTGTTC
>NZ_CALLXM010000185.1 GCF_937875265.1 uncultured Acetobacter sp. | reverse complement strand
TAACCAGCACCATATCCCGCGCCGCCTCTGTCCCAAGTTTGAAGCAGATAGACACGGCCTGCACGCTGGCCGCATCCTCTGCTCCGGGATTAGGGGGGGCATTCTCACCCGCATCCGCACTGTGATTGGAGCCAGGGTTCGCACTTGCACCTATGGGCGCAGCTGATGCTGGGTGTCCAGAAGCACTTTGCCCGTGCCCGATCAACCCACTGAGTGCCAGACCCAGCACAACAGGGTAACGCAACCGCATTCCCTTTCCTTTCCGTCGTAACGGTCCGGGTGCATTACGGCGTGGCAGGGGCCTCTTTTTTCAGGCCCGATGGAATGGCAAAAATCTCATCGGGCTGGGCCACCCGGCTGACACGCAGCGCCCGGACGGTAATCTGTCCCTGTTGTGCAACCTGCAACAACAGACCATCCGCCGTGTAACAAACATCACTCGCGTGTCCATCGGCGTCTCTGGTGCGCCAGATAGTGCAGCTTTCCCCTGCCACCACGGAACCACCCAATCGTGCATAGGTGCCAACCATGGCCGGATGACCGGGGGGCGTGAGAGCCTGACTGGGCGCGGGCATCACGCTTTCACGCTTGCGATCCATGTCCACCACAGTCAACGTATGCTCCGGCCATGAGGTGATCATGAACAGGCTGGAGCCGTTCGGATCCAGACGCTGGCGGAGGGAGGCCACCTGCCAGCGCATCCGCTGCTTCAGCACCGCATCTCCGGTGGGAGAGGTGAGTTCATACAGTATATCCACATCCACGGAGGGCGTGATGAACGGCGCATCCTGCTGCGGAACAACCGAAGCACTGGATGCTGAACTTTGCGCCAGAGCAGCAGACAGAGGCAGCACAGCCACCAGAGCGCACAGCCCAACACGCAGCCCGGCCAGAGCTGACACGCCTCGCCCTGCTTGCAGCACAGTCATGCGGCTCATGGCGTGTTGCCCGATGCATCATGCTCGCCCGACTCTGTAGAGGGGATGGTCGTGACGGGGCCGACACCCGGCACAACGCCGGTCGACGCAGGCATACCGGGATGCTCCTGCTGCTGCACACTGGTTGGTCCGTGCATGACTGAGGGAGGAGATGATCCCCCGTCATCATCCCCACCGGATTGCTGCATGGGTGAATGAGGAGTCACTTCCTGAAAGCCCGCAGGCGGCTGGAAGGCACTGGCAGGCACATCATCGTAAGATATTTTCATCGCCTTGAGGTGGCCGTTCAGGCCATCCACATCCACGCCATCCTGCTCCATCACAAAGCCATCATCTGTCACGCAAGCGGAGCCTTCCCCTTGTGCAGACTGCACAGCCCAGAGCGTGCAGGGCTGACCGATAACTTCAGACTTCCCCTTACGAACAAACTTCATGGACATATCAAGCAGGAACGGGCTGCGCGCCACTTCCTGCTGCACCAGCCGGGTGAACACCTTGCGGTCATTCAGGATGATCATCACTTCCTGCGCCGCCCGGTTGAGGATGACGGCCCCACGGCTTTCCGGGCCATCCATGCTGAGCATGTAATTAATGCGCATCAGCCCGCCATCACCGGAAAACAGAACCTGCACATGCCGGTCCTTTACAGGCTGGGCGGGTGTAGGGGCTCCGCCTGCGGGTGGACGCGGCTGAAAGATGTAGTCAATCGTGGCGTCGCGTGCGGGCATGAGGCGCGGATGGTCCACCTGCGGAACAGCAACTGGTGCATCAGAAGCCGTTCCGGAAGTCGGGGCTGTGTCCGCAGCCTGTACCGGCTGGCTCAGCCCTACTGCCAGGGATGCCGTGGCCAGAAGGCTGCAAAGGGTCAGCATATGGCGCGTCCGGCCCGGCTGGCAGTGTGTCATACGTCTCGTCTTTCCTGTTTCTGTCTGACCCGCTCCGGCGACGGCGCGGACTTTATGCTGGCTGGCTTTCTGCGGCCTGTGTCTCTGCCCGCAAGGCGCGAATTTCGGCCTCCAGCTTATCCGGGGCAATGCTAGCCCGCCAACATGGCATCATCTGGACAGCATGTTCCAGTGTGGCTTTGTAAACTCCTGCCGGAATTTCCTGCCCACCGAAGCGGGCCAGATGGTCTGTTCCAAACTGTGTGTCAAGCAGGATGAACCCGCCAATCCGCATGCGCGCAACCAGATGCACCAGAGCAACCTTGGAGGCATCGGTCGCCCGGCTGAACATGCTTTCCCCAAAAAAAGCGCCACCAAGGGCTACACCATACAGGCCCCCTACCAGCTTTCCGTCCTGCCGACATTCCACGCTGTGGGCATAACCCTTGTCATGCAGCGCGCAGAAAAGCCGGAAAATCTCGCCATTAATCCATGTATCCTCACGCCCCGGCGCAGGGGCGGCACAGGCCTTCATCACGCCAGGAAAATCCTGATCAACCGACACATCAAAACGCCTGGACAACACTGTGCGTTGCAGACGGCGAGACAGATGGAAGCCATGCAAGGGCAAAATGCCACGAGGGTCCGGGTCATACCATTGCAGCTCGTCATCCTCTGCATCGGCAGCCATCGGGAAAATTCCTGCGGAATACGCCCCTAAAATCAGTTCTGGTGTCAGCGCGTCTTCCATGCGTTCTCCTTTGAACAGGAAAGAGCTACGTCTTTTTTGATGCTCACGCCTGATCCCCTGCCCGTTTCCACCGTTATACGCCATCATGGTTTTCCTGAAGGTTCATGCTAGTCTGCCATCACGGAAACTCAATGTGCCACACTGAAAAAAGGAACGCCCATGCCTTCCGAAAAACCCAGCCTGATCCGTTCCGTCCGGTTACCGCCTGCCGTTGAAAAGCGGATTGAGACTGACTTTATCGCGCCCTCTCCGCCAGATGCACCGCTGGACACCGCAGCCATGCTGGCGCTGGCGGAAAAGCAGCAGGCCTTTGCCATGCTCGTCACGCATCATTGCCCGCTAAAAGGCGCTGATGTGGCGGCCATTCCGGACTGTGTGAAGCTGGTGGCCACCGTCAGTGTGGGGCTGGACCATCTGGATGTGCCCGCCCTGCTGGCCCGTGGCATCAAGGTCTCCAACACCCCGGGCGTGCTGACCGATTGCAATGCCGACCTGACCATGATGCTCATTCTGGCAGCCTGCCGCCGGGCCGCAGAATACTACACGCTGATGAAAAAAGGCTGGGGCCGGACGCTGGAAATGGATGAGATGCTGGGCGTCCGCGTTACCGGCAAAACGCTGGGTATTGTCGGTATGGGCCGCATCGGTCAGGCCGTTGCCCATCGGGCGCGCGGGTTTGACATGAAGGTGCTCTACCACAACCGCCGCAAGCTGGCCCCCGCGCAGGAAGAAGGGGCCACCTATTTTGAAAATCTGGAAGAGATGCTGCCCCACTGCAACATTCTCACCCTGCACATGCCTGCCACCCCCGGTGCCCCTCCGCTGATGACGGCCCGCATGTTCGGCCTGCTGCCGCGTGGCAGTGTGCTGGTCAATGCGGCCCGTGGCGCACTGGTGGATGAAACAGCCCTGCTGGACGCCCTGCGGTCCGGCCATCTGTTTAATGCCGGGCTGGATGTTTATCAGAACGAGCCGACCCCGAACCCCAGCCTGCTGGCCCTGCCCAATATTTTCATGACGCCCCATACCGGCAGCGCTACAGTGGAAACCCGTACAGCTATGGGTATGCTCTCGCTGGATAATGTGGCTGCTCTGGCAACCGACAAGCCGCTGCCTACCCCTGTAACCGCCTGAACCGGAGAGAAGAGTTCATGACATTACGACTGGCTTGCCTGCTGGGCATTGCTGCCTGCGTTCTGGTGAGACTTATTGATTTTCACTACCAGCAAACCTGCCTGATTGTGGGCGGGGTCCTGCTGGTAATCGCTATAATCGGCACGCTGATTGATGAAGAACCGCCGCCGGTCAAAACAAAATAAAGAGACCGCCTGAACTGAAAAGCCGGAGGTCTACCTCCGGCTTTTTTAATAAGGTCACTGGTGCTTCAGGAAACCCGATTGCTGCGTGCCGCCGCAGCCTGATCACGCAGAGCCTCAGCCGTATCCCGCACAACCGGACCATGCTCGCGTTCCAGCCGACGAATGGTGAAATGCGCCCGCGCCAATGCACGGTAATGGTTGAGGAACGCCGTATTCAGGGAAGCCCCACACAGCGCACCTGCCACCGGCATAAGCTGCAGGGACACTTTCTGCCCCAGAGCCAGACCGTAATGCGATGCGACTTCCGCAATCAGCATGACCACCGGGCGGCCACGCAGCAGCGTACGGGCTGAGAAATAGCCCAGTTCACTCTCATCCGACTTCCGCGCATTGGGGAAGGCACGCAGGGCAAACACTTCCAGACACGCACGGCGCGCATCCGGGTGGGACAGGTCCTCACCTTCTTCTCGCGCAATCCGGCCAATCTCACGCATGATGGTCAGCGTGGTAAACCCGATATCCGGGGCCAGCCCCGCAAGGCCGGCAAACCCGCCAACCGCGCCAGAGACCGCCACAGCCGCCTGCAATGCGGGACCACGCCAGGGCTGGGGTTCCACCACAGCATCCGCCGGGCTGCGCATGCCCAAAATAGCGACATCAAAGGCACGGGTAATGGCTGTTTCCGCCAGCCCACGCAGCTTGTCTTCCATACCGGGCGCCATGCCCAGCCCGCGCAGACCCAGCCGCGTGGCGTGGCCCACGGCACCGCCCATCAGGTCCGCCAGACGCACAAGAACGCCCTTGCCGGACTCGACCTGTGCAAGCGCCTGCTCCAGCTCCCCCAGATCATGGCCACTGAGCCTGAGCGTTACCATCTCGCTGCCTGTCATGTCCTGCGTGCTCATTTGTGCCCTTTCTGCTTGCTCTGCCCTGCCCTGAAAGGGCGGGTCGGGGCGCAGTCAAGCGCCCGCAAAAGTCTGTTTTATGAGGGAGAGTGTAGCATAGGACGACTGAAAAGCGACATGACGCGCCCTTCGCCCGGCATATGCCTCCCATCTCCTGAACAGCTATGTCCGCCTCCCTTCACAAAAGCCCGAGAGGCTGAGAAGTTGCCTGCTGGCAATTTTCCTTTTTGATTTTTACCGGCTGTTTTTTACCCTGCGCGGTGCCTTTTAGCCGCAGCATTCGCAGTGGTTGTCACCTGCATCGGAACATCTTAAAGAGCCCGACGTGAGACCATCCCGGCGCAGACGGTGCGCCAACAGGAGTTTGCCATGTCGCACATCACGCCTTCCTCCCGCCCGGCCCGCAGCCTAAGCTGGCAGAGCCTGCTGCGCACCACCTCTGTTGTGGCCGTTCTTGCTGTTGCTGGCTGTGCCCAGACTCCGCAGCAAAAAGCGTATCACTCTGCTCTGGCACAGGCGCGGACGGACCCGTCTTTCTGTTATTCGCACACCTATGACACACTTCTGGCAGAAGCCATGCAGCGCGACCACGCTCTGCAATCCAGCCAGACGCCGGATAAGGATGACAAGCCGGATACATCCTTCCAGCCTACCATGCAGATCAGCGTGACAGGGGCCACGGCCATGCCGGACCTCAGCCTGCCTCCGTATTTTCAGCGCTCCTGCCGCCTGAGCACAAAGCAGCCTGATGGCAAGACGGAAAGCGGGTTCCTGACCTTCACCTACCTGATCCGTGACAACAAGGTGCAGTCTGCCCTGAGCGAATGGTATTCCGATGCGGAGGTCTCGCAGGAATATGACGCCACCATGAAGCAGATTGAAGCTGGTCTGGACATGAACAACCCGGACCTGAAGTCCTGCATTGATCGCTACCCGGCCTTTGATGCGCCCTCCAAAGATACAATGGTGCAAAAAGGCGCTCTGGACCTCCGCGCCCATCTGGTCCGCCGCTGCCTGGCGAACAAGGCCGCGCTGAAAGACCTTTATTCAGACTTGTATTTTATTCATCGGTAAGGCGGCTTTTTACGCCTGACCATGCATTAGTCCGGGTCTTTACGGGAGAACTCTCTCTAACCCGGACTGATGTTTTAAAGACTATTTGAAAAATGAGGCTGGTTGGTTTGTCAGTCTCCACATGCGTTACGCGTCCTGCTGCATCAGTTTTGAAAACCGCGTCATATCGACATTTCCACCAGAAATAATCACGCCCACACGCTTCCCCTGCCACTCTGGTGCCGCAGCCAGAGCCGCCGCAACGCCAAGGCAGCCGGTTGGCTCCACAACAATTTTCATCCGCTCCGCCAGCGTGCGCATGGTTGTAACCAGTGCAGCATCTTCCACCGTGACAATCTCACGCAGAAGCCTGCGCAAAATTCCAAAGGTCAGTGGGCTGAGTGCTGTGGTCTGCGCGCCGTCTGCCAGCGTTTTCGGTACATCAATCTGCACAATATGGCCTGCGGCAAGAGACTGCCGTGCATCATCCCCGGCAGCGGGTTCCACCCCGATCACGGTGCAGCCTGGTGAAACCGCATGTGCCACCAGCGCACAGCCCGAGGCGAGCCCTCCGCCGCCAACCGGCACAAAAAGTGCATCCAGAGGCCCGGTTTCTTCAAACAGTTCCAGTGCAGCGGTCCCCTGCCCGGCAATAATATCCGGGTGATCAAACGGAGGGAGCAACGTGGCCCCGCGCTCTGCTGCCAGAGCGGCACCTATGGCCTGACGGTCTTCCTTATACCGGTCATACGTCACAACATCCGCGCCATAGCCTCGGGTTGCAGCAAGCTTCATGGCCGGAGCGTCTTCCGGCATGACAATAATGGCGGGAATACCCGCTAGCTGCGCGGCACAGGCAACGCCCTGCGCGTGATTGCCGGAGGAATACGCCACAACACCACGCCGTCGCACCTCTTCCGGCAAAGATAAAATGGCATTCAATGCGCCCCGGAATTTGAACGCGCCCACGCGCTGGAAATTCTCGGCTTTGAAAAACAGGTTCGCTCCACTCAGCGCATTGAGATAGCGGGAGGTTAAAACCGGCGTGCGATGTACATGCCCCTGCAGGCGCACTGACGCTGCAACAACATCTGAAAAACCCGGTGCGTCCTGCATGTCTCACCCTCTTCTCTGTTATTTTGCGGGTGTATCATAACGACTTTCGGGTCTGGCATACAGTCAGGACAGTGCTTCCCCCTCTTTCCGCCTGACCACTCCGGGCCTACAAGAGACGAGACCTTGTGACTGTTTTTTCTTCTGAGAGGGTTTCCCTGACCATGAACTATCGCAGCCTGTCCCCCGATTTTGTTGTCGCACCGCAGATTGCCGTGAGCGACATTCCCGCCATTAAAGACGCCGGGTTCAAAACCATTCTCTGTACCCGCCCGGATGCAGAAGACCCCGGCCAGCCGACAGCCGAAACCATTGGTGAAGCCGCTAAAAAAGCGGGCCTGTCCTTTATCTCCATTCCCGTTCATGCCGGTCAGGCTCCGTCTTCTGACGCCGTGATTATCATGCAGGAATCCCTCAACACCCTGCCTGGCCCGATTTTTGCCTATTGCCGCTCTGGCAACCGCGCTGGCCAGCTCTGGGCGCTTGCCACACAGAGCTAAGCAGCTCTGACGCACGGAAGTGATTTATAAAAAAGGGAACGACCCGACATGGGCACGCTCCCTTTTTTATTGCCCGGCACATTCTGAGCCCCACAAAGCGTTCGCCTGCCTGCGCTGCATCAGCCAGACATGCGCCCATTTTGCCTGTGGCACTCAGCCGCCAAACCATCCGCCCATCCGGCACAGATGCTGCCAGTGCGCTGCGGAAATGGGGCATACGGATAAGCGGGACTGCCGGACCAGAGCCAGATCACTCAACGCGTCATCCTGCTTGATTTCCGCCAGCGTGACGGGCGTGGGCATGGGGCCAACGGTTTTCACGTCCACACACACCCAGCTGCCACTGTCTGCTGTTGGGTCCGGGTAGGCTTCCCGCACAATTTCCACCACACCCACAATCGCGCGCTGCACGTTGGAATGGTAGAAAAACGCGCGGTCCCCCACCGTCATGCCAGCAAGGTTCTTTTTGGCCTGATGGTTTCGCACCCCGGTCCAGGGTTCCACATCGTTCGCCACCTGCTCATCCCAGCTGAAGGCGTCCGGTTCGCTTTTAATCAACCAGTAAGCCATGGCTATTCCACCAGTGCGCCATCACGGAACACAGTGCGCAGCGGGCGCACAATCACGCTTTCAAACAGGTTGACCTCGGCATACGGGTCTGCTGCGGCAAAGCCTTCCGCTGCGGCCCTATCGGGCACATCCAGCAGCACGAGGCTGCCGCAGGGGGCACCGCTCACGTCAAGTTGAGGTCCAGCGAACTGAATCGCCTTCTTATATGTTTCCAGAAAAGCCAGATGCTTTTCACGGGTTGCCTTGCGTATTTCAAGGGCTCCGGGGCGATCTGTGCAAATAATGGCAAACAACATGTCTTCTCTCCGCTGTGTTGTCGGGACAGGACGCCCATGAATAACTGCCTCGTGTCAAGATGCCTCGAATGATGTAAAAGGTGCGCGAGCGCATGTCCGGGCAGGAAACTCCGGCCCACGGACCCCTGCAAGCTCATCTGATTTGTTGAGATACGGAACGGACTGACATTTGAGCGCCACACCGACCCTCGTCGCGCGTGCCGGAACATGGTTCCACCGGTATGCCAATCCCGGCCGGTTTCTCAGGCTGGGCGCACGCCTGCAACCCTGGCTGACCTGGCCAGCCCTGCTGCTCACCCTTATCGGGCTGGGCTGGGGGCTGTTTTTCTCCCCGGCAGACTGGCAGCAGGGGGATTCCGTTCGCATTATGTATGTGCATGTGCCCGCTGCCATGCTGGCCTCCGCCGGGTATGCCGGGCTGGCCGTATGTGCCATGCTCTCACTGGTCTGGCGGCACCCGCTAGCTGATCTGGCAGCGGTGGAAATTGGCCCGGTTGGCGCCTGCATTACCGCGCTGTGTCTGGCCACCGGCTCCCTGTGGGGCAAGCCGATGTGGGGCACATGGTGGGTGTGGGACGCCCGGCTGACTTCCGTGCTGGTGCTGTTCTTTCTGTATCTTGGCCATATTGCGCTGATCCGCGCGTTTGATGACCCGCAGCGGGGCTACCGAGCCGCAGCCATTCTGGCACTGGCTGGCGCGGTTGATCTTCCGGTTATCAAGTTCAGTGTCCAGTGGTGGAACACCCTGCATCAGCCCGATAGCATTACGCTGACGGGTGCCCCCACCATGTCTTCCTCCATGCTCTGGCCGCTGGCTCTTTCCACACTGGGTTTCTCGCTTGGATTTGCCGCCATTGTGCTTGCCCGCACCCGCGCTGCCGTGATGGAAAGCCGAATCCGCAGCCTGCTCTCCAGCCCCCGCCGCCGTGCAGACGCTGCTCCAGGAGAGGCTGCATGACCCACCTTCCCTATATTCTGGCCAGCTATGGTCTGGCCGCCCTTATCGCTTTGGCGCTATCCATCGGGGCGGCCCTTCGCCTGAAACAGGCTCGTATGCGGCTGGCCGTTCTTGAACGCTCATCCGACCGCACCACAGGAGCCACCCCGTCTCTATGACCCGCAAGACACGTCGCCTCTGGCTCGTTATCGCCTGCGTCGCCTGTCTGGGGGCCGCAGCGGCCCTCATGCTCAAGGCGTTTTCGTCCGATATTGTTTTCTTTGTCACGCCGTCTCAGGTTGCGGCCTCCGCCCCCCCGGCGGACCGCACCGTGCGGCTTGGTGGTATGGTGGTCGCAGGCTCCGTCCAGCGTGAAAAGCGGGGGGAAACTCCCATTGCCCGCTTTGACGTCACAGATGGTCAGGCCGCCGTGACCGTGCGGTATGAAGGCATTCTGCCTGACCTGTTCCGTGAGGGACAGAGCGTTGTGGCCGTCGGCACCATGCAAAAAGGCGGGTTTGTTGCCAGTGAAGTTCTGGCCAAGCATGATGAAACCTATATGCCTAAGGAAGTGGCGGAAGCCCTGAAAAAATCCGGCAAATGGGACCCTCGCTTCGGGCCGCCACCCAGTGCAACCAGCTGGAACAGCATGACCGTGCAGGACGCAAAAAAAGGCCTCGCATCCTCAGGCTCAGCCCCGCTTCCTGCTTCTACCGGCAACTAACAACCTCTTCTGACACCCCGCCACCCGGAGACACCCCTCTGATATGCTGAGCCCTGAACTCGGACATTATGCGCTGGCCCTTGCCTGCATCCTTGCCACCGCGCAGGGCATTCTGCCTCTTATCGGCGCACAACGACGCGACAGACGGGTGATGATGCTCGCTCCGGGGCTAGCTGTCGGCCAGTTACTGGCTTTGCTGGCGGCCTTCGTGTGTCTGGTGAATGCCGCCGTTACGGATGATTTTTCGGTCCAGAACATTGCGGCCAACAGCGCGGTTTCCAAACCGCTGCTGTATAAAATTACCGGCGTATGGGGCAATCATGAAGGCTCCATTCTGCTCTGGGCGCTTATTCTGGGGGTTTGCGGCGCGGCAGTTGCTGCCTTCGGGCGCAACCTGCCATCCGCCCTGCGGGCACGGGTTATTGCCGTGCTGGGAGCTGTGGCCGCCGGGTTTGAACTGTTCTGCCTGACCACGTCAGACCCGTTTGCCCGCGTCTGGCCTGCCCCTATGGATGGGCAGGGCATGAACCCCCTGCTTCAGGACCCGGGCCTCGCCTTCCATCCGCCTATTCTCTACACCGGCTATGTCGGGTTTGCGGTGCCATTTGCCTTCGCAATTGCCGCCCTTATTGAAGGCCGTGTGGATGCTGCATGGGGCCGCTGGGTGCGCCCGTGGGCCGTGGCCGCATGGTGCTTCCTCACCTGCGGCATCGCGCTTGGGTCATGGTGGTCCTATTACGTGCTGGGCTGGGGCGGTTACTGGTTCTGGGACCCGGTGGAAAACGCCTCCCTCATCCCCTGGCTAACCGGCACGGCGCTGATCCATTCGGCTATTGTGGTGGAAAAGCGCGAAAGCCTGAAAATCTGGACGGTGCTGCTGGCCATTGCCACGTTCTCGTTCTCACTCTCCGGCACGTTCCTTGTCCGCTCCGGTATTCTGAATTCCGTGCATGCGTTTGCAAATGACCCGGCACGCGGCATCTTCATTCTGGGCCTGCTGGCAGTGGTTATTGGCGGTTCTCTGGCGCTGTTTGCTTATCGCGCTCCAGCACTGACAGCGGGTGGCCTGTTTGCGCCGATCTCACGCGAAGGCGCGCTGGTGCTCAACAACATCCTGTTGTGCTCACTCTGCGCTGTGGTGCTGACCGGCACCATGTATCCGCCCTTCATGTCCCTTCTGTTTGGTCGCACCATTTCCGTGGGCAAGCCGTTCTTTGATGCCACGACCATTCCGCTGGCTATCCCGTTGTTCATCTTCATGGGGTTTGGCCCCATGCTGCCGTGGAAGCGCGCCCAGCTCTGGCCGGTGCTGCAACGACTGTGGCTGGCGGCTCTGCTGGCAGCTGTTGCGTTTGCCGTGTTTACCTTTGGCATGTCTGGCATCCTGCCCATTCTGTGCAGTGCGCTAGCTGTGTGGGTTATTGCGGCTTCTGTGCTGGATCTGGCCGAGCGCGTGCGCCTGTTCCGCATGCCGCTTTCCGGCAGCTTTCAGCGGGCCCGCATGTTGCCGCGCTCCATTTTTGGCACAGCCATTGCCCATGCGGGTGTAGGCGTGACCATTCTGGGGCTGGCCGCTATGTCTCAGGCTCAGCACAAAATTGTGGAAGTGCCGATTGGCACCACTGAGCATCTGGCCGGGTATGACTGGACATTAACCAACGTTACGCAGGAACCCGGGCCGAACTATTCCGCTATGGTTGCAACGCTTGAAATTCGGCATAACGGCAAGATTGTAACAATCATGCATCCGTCCAAACGTAGCTTTAACAGCCAGAACCAGACGACCACGGAAGTGTCCATCCATACCAACCTGCTGGCTGATCTGTATGGGGTGCTGGGCGATAAACACGGCACAGCCGCCGCCCCCACTTATGTGCTGCGCCTGCATTACAACCCGCTTGCCCCGTGGATGTGGCTGGGTGCCCTGATTATGGCGACAGGCGGCATGCTTTCCCTGTCTGACCGGCGCATGCGCGTGGGCGCGCCACGCCGTGCCAAACCTTCTTCCAATTCGGTGACGGCAGCATGAGCAACCCTGAAAACATGACCCGCAGGAGGCTGCTGATGGCCGCCCCTCTGGCCGGAGCGGCTGTTGTTGGCGTGGGCTTCTGGAAAATGCTGTCTGGCATGCAGCACGGCTCCTTCAACCCGCACGATATCAATGCGCCGGTGCTTAACCGCCCGGTGCCCGATTTCAGTGTGCCGGATCAGGCGCCCGGACAGGGCTTCAGCACGCAGGACCTGCGGGCGCTCACGCAGCCGGTTCTGGTGAATTTCTTTGCCTCATGGTGCATCCCCTGCCTTGCGGAAATGCCAACCCTGATGGCCCTGAAAGATGACCTGCCCATGT
>NZ_CALLXM010000184.1 GCF_937875265.1 uncultured Acetobacter sp. | reverse complement strand
TGGGGGGCTACGCCACGACAGCCCTGACTGCGCTGACTGCGCAAAATACGGAGGGGGTTCAGGCAATCCTCCCCGTGCCTCCTGCCTTTTTGCGTCAGCAGATTCGTAGTGTGCTGGATGATCTGGGCACGGATGCCATCAAGACCGGCATGCTGGGTGGGGCTGCTGAAATTCAGTGTGTTTCTGAAGAAATTTCCCGCTACCGCAGCCTGTTTACGGATAGTCCTGTGGTCGTAGACCCGGTGATGGTTGCAAAGGGGGGAGCCAGTCTTCTGGCAGAGGCAGCATTATCCTGCCTGAAAACACAGCTTTTTCTGCAGGCAACTGTTCTGACCCCCAATTTGCCAGAAGCTGAAAAACTGACGGGCAAGACGATTGTGTCTGTAGAAGACATGCGTCTTGCTGCACAGGAACTGCGGGAGATGAGTGGGGCTGCCGTTTTGCTCAAGGGCGGCCATCTATCTGGCAATACGTTGGTTGATGTTTTGCTTGATGACGGTGGACTAACAGAATTTAGCGATACACGAATTACCACGCGGCATACGCATGGAACAGGATGCACGCTGGCCAGTGCACTGGCCACCGGGCTGGCGCAAAAACTTCCGCTGCGCCGGGCGGTTGAACAGGCTCGTCTTTATGTGCGGCAAGCTATCCTGACAGCTCCAGGTCTTGGGGCTGGGGCAGGGCCATTGTGGCATGCGCACAGATGGTATAAAACATCCTGATATTCTAAGAATATTTTAAAATTCAATCCCCAACAGCCTGAAGCTGCTGCTGTGCGATGGCGCCAGGCATAGGGATAATAGGGCTGGCCGGAAGAGAAAGTTTTCTTGCCTTAGGATCATGCAGAATATAACCCCGGCCCCATACGGTAGAAATTAGGTTTTCTGCGCCTGCTGCCTGAAGTTTTTTACGAAGCTTGCAGATAAAAACATCAATGATTTTAATGTCCGGTTCATCGCGCCCACCATACAGATGGTTAAGAAATGTCTCCTTGGTCTGGGCCATTCCTTTGCGAAGAACCAGAAGTTCAAGAATGGCAAATTCCTTGCCAGTTAGATGGACTGGTTGATTATGTACGGTAACGGTATGGCTGTTCAGATCCAGCTGGAGATCGCCCACCTGCGTCACAGGGTGGGAAAACCCACTGGAACGGCGCAGGATAGCCTGAATGCGCGCAACCAGTTCTGCCGGATCAAACGGTTTGGTCAAGTAATCATCCGCGCCGGCGGAAAAGGCCCGGATCTTCGCATCAGGCTGATCTAAGGAAGAAAGAATGATGATAGGCGTCGAAATTTTTAATAACCGCAAAGAACTAATAACGTTGTAACCGTCCATATCCGGTAGGCTCAGGTCAATTACGGCGATTCCGTAATCATAGTTGCGCAGCATTTCAATGGCGTTTCTGCCGGAACGCGCCAAGTCTACCGAAAGACCAGCTTTTTTGAGTGTTGGTAAAAGCAGACGGGCAGACGTCGCTTTATCTTCAGCAAACAGGATACGCATTGGGTTCCCCCCGATTGAGAGCGCAACACACCTAAAAGTTGTATACACTCATATAAAATCTATTTTTACGTGTTTTTTTGAAAAGATAAACAGAAATTTATCTTATTTTGACTTAGTGATGACGAGGTATGCAACTAACGCATGGTATGGTTGTATTTAAAAAAAACGGCAATCGCAGGTTGAGATTGGGCGATTGATTTTTATTTGGCTACTAGGGATGAATAAATTTTTTATGAAAATGAGATAAAAAAAGAGTGTATTCATGAAAATGACACAATAATTTCCTTATTATTACAGAATTATTATACGTTAATATAAGTAAAAAGTAGCGTTTATTCGAAGTAAAAATTTTAAATAAAGATTGATATCTTTCCTTTTATCAAAAATATTTAAAATATGTCAAAATAAAAGCAAGGCTTGGCGTTCATATAATATATGATTACAGTGTAGACATATTTATGAATTCGCATAGAAGTTTTGAATATTAATAGTAAAAATTATATATTATAACTGATAAAAATAAAATAATTGTATTTTATTTCAAATAATTAAAATAAATATTGTTCTTCATATGGACTATTTCATTTGTTGAAATAAATTTTGCAAAACCCACATATATAAATTTAAAATTTCTGGGTATTATAAACCAATGCTGCAATATTAAACTGAGTTATTGGCTGCTTTGAATGTTCCATTAAAAATCAGCCTTCCCGTGCCCGCTGTAATATGTGAGGGAAAGAGCAGGCAGTTCTTGCGGGTGGCGGGATGACAGACACAAAGATGGATCTGAAAAATGAGCAGGCAACAGTACATCTGGCGCATGCGTTGGCGGCGCTGGCGCAGCCGGGAGATGCTCTGTTGCTTACAGGTCCGTTAGGGGCGGGGAAAAGTGTTTTTGCCCGTGCCTTCCTGCGGCGTTTTTGTGGGGATGACGCGCTGGAAGTGCCCAGCCCGACTTATACTCTTGTACAAACCTACCAGGCTCCGGCCTGTGTAGTGTCCCATTTTGACCTATGGCGTCTGGGTGGCCCGGATGAACTGGAAGAGCTGGGCTGGGATGATGCGCGGGAAGGAGTTGTGCTGGTTGAATGGCCAGAGCGTCTGGAAGACCTGACGCCGCCGGATGCCTTACATCTGGATCTGACTGTTGGGCCAGATGGCGCACGTAAGGTTCATCTGCGTGGTTGGGGTGGCAGGCTGGATGGGGCTGCATTGCCTGCCAGTTTTCCGGCCTGAAGGGTTTTATAATGAGTCTCGCAACAATTCCCGCACATCTGCCATTTCTCGACCAGCTTGCAGCGCGCTGGCTTCAGGCTGCTAAGTATGACCCGGAGGCTGTGGGGGAAGGGACAATTATTCTGCCGGGCCGTCGTGCAGCCCGTGGACTGACAGAAGCATTCCTGAGGCAGATGGATGGCCGTGCCATGCTGCTTCCCCGTATTCTGCCTATCAGCGCGCTGGATGAAGCCGAACTGGGCCTCTCTTCCGATCTGGGTGGCACAGCCGGGTTTGATCTGCCTCCTGCTGTTGCGGGGATGACGCGCCTTGCCGTGCTCACGCGGCTTGTTTTGCAGGCCGAAGGTGCGTTTGGCACCCGGCCTACGTTGGATCAGGCGTGGCCTCTGGCCAAAGCCCTTGCGGATCTGATGGATGAAGCTGAATGGGCGGATGTCGATCTGGCGGCACGCCTGCCAGAAGCCGTTCAGGAAAACTTTGCAGAACATTGGCAGGTTATTCTGAAATTTCTGGAAATTGTAACGCGCGCATGGCCGGAATGGCTAGCCAGCCAGCAGGTGATGAATCCGGTGGCGCGGCAGGTCATGCTGCTTCGGGCGCAGGCGCGCCTATGGCGCGACCAGGCTGAAAAAGGTGATAAAACACCTGTCTGGGCCGCAGGCTTTACCAATATCATGCCCGCTACAGCGGAAGCCTTGCGGGCTGTTATGGCGTGTGCAGGCGGGCGTGTCATTCTGCCGGGGCTGGATCTGGAAATGGGGGAAGAGACCTTCGTGCAGTTGCCTGATAGTCACCCTCAGGCCGGGCTTAGCCACCTTCTGGCATCACTGGACGTGGTGCGGGCAGATGTCGAACTTTGGGATGATAAAGGGGGATCTCCGGAACGGGCCCGTGTTCTCTCTCGTGCTCTTCTTCCAGCGTCGGCTCTGGAAAACTGGGCTGAGGCTGGCGCGGTTGATCTCGCTCATGTTTCCCGGCTGGACGCTGCGGACCAGCAGGAAGAAGCCGTCGCTATTTCCATGATTTTGCGGAATGTCGTGGAAACTCCGGGAAAGCGGGTCGCTCTTATTACGCCAGATCGCGCACTGGCCGCGCGCGTTGCAACGGAACTGGCCCGCTGGGGTGTGCTGGCAGATGATAGCGCCGGAGCGTCTCTTATCGGTACGCCCGGTGCCGTGCTGCTGCGGCTTGTGGCGCAGATGATCGAGAATAGGTTCTCACCCGTCTCTGTCCTTTCTGTTCTCAAATATCCTTTGGTGGCCTGTGGGCTTTCTATGGGGGTATGTCGTGCCTCGGCTCGTCTGCTGGAGCGGGTCGTGCTGCGTGGCCCTGCGCCGCCCCCCGGGTTTGTCGCGTTGCGGGCGGCTGTTACAGCCGCTCTGGCGGATCAGGCAAAAGATGAGCGCGCGTCTGCCCGTGCAGAAGGGGGCGCGCAGGCAGACCGCCCTTACGGACCGGAACCGCTGGAAGCGTTTATGGAGCGTCTGGCCTTTTGTCTGGAACCAATTCTGCATTGGGACGGATTGGCCACCAGTGCCGGAGAGGATGCGGTCAAAAATGACCCAACTCCGGAGGTGTATGACTCCGCAGAGGAAGCGCCTTCTGACGCTCAGACAGGACCAGAGAGGGACGTACCGGATTTCAGCCATAGAGAACCGGTGCCGGATTTGCTGTCGGCCTTGATTCAGGCTGTAGAGCGCCTTGTGAAAACTGAAGATGAGGACGCAGCAAAACGGCTCTGGAGTGGAGAGGAAGGTAACCTTCTTGCTGGCCGACTGACTGAGCTGATGATGGCGTCAGACGTTTTGCCGCCGCAGCCGCCTGCCGTGCTGGATGGATTACTGAGTGCTGTGCTGGCGGAAGAACGCGTGGCTGTGCGGCGTGGGGTGGAGCATGCTGCCCTGCATCCGCGTGTGTTGATCTGGGGGTTGTTTGAAGCGCGGCTGCAAACGGCAGATGTGGTTGTTCTGGGTGGCCTTGCTGAAAACATCTGGCCCCCCGCAGCCGATGCCGGGCCGTGGATGAGCCGCCCCATGCGCCAGCGTGTTGGCCTGCCTTCACCAGAACAGGCTGTGGGGCAGGCGGCGCATGACTTTTTTGCCTGTGCGGCTGCGGCAGGGGAGGTCGTGCTGTCCTGCCCGCGTCGGCGGGATGGTGCACCTGTGGTACCCGCACGCTGGATTTCCCGGCTGGATGCATTTTTGTCCGGGCGAGGCATGGCTGTGCCATCGCACCCGGCCCTTGGATGGTTGCAGGTGCTGGACCGGCCGGATGGCCCCGCGCGCCCTGTTGCTCCCCCCCGGCCCATGCCGCCGGTGGCGCTGCGCCCGCGCCGGCTAAGTGTCACGGAAATCGAGACATGGATGCGTGATCCCTACGCCATTTATGCGCGTCACGTTTTGCGGCTCAGGCCTTTGCCCGAGCTGGAAGAGGCGGCAGATGCCTCGGATTACGGGATGATTGTGCATGATGCGCTGGAAGACTGGTTCCATGCCCACGGCACGACATGGCCGCCGCAGGCAGAGGCCGGATTACAGGCGGCGTTCCGTAAAGCCTTGCTGGCGCGCTCCCTGCGTCCGGCTTTGCGGGCATGGTGGGAGCCGCGCCTGATGCGCATAGCCTCCTGGGTGGCGCAGGCGGAATCGGCACTGCGTGAGGAGACGGGAACGCCTGAGGCTATCCGCACGGAATCTCGCGGGCGAGTCGATATTCTGGACGCTCCACACGGACTGTTTCGGTTGGTTGGGCGGGCGGATCGGATTGATTATGATGCTGAGGGCCGCGTGATTGTGCGGGATTATAAAACCGGCACGCTGCCTTCCGTGCGGGATGTCCGCTCAGGCTGGAGCCCGCAGCTTCCGCTGGAAGCCGCGATGATTTTGCGGGGCGGCTTTTCCGGCCTGCCCGCTACGACGGACATTGCCGGGCTGGTGTACTGGCGGCTGACAGGTGGCGCTGATCCCGGTGAGGAAGTGGTAGTGAAACCGGACGCTGATGCCTCTCTTACCGCTCTGGCGGAGCAGACATGGGACCGCCTGCGGGAGCGTGTGTGTGCGTATGACAACCCGGAACAACCTTATCTGTCGCATCCGCACCCCGGTCGGGAACCGCGCTTTGCTGATTATGCGCGTCTGGCCCGTGTGCCGGAATGGAACACGGCTCGGGTGGAGGATGAGGCATGAGCACCCGTCAAACTGTGATGCAGGTTCCTGAATTTTCTGAAGCTATTGAGCAAGCAAATCATCAGCAGGCTCTGGCGTCTGACCCGACAGCATCGGTCTTTGTGTCTGCTTCAGCAGGCAGCGGGAAAACCAAACTGCTGATTGATCGGCTGCTCCGGCTGATGCTGCCACGTCCAAATCCCGCAGGCGGAGATGTTATTTCGGGCAGCCCGCCCTCCCGGATTTTGTGTCTGACATTCACCAAGGCCGCAGCTGCGGAAATGGCGATCCGGCTCCAGACACGCCTTGGCCGCTGGGTCACGTTGCCGGATGACAGGCTGGATGCAGAACTTCGGTCTTTGTCTGTGCCGTGCACTGTAGAAACGCGCCGCCGTGCACGAGCCTTGTTTGCAGAGGTGCTGGATCTGCCAGGCGGGATGCGGATTGGCACCATTCACGCCTTCTGCCAGTCGCTATTGCGGCGCTTCCCGCTGGAAGCGGCCATGAACCCGCATTTTACCGTCATGGAAGAAACCGATGCCTCACTCGCCTTGCAGGGCTGTGTGGAAACGGTTCTGGGAAATAGCCCGACAAACCGCATCGCGCCGCTGGCCGGGCAGATTGGGTTGGGGGATTTTGTCAGTCTGGTTGGCGCACTTCGGCACGATTCACGGGCGGAAGCTATTCGGGAGCGTGTTCTCAAAACACCGGCTATTTTGCCAACACTTCTCTGCCGTGTGCTTGGGTTGCCGCAGGGCGCGCTGAACGGGAGTGATGCCGCACAGATTGAAGTTGCCTGTACAGCGTTTTCTGGTGAGGACCGTCTGCGCACGCACATTCCCACTCTGGTGAATAAAGGTACGGAAACGGTCAAGGCGACGGCGTATCGCCTGCTGGACTGGTTGGCTTTACCCCCAGCAGAGCGGGCCGCGCAGTGGGATGTGTGGCGCAATGCGTTGCTCACCAAAGATGGGAAGCCTCGCAAACGTGGTTTGATTACAACCAAACTTGCGAATGATTACACGGATCTTGCCACAGCGCTTGAGCGGGAAGCCGCGCGGATTCTGGAAGTGGAAGAAGCCTTGCGTGCCAGACGGCTGGCACGGCTTGGTCTGGCCTTACTGAAAACAGCGGCCCCGGTTGCCGCCCTGTATGACACGCGCAAAAGTCAGCGCGGTCTGGTGGAGTATGATGATCTTATTCGTCGCACTCTCGGGCTTTTGCAACAACCTGGCGCCGCATGGGTGCTGTATAAGCTGGATGGCGGGATTGACCATCTGCTGCTGGATGAAGTGCAGGATACCTCGCGCGAGCAGTGGCGTATTGCAGGAGACCTGACGGCAGAGTTCTTTGCCGGGGAAGGAACCCATACGCAGGAACAGGGACCGCGCACCGTTTTTGCGGTGGGGGATTATAAACAGTCCATCTACGGTTTTCAGGGGGCCGATCCGGATTCTTTCCGCACATGGCGTCGGGAATTCAAAAACCGTGCAGCCTTTGCCTCGCTGCCGTGGCAGGAGCCGGATCTGACGGTGTCCTTCCGCTCAACGGCTCCGGTTCTCGCTTTGGTGGATGCTGTTTTTTCCGAACCGGATGCTGCGCGCGGCGTAGCGGAAGAGGACGGACGGGCCATACAACACCTGACAGCCCGACCGGGTGAGGGAGGGCGTGTGGAGCTGTGGCCTCTGGCTGAAGCGCAGATGGATGAAGAAGACGCCCTCAGCCCGTGGGAGCCACCTACGGCGAACACAACCCGCCAGAATCCGCAACAGAAACTGGCGGACGCACTGGCGCGCTTTATTGCGCTTCAACTTAGCACACTGCCGGAAGAGGGCGCGGCACCGCTGACCGCAGGGGATGTGCTGGTGCTGGTGCCGCGTCGGTCCTCGTTTGTCACAGCGTTGATCCGTGCCCTGAAAACGGAAAATGTCCCGGTCGCAACTCTGGTGCGCACGGGGCTGGCTGATCAACTCGCTGTGCAGGATCTGATGGCGTTGTGTGGTGCGTTGCTGCTGCCGCAGGATGATCTGACGCTGGCCTGCGTGCTGACGTCTCCTCTGGGTGGCCTGTCAGATGACAGCCTGATGGCGCTGGCGACCGGGCGCCATAAAGCGGAGCCGCTCTGGTCCTCCTTGCGCGAGCATCATGCTGAACGGCCTGACTGGGCACTGGCTTGGCAGATGCTGGATGGTCTGTTCCGCCGGGTGGATTATCTGACCCCGCATGAACTGTTGTCCGAGGCGCTGGGGGGGGCTGGCGGCCGGGCGCGGTTGCTGGCCCGTCTGGGGCCGGAGGCTGCCGAATCGATTGATGAACTACTTTCCGCAGCCCTGCGGTATCAGGACATGCATCCGCCGTCCTTGCAGGGTTTTCTGCACTGGCTGCGCAATTCAGAGGAAACCGTAAAGCGCGAGGCCGAAGCCGGGGGCGATGCTGTGCGCGTCATGACGGCGCACGGAGCCAAGGGGTTGCAGGCCCGTCTGGTCATTCTGCCCGATACGGTCGGCACACCCCGGTTTGAAGATCGGCTGTTCTGGGTCAGGGACGAGCCAACTGGTCTGGATGTGCCCCTTTATGTGCCGCGCGGGGCGCTGGCTGTGAGTGTGACGCAAAAGCTGCGGGCCGCCATGCAGGCCAGTGCCATCGAGGAATATAACCGCCTGCTTTATGTGGCGCTGACGCGCGCTGCTGAACGTCTGGTGGTGTGTGGCTGGAAACCGGGGCGCGTTGTGCCGCCGGAAAGCTGGTACGAACGCTGCCGCAAGGGGTTTGAGGCTGTGGGGGCCGTGCCGCAGGACTGGGATTCCGGCGGCTGGACAGGTGACATGCTGGTGCTGGAAGAAAAGCCCCAGCCACGTGTGCACCCACAGGATCAGAAAGGCCCGTCTTCCGGCCAGCCACCGCTTGCAGCAGCGTCCACGGCAGCGCTGCCGGTCTGGATGGGGCATGCCCCGGCATGGAAGGGCGTGCCGCCCGTGCAGGACGCACCGCTGGCCCGGCCATTGGCCCCCAGCCGCCCGGATGATGCCATGTTGGGGCCATTGCCCCCGGTGCGCTCCCCGCTGGATGTGGCAACAGTCACGCCCGCTGCTGCGCGGGAGGCCGCATTCCGGCGCGGCACACTGGTTCATGCTCTGTTGCAGTATCTGCCAGCCTATCCGCCGGAACAGCAGGCCGACATGGCTCATAGCTGGCTGGCCCGGCCTGCCAGCGGTCTGACGCCTGATGAGGCCGCGACACTTGCGGAGCAGGTGCTTGCCGTGCTGGCGCTGCCTGATCTGGCGCCGTTGTTCTCACCACAGGCCCGGGCGGAGCAGCGTCTGGCCGGTGTGGCGGGCAGGCAGGTAATTGTCGGGCAGGTGGACCGCATGTTTGTGTTGCCGGATAAAGTGCTGGTGTGTGACTTCAAAACAGGCCGGCACACGCCGCGCAAAGTAGAGGCTACGCCCGTGTTGTATTTGCGCCAGATGGCGGCGTATCGCGCTTTGTTGCAGGGGTTGTATCCTGACAGAACAATACGCTGCGTGCTGGTCTGGACGGAGGGCCCGCGTGCGGATGTGCTGCCCGATGCCCTGCTGGATGCCCATGCACCGGGTGGTGGCACATACACCGCATCTTGACCGGATGCGCTGGCCCCTTAAGTGTAGAGGCACACGCTGCGGACGAGGAACCGTCCACCAACAAGAAAGAGAAGACCCATGAGTGAACACACGCTTGCTGTTACAGATTCCAGCTTTGACGCCGATGTGCTCAAGGCCTCTGGTCTGGTGCTGGTTGATTTCTGGGCAGAATGGTGCGGCCCGTGCAAGATGATCGGCCCGGCCCTGGAAGAACTGAGCAAGGATCTTGCCGGTAAGCTGACGGTGGCCAAGATCAATATTGATGATAACCCCGTCTCCCCCAACACCTATGGCGTGCGCAGCATCCCGACGCTGCTGCTGATGCGTGATGGTCAGGTGCTGGATACCAAGGTTGGCGCACTGCCCAAAAGCCAGCTTAAAGCCTGGGTTGAAGGCGCGCTGTAAGCCGCCTCTTCTGGTTTGAGGCACCGTTCTGCCGGGCCATAATGCTTGGCAGGACGGCGCAAGCAGCGTAAGGCACGCTGCAATAGGGCTACGCTCCCTTTTTTGATTTATCGCAGTTGCAGGGTTCAAAATGAGCTGGATCACCGAATACGTCCGTCCCAAAATTCGCGGCCTTCTGCGTCGTGATGTGCCGGATAATCTGTGGACCAACTGTGACTCCTGTAGTCAGATGATTCTGACCAAGGAACTGCATCGCGGCATGAATGTGTGCCCCCATTGCGGGCACCACATGAAAGCTCCGGTAGCCGACCGTCTGGCCTGGACGTTTGATAACGGGGAATGCACCCGGATCGAACTGCCGCCTGCGCCAATTGACCCGCTGGGCTTCCGTGACCAGAAAAAATATACCGACCGCCTGAGAGACGCCCGCGCCAAAAGCCATCTGGATGAATCCCTGGTTGTGGCGCACGGCACCATTGGTGGGCATCCCAGTGTTGTAGCTGTCATGGCGTTTGAATTTATGGCGGGCACCATGGGCGCAGCCTTTGGGGAACGCTTTGTGGCCGCCGCCCGTCTGGCTGTGTTGCAGAAGTCCCCTCTGATCATTTTCACGGCCTCCGGTGGCGCCCGTATGCAGGAGGGTGCCATCAGCCTGATGCAGATGCCGCGCACCACTATTGGTGTGCAGATGCTGAAAGAGGCTGGCCTGCCTTATATTGTGGTGCTGACCAACCCGACCACAGGCGGGGTCACGGCCTCCTTCGCCATGCTGGGTGATGTGCAGATTGCTGAACCCAACGCCCTGATCGGCTTTGCCGGGCCGCGCGTTATTGAAGATACCGTGCGTGAAAAGCTGCCCGAAGGGTTCCAGCGCTCTGAATATCTGCTGGACCACGGCATGCTGGACATGGTGGTCAAGCGTAAGGACATGCGGGAAACGCTGGCCCGTATTATTGGCCTGCTGATGCGCACACCCGTAGTGCCTGAGGGTGAGAAAGACGTGGTTGCTCCACCCGCTGCTGAGCCAGATGCTGCCCCTGCGGCTCCTGCTGCCTGAGCGTTTGGCGCGTGACATCGCCTTCTCGCGTCGCTCTGCCGACGACTGAGTTTTCCGGCCGCACCGGTGAAGTACTGGAGCGGCTGAACAGGCTTTACCCGGCTCTGATTGATCTCTCGCTCGGGCGGCTTGAAACCCTGTTGGCCAAGCTGGGCCACCCTGAAGAAAAATTGCCGCCCGTTATCCATGTGGCGGGCACCAACGGCAAAGGCAGCACCTGCGCCACACTGCGCGCCATTGGTGAGGCCGCAGGCTGGCGCGTGCATGTCATGACATCCCCGCATCTGGTGGACCTCACAGAGCGGTTCCGTATTGCCGGTCAACTGGTGAGTGAGGCCGAGCTGGTCTCGGCACTGGAAGAAATTGAGCAGATTAACGCTGGTGCGCCCATCACCGTGTTCGAGGTGCTGACGGCGGTAGGGTTCCTGCTGTTCTCCCGCCATCCGGCGGAACTGGCCATTATTGAGGTCGGTCTGGGCGGGCGGTGTGATGCTACTAATGTGCTGAAGCACCCGGCAGCGTGCATTGTCACCTCTGTGTCCATGGATCATGAAGCGTTTCTGGGGAACACTCTGGACGCAATTGCTGCGGAAAAAGCTGGTATTTTCAAACCCGGTGTGCCTGCCGTGACCGGTAAGCAGCCTGATGCCGTCCGGCATGTGCTGGAAGCGGAGGCCCGCAGGGTGGGCGCGCCGCTCGCCTCCCGTGGTGAGGCCTGGCAGATTGTTTCGGCAGAAGCCGCCGGTGTGTCCGCGCCGGAAGGCAGCCTGATTTTTACCGATTCACAAGGCACTCTTACTCTGCCCGCACCTGCTCTGGTCGGGCCGTGGCAGATGGAAAACGCGGGTCTGGCCGTGGCGGCTCTGCGTGCCTCTGGCCTGAATGTGCCGGACGCGGGCTGGCAGGGTGTGGGCAAGGTCTCATGGCCTGCCCGTATGCAGCGCCTGCACGGTAAACTGGCTGAAAGCCTGCCTGAGGGGTGGGAACTGTGGCTGGATGGCGGGCATAACCCCGGTGCGGGCCATGCGCTGGCACAGGAATTGCAGAAATGGGGGGATGAGCCCCTGCATCTGCTAGTCGGCATGAAGCAGACCAAGGATGCCACGGGCTTTCTGAACCCTGTTCTGCCTTACGCCACCACGCTGTGGGCTATCAGCGAACCCGCGCAGCATCTGGCTCTGCCGGTCGAGGCCATTGTCGAGGCCTCAGCAGGCAAAGCGCAGGTTGGCCCGACGCTGGTCAAAGCACTTGAAGGCCTCAAGGCGCAATCAGACGGAAAACCCGCACGGGTGCTGATTTGCGG
>NZ_CALLXM010000183.1 GCF_937875265.1 uncultured Acetobacter sp. | reverse complement strand
GGCCTGTACTGACCTGCCAGAGCAGAATGCGGTCTTCCCCATTTGCTGAAACATGCAGGGCCAGAAGATCATCCTGCACACGGGCCATGTTGATCAGATGCGTGCCGGCAGGCAGAGCCGGATGGGCAGTGGCGATATCCTGCAACGGAACCGCCGGGGCAGAGACCGCAAGGCTTGCGGGCGGCTTATGCGCCCCCATCCGATGGATGATCACACCGACCATTGTGACGGTGCCAACCACAATCAGAATACCCATACCGATGACGGCGGCCATCAGTGCTTTGGGCGTGCCCGGCGTTTGTTCCATAGTCTGTTCTGCCTCTGTCTGCTCAGCGCGCCGAGGCGTTCTGGATATGGCGTTTCATGGTCTGAATGACGGCGGGTAGTCCGTCAAAAATAGCCTGCCCGATAAGGAAATGCCCGATATTCAGTTCCATGATTTCGGGAAGAGCAGCAATGGGGCCAACATTTTCATAGGTCAGGCCATGACCTGCATGGACTTCCAGCCCCGCAGCAGCGGCCTGCGTTGCGGCAGCGCGCAGACGGTCCAGCTCATCAGCCCGGCCTTCCGCATAAGCCCCGGTATGCAGCTCCACCACCTGCGCGCCAGCCGCGACGGCGGCGTCAATCTGGGTAGGGGAGGGGTCAATAAACAGGGAAACGCGAATGCCTTTATCCGTCAGGGCCTGCACGCGCGGTTTAAGGGAGGCAAGCTGTCCGGCAACGTCCAGCCCACCTTCCGTGGTCAGTTCTTCCCGGCGCTCCGGCACAATGCAGCAGGCGTGGGGCAGGAGGGTGCAGGCGAGGGTGACCATCTCATCCGTGGCAGCCATTTCCATATTGAGCAGGGCCTCGACTTCAGTGCGCAGGCGCTTGAGGTCTGCATCCCGAATATGGCGACGATCTTCCCGTAAATGCGCTGTAATACCATCCGCACCAGATTGCACAGCCAGCAAGGCGGCTGCCACCGGGTCCGGATGCTCACCACCACGCGCATTCCGCACGGTAGCAACGTGATCAATATTGACTCCAAGCCGAATGGCGGGGCGGGATGTGGATGTCATGATGCCTTCCTCCGGTTGTCGGCCAGCTGTGCTGCCAGCCTGAGTGCGGCCAGCAGGCTGCGCGGGTCAGCCTGCCCAGTGCCAGCAATATCAAAAGCTGTTCCATGATCAGGGGATGTACGAATAATGGGCAGGCCGAGTGTGATGTTAACACCTTCGGCCATATCCAGCGTTTTGAGCGGAATAAGGCCCTGATCATGATACATGCACAACGCCACATCGTACCGCGCACGCGCTTCCGGTGTGAACATGGTGTCGGGCGGCAAGGGGCCGAAAATGGTCATGCCTTCATCCTGCAAGGTGCGGATGGCTGGAATGATGCAGTCCAGTTCCTCCCGCCCCATCAGGCCGCCTTCGCCTGCATGCGGGTTAAGCCCGGCTACGGCCACGCGCGGGTTGCTCAAACCAAATTCCCGCTTCAGCCCCTGCACTGTGGTGCGTGCCGTGCGGATAATCAGGTCCGGCGTCAGCTGATCAATCGCTTTGCGCAACGCCACATGCACCGTGACCGGTACCACCTTGAGCGAGGGGCCAGCCAGCATCATTACATCCTGACCGGGCATGCCGCACAGTTCAGCCAGATAACCCGTGTGGCCGGGGTGCGTGAATCCGGCCTGCTTCACCACATCCTTGCTGATGGGGTTGGTCACAACAGCTGAGGCCTCGCCAGACTGCACAAGGCGTACGGCCTGCGTAATGCTGTCTATCACGATGCCTGCGTTCCGGCTGTCCGGCGTGCCGGGGGTGACAGGCACAGCCAGAGACAACGGCAACACCGGAATAGCCTGCTGAAAAACAGCATTCGCATCGGCCAGGCTACTCAGAACATGCACAGGAGCTGCTGTGTCCAGAAGAGCGGGGTCTCCCAGAAACACAAAAGCGGGTCCGCTTTCCCGCAGAGCCTGCCAGGCTTTCACGGTAATTTCCGGCCCTATGCCTGCCGGGTCTCCCTGTGTCAGCACCAGCATGTCGGTCTGTCCCTTAATAGGTTTAGTCAGTGCGAGTTTTGGGCTGCCAGTGCGTGCAGCACACGGATCCATGAGCGCATGCCCTTATGGAAGCATGTCAGGTCATACTTCTCGTTGGGGGAATGAACGCGGTCATCTTCCAGCCCGAAGCCGATCAGCAGGGAGTCCATTCCCAGAGCCTGCTGCACTTCCGTCACTACGGGAATGGAGCCACCACAACCGATTACGGCGGCCGGATGCTGCCATTCGTCTTCAAGTGCCTTCAGAGCAGACGGCAGGAACGGCATGTCTGCCGCAACAATGCTGGCTTTGGAGCCACCATGCGCGATGAACTCAGCCGTGCAGTCTGCTGGCAGGCGCGTTTCAACATGGGCCCGGAAGGCCGCACGAATGGCGTCTGGGTTCTGGTCCCCCACCAGACGGAAGGAGACTTTGGCCATGGCTTTGGAAGGCAGAACCGTCTTGAAGCCTTTTTCCTCATACCCACCGCTGATGCCGTTAATCTCGCAGCTCGGGCGGGACCATGTCTGTTCAAGAGCGGTATAGCCAATCTCACCGGCGGGCAGGCTCAGGCCAACAGGGGCCAGACCCTCTTCATCGCTCGGGCCGATCTTGCGCCACAGGGCACGGGTTTCTTCCGGAATAACCGGCACGCCATCATAAAAGCCCTGAAGCGTAACCCGGCCTGTTGCGCCATCACGCAGATCGGACAGAATATCGCACAGAAGCTGAATGGGGTTACGGGCCGCGTTGCCATACATACCGGAATGCAGGTCACGATTCGCGCAGGTAATGGTCACTTCTTCTCCCACCATGCCACGCAGCATAGTGGTGATGGCGGGCATGCCACGGCCCAGCATGCCGGTATCGCAGATCAGCGCGACATCGGCTTTCAGCTCATCCCGGTTGGCTTCGAGGAACGGCAGCAGGTTCACGCCACCGGATTCTTCCTCGCCTTCAATTAGCATGGTCACACTCAGCGGCAGGATACCATCGGCAGCGCGCAGGGCGCGGCAGGCCTCCACAAAGGTCATCACCTGACCTTTGTCATCCGCTGCACCTCTGGCTGTGATTTCCATCTCGCCAGTGGGGCCTTTGACCAGAACCGGTTCAAACGGAGCGGAGGTCCACAGGTTTAGCGGGTCAACCGGCTGCACGTCATAATGGCCGTAGAACAGCACATGGGGGGAGCCTTCCGGCCCTTTTGCGTGGGCAACCACCATCGGGTGGCCGGGCGTTTCACGCGTGCTGGCGTCAAAGCCAATGTCGCTCAGCTCACTCACCAGCCACTCCGCAGCCTTACGGCAATCAGGGGCGTGGTCTGGCTGGGTGGAAATGCTGGGAATACGGAGCAGGTCAAAAAGACGGTTCAGGCTGTCATCCAGCCCCTTGTCTGCCAGATCAAGAGCGGCCTGTTCTGTCATTTTTTCATCCTCTGCATCGTAGGGCATCAAACATCTCTCAGGCTCAGCGGCCTGGGGTGCCCATGCAATCACACGATTTGGAGGCAGAGGAAAGGTTAGAAACCGTCCGGGGTGAAATCAGCCAGAAATTGATACAGAACATTGGGAGTATAGCCGTATTCCACCGCCTGTACCGCTTCCGGGTGCCTGATGCGATACCAGACAGGGTCAAAGTGGCTGGACAGCTGAACCGTATCCGGCATGCTTTTTTCCGCATGGAGCAAATGTACAAACGGGGAAAGATGCGCGAGCTCAGGGTTTTCTGGCCGGTTGCGGATGTAGAGTTCCGGGTTGAAGAACAGATGCCCGGACCGGTGTTCCTTATCGCCTGAGCGCAGAAAATGGTCGTACCCGTTGGCAAACCCGTTTTTCTCGAGGTTGGCCAGACTGATGTCTGATGAGCGGGAGGTATAATACCGCTCTGAAAACAAATAATGGGGGGACTGCGTCTTGAACCCGCTCTGGCAGTAATGCTCAAAGCCCGACCGGTAGCGGTTGGCGGCAATATCTGTCAGGGCTTCCGAGCAGTTCCGCCGATACCATTCTTCATCAAAAAAACGGTTGGGAGAATGGCCGGAAAAAGCCCCCTGATCTTCATACCACGCCTTGAGCGCGTCATCTGAAAGCGTGAGGACGTCCCCCAGGACGGTTTTATATTCCTGTCGGTACCAATCCGGGTCAAAAGCTTGCCAGAGTGGCGGAAACTGGAGTGACGTCATCGTATCAGCCCTGTGCGCGGCGGTTACGCCAGAGTTCGGCAAAGTCGATCTGCTGGATCACGACCGGCAGGAAGCCTGCTTCGCGGCTCAGCGTTGCCAGCAGGTTGCGTGCACCGGGGAACAGCATGCGCGGTGCTTCAATCAGCAATAGCGGTTCAAATGTTTCCGCTGTGGAATGGTTCAGCGTGAAAATACCGGCATAGGTCAGCTGTGCTTCGAACAGGCGTGTCGCATCTTCACCATTGGGGCCGGGTGCGGTCAGGCCCTGGCAGCGCATTGCCAGCTCGACCTCAAAATTCGGCATGTTTTCGCCAATCTGGTTGGCGCGCACATCTACGGCAATGGCAATCTGCGGGCGTTCCTGCACTCGTGTATAAACGGTAGGAGCCCCGATAACCTGAAATGTAACGGTTTTAACGTATTGGATTCCCATCAAAACATTTGCTTTTGCTGGGCTGCCGGCTGCCCCGCCAATGGAATCTGTCATACGGTTATTGTGGTCAGCCATGGTATCCAAAGGCTCCTGTCGTCAAAATTTCAATCTATGCTAGGATAAGGACAAAATACGGCAAAGTGCGGGATTACTAACAGATTAGCGCCTTCTGCGCGAGGGGGTGGTCCGTTTATTCGTTCGTTGGATTAGTATTTAAACCATCAAACCTTAACAAAATTTTGGGGTATAGCGGGGTAGTTGGCTTTTACGTCTTTCTTTCATCTGCTTCCTTGCTCTCCATACACCGGAAGGCTACGACTTACCTCATGATCAGACTCACTGTTATTATCCCCTTTTTTCTGGCTCTTGTCGTCTTCAGTGCCAGTAATCAGGATCCGCTGGACATGTGGCTCCTTACATACAGCTGGAAGTGTTCAGCTGGTGTGCTGGCTCTGATTGTTTCAGCCGTCGCGTTTATCATGGGGGCTTTCTGTCTTTGGGCTGCAGAGCTGATACAGCGCCGCCGCGCGCGCAAAGCGGAACAGCGGATCAAGGAACTGGAAGTGCAACTGGCACAGGTGCAGGCGGCTTCCGCCGTAGCATCACAGAGTATTCCGACACCTTCAGTGGCTGGTCATGCCTCTCCTTCTACTGTGCAGGAAGATCGTATCTGACATGAAGCGTAAGACTGGCCTGATTGCGGCACTGGACACACAAAGCGCTCCCACCGCGCAGGCATGGGCACAGGCTGTGGCTCCGTCAGCCGGGGCGGTAAAGCTAGGCCTTGAGTTTGCTTATGCGGCAGGCTTTCAGGCTGTGGCGGATGTTGCCGGCGCAACGCCGCTGTTTCTGGACCTCAAGCTGCACGATATTCCAAATACGGTTGCTGCGGCCATCAAGTCACTGTCCGGCCTGCGCCCCAAAATGCTGACCCTGCATGCCTCTGGCGGTCTGGCCATGATGGAAGCGGCCCGAAAGGCGTGTGATGAAGCCTTTCCGGCAGATGCACGGCCTGCGCTGCTGGCTGTAACGGTTCTGACCAGTCTGGATGATCAGGCTCTGGCAGAAACTGGCGTGATGGATGGCGCGCGGGCACAGGTCCTGCGATTGGGCAAGCTGGCTATGCGGGCCGGGATTGATGGGTTGGTCTGCTCCGCGCATGAACTGGCTCCCTTGCGCGATACGCTGGGTGATGCGCCGTTACTTGTCACACCGGGAATCCGGCCAGCTGGTAGTCAGGCTGGGGATCAGAAACGGATCATGACGCCGCGTGAAGCCAGTCAGGCCGGGGCCGACTGGATTGTGGTCGGGCGTCCTATCACACAAGCGGCTGACCCGGCTGCGGCTGCGGCTGCCATCGCGGCAGAACTGGCGTCGTAATATGCCTACCCAGCCTGTTTCTGCCGTTCGTGGAGTTAAAATTTGCGGGCTGACGGAAGAGGCCGGGTTTGATGCCTGTTTGACTCATGGTGCCGACTGGGTGGGGTTTGTATTTTTTGACCGCTCCCCACGGTGCGTAACACCTGCGCAGGCCAAAATTCTTTCAGCCCGGCATACTGGGGGGCCGAAGCGTGTCGGCCTGTTTGTGCATCCGGATGATGATACTCTTGCCCGTGTGCTGGATGGTGTCTCTCTTGATGTTTTGCAGATCTATGCCTCCTTTGAGCGGGCAGCTGAGGTGCATGCACGCTTTGGGGTGCCGATATGGCTCTCTCAGCCGGTTTCTGTGCGTGAAGACCTGCCAGCGCAGTGCCCCGCCGCAGTGGCGCGAGTGCTAATTGAGCCCAAACCACCAGCCTCTGCCACGCGCCCCGGAGGGAATGCACAACAGCTGAATTGGGAGCTGACCCACGGCTGGAAGCCTGCGTTCCCGTGGATGCTGGCGGGCGGCCTGAACCCGGATAATGTCGCGCAGGCTGTGGCGATAACAGGGGCTCCGGCGGTGGATGTCTCGTCAGGGGTGGAGAGTGCTCCCGGCATTAAAAGCCCCGATGCAATTGCCCGCTTCATTCAAAATGCCCGGTCTGTAAGTTTTTCTGCCTGAAGGGCCAGGAACGGTCGTTTTTCCTCTTGCCTGATCCGTCAGAGTTGCTATTACCACATCCGCGCCGGAGAGATGGCCGAGTGGCTTAAGGCGCACGCTTGGAAAGCGTGTGTACGTTAATAGCGTACCCAGGGTTCGAATCCCTGTCTCTCCGCCAGCGAGAATTTCCTGAAAATTTTTAAAATGCACTGATGCTACGGGTTGAGTAACTGTGCGTTATAGAGCGTCTTGTGACATCTTTCGATGTGAAGCAGGGTTCTCTACCCCTCCATAGCGCCAAAAAATTAGGTGACGGATGTACCTTCAAGCTTGATATGTCTCTTTCCGTAATGTGGGGAAAGGGGCTGCCAAGCCTGTGTGTAGTCGCGGTCTTGGGCATATTATCCGAAGACGTCATGCCCGATTAGTAAATCCAGATAAAGGCGGTGAGAGGCTAGGCTGTTGTAGGCGTAGCAAGCTGGCATCTGACGACGATGATCCGGAAAGATCATCCATCGTCAGATAAAACTCTAGGCCAGATAATAATCAGGCAGGCACCAGAGCTTCGGTTGCCTGCAGGAGCGCAGGGGGGTGCCAGCGTCCCTGATCAATGTCTGCAATATCCTGATCAATCTCACTGATAACCTGCCGCGAAAATGGACCAAGGTGCAGGTAAAGAGCACTCGTCATAACCACGTAAGGCACAGCTTTGGGGTTATGCAGGGCGCAGTCCAGCAGCATCCGCCAGAACTCCCGGCCAGTACCCGGCCCTGCTTTGTGAATCCGGGTGAGGAGGCGCAGAAAGCTGCGAAGGTCGCCGCGTATCATCTTGTGGGTGCGCTCACGTTTGAGCATGCGACCAAGCCGTTTGACGCGTCCGAAATACGCAACCGGGTTATAAATTTCTTTAAGCACAGTCCTATAGTCATTCAATACATCACGACGTGGCCGCTTTGTTTCAAAATTCAGGCCTGCTGTGCACTGGTCTCCAGAGTGTGTTTCCTCATCCCCGGAGAACAGACGCCCCTCGGTCAAAAGGCGGCGTGTAAGCTGTGTTGTCGGCAGGGCATAAAGCAGGCCGACCATGCAGACAGGGATTGCTGTATCTTCAATACATTCAACCATGCCAGCAGCCACACTCCCTTTTTCACTGTCAAACCCGACAATGAAGCCCGCATTCACAAAAATCCCGGCTTCATGAATTTTGGTAATGCTTTGCGCAAGGCTGCGTCGGGTATTCTGCTTTTTCTGCGTCATGACCAGAGTGTCTGTATCCGGGCTTTCAATCCCGACAAACACGGCGAAGAAATTTGTTGCAGAGAGGCTACGCAGCAAATCTGCATCGTCAGCGAGGTTGATCGACGCTTCAGTTGAAAATTCGAACGGGAACTTTTTTTTGTTCTGCCACTGCTCAAGGTCGGGCAGGAATTTTTTGAGTGCTTTTTTGTTGCCAATCAGGTTGTCATCAACAAAATCGATATGCCCCCGATATCCAAGAGCATACAGCGCATCCAGTTCAGCCAGAACCTGCTCATTGGTCTTGGTGCGCGGCACCCGACCATAGAGCTCGATAATGTCACAAAATTCGCAGCTGAACGGGCATCCGCGTGAAAACTGGACCCCGACATGCAGATACTGGTCCAGTTTCAGCAGATCAAACCGTGGGAGCGGACTTTTGGTAACGTCCGTCTTTCCCATTTCGGCTTTAAAAACACCCTGTCTGTCCCCGTTGCGCCATGCAGAGACAAAATGGCCCATAATCTCTTCTGCTTCGCCCAGAACCTGAAAATTCGCGGTGCTATAGAGATCAGGGCTGGATGTTACATCAGGACCGCCGACAACTACCGGCTTATTGCTGGCGCGGCACATGTCGATAATATGCAGAGCATCGTGCCGCTGTGGGAGCATCCCACCCGTCATCACCATGTCAGCCCAGGCGAAATCGTCATCGGTCAAAAGTTCGGTGTTACGATTGACCAGCCTGACTTCCCAGCTTTTTGGCAGCAGGGCCGCGACTGTAATCAGACCAAGCGGGGCCGCAGGGTAGCGGGCACCTGACAGCTCACACGCTTCTTTATAATTCCAGAACGAACTTGCGTTAAAGAGCGGAAAGATCATCAAGATCTTGCAGCTGTCGGTCATTACGGAGAGATCCTTTGATTTAACAGCTGATCACGATCAAAGCGAACGATCTCTCGTGCTCTTCGACGGCGTGCCAAGTCATAGAGGGAAATTGGAAAGAGTAGAGCGGGTAAACTGCTCCGGACACCTTCCATAGGGGTGTCAGATCAGGAGGCTTCAGACTGCACGAGCCAGCGAAAGATCGCCACGCGAGCCTTCCTCTGAATAGAGAATTCTTAATACACTGAATATCTCAGGATGGCGATAGAAGAGGCATTGCGATGTAAAATTCCTGAAAATGGAATGGTTTTCATCATATAGTAAGTTGGTGTTAAAGCTGATTTTTCAAAAATCAGGAAATTATTTTTAAATTTTTATTATTCTATGAAATTTTCGACTTCAGTAGGAGGTTTTTTAGGGATGGTTCTCGGCAGGTTGAGAGATCTATTCAGAGTGGAATTTCTATTTTTTAATATAAAATTACAAAATATTTCACAGCATATGTAATGTTTCAATTCTGACATATTCCGGACATATCACAGAAGGAAAGGTTGGCTACAAACTGTGGGGCTTTTGGCAGAAACAGTAGAAATTTGTCAGAAAGAAGAAAAAGGATCAGAAAATGGCTATCTATCCCCTTTATGTCTCACAGGTGCATGTATCAACCAACGAAACGTTTACTGGTAACGCGAGGATTGCAAACAATAAGGAAGAGGTTCCATATTATACTCAGTATATGGCGATCTCTGCCTTTTCCATATTTTCATTTATCTTGATTGCAGGCTACGTCACAATGTCAGTATCTATTCCTCTAATGTATTTCATTGCTGAGCATAAGCCTTAAGAGGATGGTTCATATTTTCTCCGGGTGGAAAAAATCCATTTTATAACAATGGAAAATAGAGAAAATTTTATAGCTGAAAAACATTTATTTTTCGTGTGTTAATCTGCTTAACTCATGTCAAGCATCAGGTCTTGATAGCCTCTGTTTGTGTCTGTCCTGAAATAACATTTCATCTCATGGACATCATGGGGCGCGGTGACTGTGTTACAGGAAATTTATGACCGCCATGCATAATCTTCTTATTGTCGATGATGATAAAGATATTCTTGATCTACTGACCGGATTTTTGCGCAAGCACGGCTATAGCGTTTCGGTTGCTGAAGGCGGACAGGATATGTTCGCCGCGCTCGAGAACGAGGCTATCGATCTGGTTATTCTCGACATCATGCTTCGCAAAGAAGACGGCTTTAGCCTGTGTCAAAAGCTACGAAACACGTCCAATCTCCCGGTTATCATGCTGTCGGCCATGGCGGATCACACTGACCGAGTGGTCGGGCTGGAAATCGGAGCGGATGATTATCTCACCAAACCTTTCGACCAGAGAGAGCTTTTGGCGCGCGTCAAAGCAGTTCTCAGGAGAACCCGGAATCAGGTTGCTGGGCCAGAATCTTCAGGGCGTCCGGTTCTGCGTTTTGGTTCCTGGCGTCTGGATGTGACACGGCGTGAGCTGTGGTCTGCAAATCAGTCACTGGTTTTGTTGTCTGGCGGTGAATTCGAGCTTCTTCTGGCTTTTGTTGAGCATCCTCAGCGTGTTTTGACCCGTGAGCAGTTAATGGATTTTGCACGTGGGCCGTCTCATGCTGCTTACGATCGCAGCATAGATGTTCAGGTCAGCCGGTTACGGCACAAGTTGGAAGAAGATCCGAAAAATCCAGAGATTATCCGTACCGTCAGAAACGGTGGGTATATGTTTGCATCAGCGGTAAGCAAAGCATGAAACGCTTTATTTTTATGGAAGACAGCATTGCGCGGCGGCTGGCCATAACAGTTGCTCTTGCTGCAAGCGTAACCCTCTTACTGCTCCAATTGTTTTTTACTTTTGGTGGGTCATGGGCAAAGCCCGATGTGCAGGCAACAGGGCTTGTGCAACAGGTCGCGACAGTCATCCGTTTGATTGATGCGTCCTTACCGTCTGAACGACCTCGTCTGATAGAAGCGGCCAGTACAGATACAATCCACTATGGCTGGTACAGTGTTGACAGTAACACTGCCAGATTACTGGAAAACGGATACTACCTGGAATCGCAAGTCCGGCAGAGCCGAGCTTTTCTGGACCCGTTTTTAAATCATAAACCTGATAAAACCATTGTTTTTCAGGAAGATAATCCTGCTTCCCGGATTTCGGGTTTGCCGTATGACCGGACACGGAATCCTGATGCTTATTTTGTTGGTGTCCGTCTGGCTGACGGGAGCTGGTTGCTTGGCATCGCGCTCCAGAGGTTTTGGGGGTTTGAGCCGTTCCAGCGTCTGGCGTTGCAGATTATCACGCTTACACTGTGGGTCATTGCGGTATCGATGATTGCATCGCGCCAATTGTCTCGTCCTATTGAGCATCTGGCAGCATCGGTTCGTTTGCTTGGGCACCAGCCACAGAGTTCATTTATTGATGAAACGGGTCCAAGAGAAATAAAGCTGGTTGCGCAAACACTCAATGGCATGCAGGCTCAAATTCAACGGTTTATAAAATACCGAACCACGATGCTTGCCGCAATCTCTCATGATCTTCGCACACCTCTCACACGGATACGACTGCGTGGTGAATATATTGAGGATAAAGAGCAGCAGACCAACCTGTTCCGTGACGTTGATGAAATGCAGACAATGATTGACGGAGCACTCTCGTTTTTCCGTGATGATGCCGCGGCTGAGTCAACAAGCATGTTCGATCTGCCGGGGCTACTCCAGACCATTGCTTATGATTACAGTGATCAGGGGCATGCGGTCGAATATCATGGCCCTAACAAGACATGCTATGCTGGAAGATTATATTCCTTGAAGCGTGTTTTCACGAATCTTGTAGAAAATTCCATAAAATATGGTACGGATCCGACAATAGAGCTTGAACGACAAAAGGATGGAAGTCTGGTTGTTTTTGTTCGGGATAGGGGGCCTGGTATTCCGGAAGACGCCCTGTCGCGTGTGTTTGACCCTTATTTTCGTGTTGATAAATCACGTAACCGGCAGACAGGCGGTGTTGGTCTTGGCCTGACCTCAGCGCAGGCAATTGTTCGCTCACATGGTGGCGATATTATCATGGAAAACCGTAATGACGGTGGCCTTGAAGTTCGTGTGATGCTTCCAGTGATTATACAAAGTAGTCACAATATTTCTGAACCAAAATATACTGGACATACCTGAGAAAAATCAGCGCGATAGTCTGGCTCCATCGCAACCTGATCGTATCGGAATAATCGACGTCCCGCAAAGTGACAGCACGATTATTCCAGATGAATTTGGAGCCATTAATGATTTTTACATCATCTAAGAACGCTGGGATACGCAGCTTTCGTCCAATCACAAATTCTCTGCTTGTCTGTGTGGCTCTGGCTCCAGTGGGATGCGCAGGGCAGAAACTGACCCATACGGGTTTTATTGCTCCAGAAACCTACACTCAGATGGCGCATACGAAGGATCACACTGA
>NZ_CALLXM010000182.1 GCF_937875265.1 uncultured Acetobacter sp. | reverse complement strand
GCACCATGATTGAGCGCATTGCGGAAAAGCATGTGGGCCTGAACATCCTGCCCGAACATTACCCGCATGTGGGCCGCGCCCTGCTGGGGGCCATTGCGCATGTGCTGGGGGATGCCGCCACGCCGGACATTATGGACGCATGGACCAAAGCCTACGGGTTTCTGGCAGATGTGCTGATCAACCGGGAAAGCCAGATTTACACGGCACATGAAGCCGCCCCCGGTGGATGGGCAGGCTGGCGGCCTTTTGCCATTCGCAACCGCACGCCGGAGAGCGAGACCGTTACCTCCTTTGACCTCGTGCCCACGGACGGCAAACCCGTAATGGCCCACACGCCCGGCCAGTACCTCAGCTTTTCCATGACCGTGCCCGGCCACGGTGACCAGCGCCGCAACTATAGCATTTCCTCCGCACCCAATGGCCGCAGCTACCGCATAAGCGTGTGCCGCACAGAGGGCGGGCTTGTTTCCCCCTGGCTGCATGACAGCGCGAAGGAAGGCACGGAACTGCTCGTCTCCGCTCCCGCCGGGTCTTTCACACTACCCTCCCCCCAACCGGCCAATGTTGTGCTGCTCAGTGCCGGCGTGGGGCTGACCCCGTTTATTGCCATGCTGAACGCCTGCGCCGACGACTGTGCTTCTGGTGGCACTAGCACTGCGCTGCATTTCATCCACGGCACACGCACCCCACAAACAGAAGCGTTTGGCGCGCTGGTGCGGGGGCTGTCTGGTAAAGGCGCAATCAAGGCGGATATTTTCTACACGCACGCCCCAGCTGATGTTGCGGCACAGCACGCTGCCTCCGGCACCACAGCCCATGCCGGGCGCATCACGCCGGACTGGGTGAAGGCCAATACGCCAGCAGATGCCCTGTATTACATCTGCGGCCCGGACACCTTCATGCAGGACATGATCAACGGCCTGCGCGCTGCCGGTGTTCCAACAGACCGCCTGCGGCATGAAGTGTTCGGCTCCGCCACCACGCTGGAGGACGCGCTGCACGCCGCCTGAATCTGCCAGAACAGAACAAACCAAGAAACGTGAAAAGGATGCGCACTCTGTCTGCATTCAGGAAAACTATCCACAGAGTTTTCCCACACTCTTTCCCCGACTTCTGTGGATAAGCAGACTCCGCTTCTCAAGAGCAGCGCAAGTATAAATGGCAGTTTTCTGCGCCTTAGGGCTTTTTTTACACTTTTATGATTGACTTATCTTGAGATTCACCAGTTCCACAGATTCGGGAAATACACGAGTCATCCACATCATACGCACTGTTTTGGCCCCCGGCGGCTTTTCCGGTGGCTGGTTGCCGTCCGGCATTTGCCTTGGCACACTCACTGCCCTTCTCCGCCCAGTACGTATAAGGACCGCTAACGCGCCATGCACTTTACCCTGACGTTTTCCTGCCCGGACAGGCCGGGCATTGTGGCCGCTGTTTCCTCTGCTCTGGCAGAAAAAGGTGCGGATATTCTGGAAACCCACCAGTTTAGTGATCAGTCCGCCCGGCGGCTGTTCATGCGGATGGCGTTTACCACCCCGGAGCAGGGCAGAACTGAGGAAATTGAGGCCTGTCTGGCTCCTGTCAAAGAGCAGTTTGGCATGACCATGCGCCTGCATGATGCCGCTGTGCTGCCCCGCCTGATTATTATGGTCTCACGGTTTGATCATGCGTTGCTCAACCTGCTCTATCAGGTGCGGGTCAACTGGCTTCGGGCCGAGATTGTGGCCGTTGTTTCCAACCATCAGGACAGCGCTGCCACCGCCGCACAGGCCGGTATTCCCTATTATTACTGGCCGGTAAACAGAGAGAACAAAACTGAGCAGGAAGACAGGCTGCGCGCCCTTGTGGCAGACACCAAAGCCGACCTGATTGTACTTGCCCGCTACATGCAGGTGCTCTCTGATGCGTTTTCTACTGAACTGAGTGGACGCATTATCAACATCCATCATTCCTTCCTGCCTTCCTTCAAGGGCGCGCGGCCTTATCATCAGGCGTTTGCCCGTGGCGTGAAGCTCATTGGGGCCACCGCCCATTACGTCACGGCGGATCTGGATGAAGGCCCGATTATCGAGCAGGAAACTGCTCGCGTGACACACAGCCTTTCGGCCGAGGATTATGTGGCCGCCGGGCGCAGCGTTGAGTCTCAGGTTCTGGCCCGTGCAGTCAAACTGCATGTGGAACAGCGCGTGATGCTCAACGGACACCGCACCATCATCTTTTCCTGAGCAAAGGCCACATGCATGACCACCCTGGACCAGACGAGAGGAACTCCCACCCAGCCCAATGGCAGCGCGGAGCAGCCCGCAAGCCGCTTTGCCATTAACTGGTATTATTGCCTGCGCTGCCTGCTGGCACAGGCCATTCTCTGCCCCCTGGGGCTGGTGGTGCTCTCTCTGTTCGGGGCGGTGAAGAACACATCAGGGCATGTCTCAATCCCACTCTTCGCGACAGCTGCTATTCTGATCGCGCCGCCGGTAGAAACTTTTATATTTTTCTATCTGCCCTACAGGCTTTTCCGGATTTTTATTAAAAACCAGACCTGGTTATGGGGTGTCTCTTTTGCCGTAACCATACTGCTGTTTATTTGCGAACATCATGGGGGCGGCGGTGCAAGCCCGCAACGGAACTGGCCTATGGCCATCAATGTCGGGCTGATCAGTTCTGTCTGCTTTTTCGGCTGTTTCTACCTGACCGCAAAATCCAAACGCGGGAGCCCGTTCTGGACTACCGTCGCCTGCCACGCACTTTATAATACAGGGGTAACCGCCGTTGTGCTCGTGCAAGCAGCTTTGATGAACGCACACTGAGCACGCACCTATGCCTCCTAAACCTGTCGCGTATGCTTTGCCGCACTGGCGAACAGAAACACACTGAGCAGAGCGGCCATAGCTGCCACGCCCAGCCCTTCCGGCGTGCGCAGCAGGTGCGCTCCATGCAAGCAGAGCATAAGCGGCACGCAGGCTGTTACCGCACCCGCAGCAGCCAGCAAAAGGCGGATACCGCGCTGGCCGGGCAGGCAGAATGCCGCCACCACAAACACGCAAAACACGCTGTAATACACAGCAGAAACCGCACTATATGTTCCGCCAAAGGGCAGCAGTGGCACCGCACAGAACACAGCGGAAATGCCCGCCACACACCCCGTAGTGCAACCGGATGTGAGGGCGGCCAGCAGCTTTGTGCCCCGCGTTTCCAGCACCAGACCACTCTGCCGTTCACGCCGCCTGCGGCTGACAATCCACAGCTGATTACCCGTATAGAACACAAACGCCCCGGCCAGCCCCAGCACCACATAACCCCAGCGCACCGGTGCGCCACCAAAGCTGCCGAAATGCAGTGCAAAAAACGTCGTGACAATAGCAAATTTTGCAGGCTGATGCCCCGGCATATACTCACCGGACTGCACGGCACCGGTATGGGCATTCAGCACAACAAACCCACCTGTCGGGCCGCGCGTGGGGTATCGCGCATCATGCCCGAACACCCGCACTACATCCTTGCCATGACCAAGCTGCATGTAGTTCAGCACTTCCGGCACAAACCCCGGAGCCTGCCGCGCCATGATCCCGATAATGTCTGTTGGGGCCAGCGTGGGGGGCGCAACACCTGCCAGTTCACTGTGCGGTGCAGCCTGACTGGCAACGGCATGATCTCCGCCGCCATGACTTGCAGCAGCGTTAGCGTCATGTGCCTCGCCATGACCACCATGCTCGCCACCGTGTCCACCACCATGCGGGCCTCCGTGCTGCCCTCCATGCTGACCAGCAGCGGAACCGGGAAAAAGCATGTGTTCAACAGCAAAAATCTGGCCGTGGAACGCAAACACCACAGAGGAAATAGCCATAACCAGATGGAACGGCAGGGAGAACAGTCCCAGCAGATTATGTAAATCCAGCCAGCGTTTACGCACACTCTGCCCCAGACGCACCGCAAACAGCGTTTTGACCAGCGCGGGCAGATAGGCAATGACGCCCGACACAAGTGCGACGGCATAAAGCAGGGCGACGGCCCCCATCAGCACCATAGCGGTTTCATGCGGCAAAGGCAGGCCGATCTGCTGGTGCAGGACATCCACAAAATGCGCGGCTTCAGAGGGTGTTTTGGGAACAACCACAAGGTTGCCCTGTGCATCCAGCCCCGCCGCCATGCTTTGCGTCGGGCCGTGATGCACCTGCCCTCCGCTGCCATCCCATGTCAGACGGCCACGCAGGGCGTCTGCCGGGGCCACGGCAATGGTGTAATCATCCCGTGCTTCCGGGTGGGCTGCAAAGGCTTTTTGCAAAAGCTCAGGCGTCTGCTCAAGGCTGACGGGGGGAGGCAGAGCCACCGGTGCTGAAGCCCAGCTTTGCAGCGGTTCTTCAAACATGGTGACGGCTCCGGCATAGAACGCCACAAACAGGAAAAGCCCGGCAAGAATACCCACCCAGCTATGAACATCACGGTACAGCTGCACGAGGTCTGCACGAATTTTCATGGCAGCACACTCCGCAGCAGGAAAAACAAGGCCCACACCACGCCATTTGCCACAGCCAGCACGCCCCATGCCTGACGGCCAGACCGGAACAGGAAGCAGACACTGAGCAGCAGGCTCCAGATAAAAGCTGCCATCCACATCAGATACTGGCCAGAGGCCGAGCGCGGGCTGCCATCCGTATGGCACAGCACCCCCACAACGCCCATCAGCCCGCACACCAGCACAGCACCCGGAAAAACTGCTGCCAGAACTTTGAAAAACCAGTTTTTACTACTGAATGTCTGACCAGATGCAC
>NZ_CALLXM010000181.1 GCF_937875265.1 uncultured Acetobacter sp. | reverse complement strand
CTCATCTCAAATGCAGAGCACTCAGTAGCAACAGGCTCAGTGCCCCAAGTCCGGCCAGTGAGAGGATGACGGCGGTCGTCACGCGGCCTCCGGCTTTTGCAACCGTTCTGGCATCCACCCCCAGTCCGAGCGCTGCCATGGAAATAACGGTCAGCACGGTTGCTACCTGATTAAGCGGAGCAATAGCCCCTACAGGTACCAGCCCAAAAGACCGGCAGAGCATCAGTGCCACAAATCCCAGAATGAACCATGGAACAAACTCGGCAAAGCCGGGACGTTTGGTGGGTGCTGGTCTGAAGGTCATGTCACTGCCGTCGGGTTTTTCAGGAGCGAGACGGGGGGAGAGGAGTGAGAGCACAAAGCAGACCGGCCCAAGCATGAGAACCCGAACCAGTTTGACCACGGTGCCAATCTGCACGGCCTGTGCGCCAAGCGGGACGGTCGCGGCCAGAACCTGTGGGACGGCATACACGGTCATCCCGGCAAAAACACCAAAGGAGAGGCCGGTCATGCCTGCGGCAAGACCCAACACGGGCAAACCGAGCACCACAACCACCCCAAGAACAGCAGTAAAGGCAATAGAAGAGGCTACATCTTTGGCATCAGCCCGGATAACGGGCGCGACGGCGGCGATGGCGGAGTTGCCGCAAATGGCGTTTCCGCACGCCACCAGCAACGCCATACGAGCAGGAAGGCCCAGCAGCCTGCCAATGCCAAAGCTGGTCAGAATGGCAGCGGCAACAACGGCGGCAATCCCCGCCAACAAGGCTGGCCCGAGGGACAGAACATTGGCCGCACTGATGGAGGCGCCGAGCAGCACAACTGAAATTTCCAGCAAAGTATGTGCGCTGAAGCAGATTCCAGCCTCCCAGCGTTTGCCGGGAGACCACAGGCTGCGTGTCGCAGTGCCGAGTAAAATTGCCAGTACAAGGGCTTCCAGCCAGGCTTTGCCAAACAGCGAGACCTCGACGGCCTGGAGTGAATATGCGGCCGCCGTAATAGCGATGCATAGTCCAATGCCTGGCAGCAAGGCATGCAAAGAGTGCAGCGGGAAACGGTTTATTGTCTTGGTCATTTGGATTTCCTTCTGCCGTTTGATGTAAAGACAGAAAATCAATCAATCCAACGCATTGTTTTTTTTATTTCAATCAATAAAAATGATGAATTGGAAAGGCAGGACGATCATGACGCTTGAACAGCTTCGTATTTTTGTGTGTGTTGCCGAACGTGAGCATATGACAGCCGCAGCCCGCACCCTGAACGTGACGCAGTCCGCTGTGTCTGCGGCCATTGCCGCGCTGGAGGCCCGGCATGGGGTCCGGCTGTTTCATCGGGTTGGGCGTGGTATTGTGCTGACAGAGGCCGGAACGCTGTTTCTGGCAGAAGCCCGGGTCATTCTGGACCGCGTGCATGCGGCGGAAGCCATGCTGGATGATCTCAGCGGTTTGAAGCGCGGCACCTTGCGTGTAGTGGCCAGCCAGACCATTGCTGCTTATTGGTTGCCTCCGTTGCTGGCCGCTTTCAGGGAGCGTTTTCCGCATATCGAAATTGTGCTGGAAATTGGTAATACCACGCAGGTGGCGGCTCACGTACAGGCTGGAAAATATGATCTTGGTATTGTGGAAGGTCAGGTAGACAATCCTGCACTGGCGCACTGGCCCATTGCGCAGGACCAGCTTGTGCTGGTGCAATCCACTCCGTTTGGTGCGCAAGGCTGCACAGTGGAATATTTGCAAAAAGCGCGCTGGGTTATGCGGGAACAGGGGTCAGGCACCCGCTCCACACTGAATGACTATCTGGGGCAGATTGGCGTTAAGCCCGGCAGTCTGAACGAGGTTCTGGTTCTGCCTTCCAATGAGAGCGTGCGTACCGCGGTAGAAGCAGGGGCCGGGATAGCGGGGCTGTCCTCTCTGGTAGTGGCACCGGCTCTGGCTGCGGGTTTGTTGCATGCGGCCCCTGTGGCCTTTGGCCCGAGGGTATTTTTTGCCTTGCGGCATAAGGAACGCTACCGCAGTCAAGCCGTTGAGGCCCTGACAGATTTTATCGCGCAGCGTTCTGTCGCCGGTGACTGATAAAGGTGTGAAGAATGAACGTCATTGAACAGCTTGGACTGACAGTTCCTGTTTTTCAGGCCCCGATGGCGGGCGTTTCTACCCCTTTACTGGCGGCGGAAGTTTCCATGGCCGGAGGGTTAGGTGCACTGGGTTTGGGGGCAGTCAGGCCTGAGCAGGCACGCACCCTGATTGCAGAGGTAAGGGCCAAAACAGACCGACCTTTTAACGTCAATCTGTTCGTGCACAACCCCCCAAAAGCGGACCCGGAGCGTGAGGCTCACTGGCTTGAGTGGCTGAAGCCTTTCTTTACAGAGTTCAAGGCAGAGCCACCCGAAAAACTCTCAGCCCCGTATACAAGTTTTCTGGATGACCCAAAAATGATGGCGCTGCTGCTGGAGGTTCGTCCTCCGGTTATCAGCTTTCATTTCGGGTTGCCTCCTGCCGCGTGTCTGACAGCTTTGAAGCAGACAGGCGCTATACTTTTAGCAACCGTGACCAGCCCTGCTGAGGCACGGGCAGCGGAGGAAGCCGGGATTGATGCGCTCGTGGCCCAAGGTATCGAAGCCGGAGGGCATCGGGGCATGTTTAACCCCCATACCCCCGATGATGCGTTAGGCACTCTGACGCTGGTTCGTGTGCTGAGCCGCCAGTGCCATGCGCCGGTTATTGCTGCGGGTGGCATTATGGATGGTGCGGGACTTGCCGCAGCGCTGGATCTGGGCGCAGTTGCGGCCCAGATGGGCACAGCATTTCTGCTCTGCCCGGAAACGGGGCTGGATGAAGGCTATAGAAAAGCCCTGATGGGGCAATCCGCTTTTCATACCCGCATGGTTAGTCTTATTTCCGGACGACCTGCGCGCAGCCTGTCCAGCCGGTTTACCGATCTGGCAGACCTTAACAACACGCCATCCTGCCCGGATTACCCGATAGCGTATGATGCGGCCAAAGCATTGGCTAAAATTGCTCAAACCTGTGGGGAAACCGGGTTTGGTGCTTACTGGGCCGGGCAGGGGGCTCCCTTGGCGCGCGTTATGCCTGCGGGGCAGCTGGTCCTGCACATTCAAACCGAGCTTTCTGAACTTTTGAAGCAGCGGGCGCGACGTGCGGATGCAAGCGTGCCAATCCGGTAAGGCGGGTTACGCAAACGGGTCCGGGTTATAGCCAACGCCTGTCAGATACAGGCCTACCGGGGGCGCGGTAGGCCCTCCGGCACTGCGGGAGCGGGCTTCCAGCGCCTGGGTGATGCGTTCCGGCTCCCACCGATCCCTGCCAATAAGCACCAGTGTGCCCACCATGTTCCGCACCTGATGATGCAGGAAAGCGCGGGCGAGGGCACGGATATGAATTTCATCTCCCACACGCTCCACCGTCAGGCTGTCCAGCGTGCGCACCGGGTTTCTGGCCTGACAGGCTGCGGCCCGGAAGGACGTAAAATCGTGCGTGCCAACAAGTCTGTCAGCCCCCGCGCGCATCCGGTCCAGATTCAGACGGGCGCGTACATGCCACATAGTGGTGGCGCCAAGAGCCGGGGGGGAGGGGCGGTTCATAATGCGGTACAGGTAAGAGCGCCATGTGGCGGAAAACCGTGCGCTCCATTTTTCCGTCACCAGAGCCGCCTGAAGCACAGCTACGGGATTGGGTTTCAGGTGGTAGCTTAACCCGTCACGCACAATGTGTGGTGCAAGGTTCATGTCTGCCGGGAAGTCCAGATGTGCGACCTGCCCCAGGGCATGAACCCCGGCATCCGTCCGCCCGGCGGTAATGCTGGAAACGCGTCGGCCATTGGCCATACGGGTGGCAGCGGCTTCCAGCAGGCCCTGCACGGAGGTGCCCACGCTCTGCTTCTGCCAGCCGACCATGCCCGTGCCATCATATTCAAGTTTGACGGCCCAGCGCTGGAACGCCAGATCTGTTGAGGGCACCCAATGCGGGTCAGACGGAAAGACGGGTGAGGGTGCTGAGAGGAAGGTCGGCTTATCTGTCATTCGGGCGCAGGGGTTGCGGGCGGCGTGTGATACAGGCGCGTGCCAGCAGGCATGGGCTGGCCACGCAGAAAAGCCTCTGCCTCCATCATGCCGCGCCCCGGTTTTTGCAGGCGGGTCAGGCGTAAAGCGCCTTCACCACAGGCAATGGTCAGAGCGTCATCCAGCGCCGTGCCGGGGTGGGCCGTGTGTTTGCGGTCCGGCAGCGGGGTGGCACCACCAATTTTCAGCACAATGCCATCAGCCTGCACGGTAAAGGTGCCGGGCCACGGGGTGAGGGCGCGAATGCGCAGGTCCAGCGCTGCGGCAGACTGCGTCCAGTCCAGACGGCCATCTTCCCGCGTGAGCAGGGGGGCGTAGGTTACGCCCTCCTCCGGCTGTGGTGTGGGGGCAGGCTGTTCGGCCAGAACGCGCACGGCCAGCTGCCCGCCAATGGCGCTCAGCGTATCATGCAGGCTGGTGGCGGTGGTTTCTGCGGTAATGGGCACGGCCTCACGCAGCAGCATGGGCCCGGTATCCAGCCCGGCTTCCATCTGCATGATAGTCACGCCGCTTTCCGTATCACCTGCCAGAATAGAACTCTGAATGGGGGAGGCCCCACGCCAGCGCGGCAGAAGGCTGGCATGGATATTCAGGCAGCCAAGGCGCGGGGCATCCAGCATGACCTGCGGCAGAATGAGGCCATAGGCCGCAACCACGGCGGCATCGGCCTTAAGGGCTGCAAAGGCGGCCCATTCTTCTTCATTCTTGCGGAGTTTTGCGGGGTGACGCACGGGCAGGCTAAGCGCTTCCGCCGCCTGCTGCACAGGCGAGGCCCGCAAAGCCTTGCCCCGGCCAGCGGGGCGCGGGGGCTGGGAATACACAGCGGCAATCTCATGCCCTGCGGCATGAAGGGCGTGCAGGGCAGGAACAGCAAAATCCGGTGTGCCCATAAAAATAAGACGCATGTGGCCAGCCTCCGGCTTATTTCTGCTTCTGTTCCTTGGCCAGCCGACGCAGGATCATGTTGCGGCGCAGCGCGGAAAGGTGGTCCACAAACAGGATGCCTTCCAGATGGTCAATTTCATGCTGCATGCAGGTGGCCAGCAGGCCATCCACTTCACGCTCCATGAGGTCCCCGGCCACAGTGCGCCACTGCACGCGCACCTTTTCCGGGCGGGTCACTTCCGCATACTGGTTGGGCAGGGAAAGGCAGCCTTCTTCCCGCGCAGCGAGTGTCTCTGTCTCGGCAATCACGTCCGGGTTGATCATGACAATTGGCTCACGGGCGTTTTCTTCGCCCAGATCAACCAGCGCAAAGCGCAGGCCAAGGCCTACCTGCGGGGCGGCCAGCCCAATGCCGGGGGCGGCATACATGGCGGAAAACATGCTGGGCAGAACCCGGCGGATGTCTGCCATATCTTCTGGCTTTACCTCACGCGTCTTGCGCCGCAGCACGGCATGCGGGGCAATGAGAATGGGCATGGGGGCGGTCTCTGCCGCTGCTGCGGAAAAAGCGGCGTCTGTCATGGCTGCGTCTGTCATACGCCCGATTTAGCGTCCTGCGTCCGGCTGCGCCAGAGGAAGATGACCCTCATGTGACAAAAACCGTGGGAAATATGCCGCACTCGTGGCCCTGATGCCGTGCAAAGGCACGTGAGAAGCCCCATCAGGCATGCACCTGCTTCCGTGCAGTCTTGCGTTTGGGCATGGGTCTCCCATATCGTGAGGAAAGCCGGGTGCCATGAAGGGCCCGGTTTCTGTCTCGCTCAGAAAGGGGAGGCTTTATGTCTGGCAGAGTATTTGGCTCACCCATGTTCCTTGGTTTTGACCATCTCGAGCAGATGCTCGAACGGGCCAGCAAGGGGAACGGGGATGGGTATCCACCTTATAACATTGAACAGATTGCCCCCAACGGGCTGCGGATTACGCTGGCAGTGGCCGGGTTCCGGATGGATGACCTCCAGATCACGCAGGAAGACAACCAGCTGGTGATCCGTGGCCGGCAGGTGGAAGACGGTGAAGAGCACGTCTACCTGCACCGTGGTATTGCGTCTCGCCAGTTCCAGAAGGCGTTTGTGCTGGCCGAAGGAATAGAGATTGGCGGGGCATGGCTGGATAATGGCCTGTTGCACATTGATCTGTTCCGCCCGCAGCCGGAAGTCCGCGTGAAGCGGATTGAGATCATGCAGCCCGGTGGTGAGAAGAGCCAGCCAGCGGCCAGCAGCGGCCTGAAGCCGCGTTCCTCACGTATGTTACATACGGTGGTGGAAGACTGAAAAGCGACGCAGGGCCGGTCCGACGGATCTTTTTTACGCCTGATTGCGTTGGCTTTATTCATACGGAAAGGAGACATCATGAGAGTCACGACCCGCAACGGACGTGTTGTTCTTATGCCCGATGAGTCGGATAAACCGTTGGATGTCCATCAGCTTTCCGAAAAACAGTTTCGGTCTCTGGGGGTTGCCAACGTAGCGTATGTGCGTCCGGCCCTGACAGAAGATGGTGAGGAAGGGTGTGCCATTCATGCTGCCGATGGGTCACCCCTGGCTGTGGTGGATGACCTGGAAACGGCGTGGGGCGTTATTCTCCAGCACGATATGGTACCCGCCAGCCTTCAGTAAGCCTGCTCACATTAAAAACCCTGCCACAGGGCGGATGAAAATTCCGCAGTGTGGCAGGGTCTTTTTTTGAAAAGCCGGGTAGGGCGTCCTTTAGGACGGCCCCGTATCCACCCAGCCGATATTGCCATCATCACGCCTGAAAACCAGATTGATCTGCTGGTTTTTCCGGTTGCGGAACAGCAGAATGCTGGACGCTGCCAGATCAAGCCGCATCACGGCTTCACTCACGCTCAGGGATGGAATGTCCGTGGTGTGTTCAGCAATAATTGCAGCATAGGTTTCGGCTTCAGCTGTGGCGTCATCGTCCACGCCGTTTTCCAGCTGGTGTTTAGCCGCTGGCGTGGCCTGTGTGGATTTCAGCACATAAGACCGCCCGGTTTCCGGCGTGGCGACTGTCTTGGTGGCACGGGCGTGGGTGGTTACGCGCTTGTGGTAGCGGCGCAGGCGTTTGGCAATGTGCTCGGCAGCATCATCAAATGCGGCATTGGCGTCGGCTGCCTCGCCTTCTCCGCGCAGGGTCAGGCCGCGGCCTGCGTGCACGTTGATATCACAGGTGAAAAAGGAACGGGCTTTACTGAAAGTCACTTTGGCTTCCAGCGCCTTGTCAAAATATCGGTCTGCAAGGCCGCCAAGGTGAGAGTTGACCCGGTGCTTGAGCGCATCGGACAGAGCAATCTGTTTACCGGAAACATGAATATGCATCGGATGTCGTTCCTTGCTGGTTAAAAGCAGGACCGTCTTTGCCTGAGCGCGGAGCCGTAAACGGATGCAGCCCTCTCTCAGGCGCAGGCGGCTTGACTCGTCAGGCACGGGGGATGACTCCCTCATGCCTTTTGGTATTTGGGCATGGTTGGCGGGGGTCTGTCCACGTCTTTATGACGGTTTTAATACAGGAACCAACAGGGTGTTTCCTGCGTTGCGGCGCAGGTTTGTGGGGGGATGTGTAAAAAAACCGCCGCTTTCGGGGTTGCTGAGGCGGAAAGCTGGCGCATACAACACAAGACAGAGTTGCAAGCCAGACAGGATATCATGCTTCTAAGATCCAGCCCGCCCGTGAATATGCCCAGAATGCGCCGCAGATGGCGGGCCAAAGCCATGATCCTGTTAGTGCTGGCAGCAGCTTATGGCAGCATCATGTGGTACATGACGCATTATAAGCCCCCGATGATCAAAGTGGTTATTCCGGTTGAGCTGGTGAAGCAGAAGCCAAGGCCTGATCTGGCCCGTCTGCCCGTGCCATCACCTGATCTGGCTCCTGCACCAGCAGTGGCTGATATGCCGCCGCCACCCCTTGTGGTGAAGGGGCATCGCTGAAGTTACAGCGAGAAGCTTTCACCCAGATAAACACGGCGCACATCTTCATGCGCCACAATTTCTTCCGGCACGCCCTGCATCAGCACCTGTCCGCTGTGCATGATGTAGGCGCGGTCAATCACTTCCAGCGTTTCACGAACGTTGTGGTCCGTAATCAACACGCCAATGCCACGGTCTTTCAGGTGAGAGACGAGGTCACGGATTTCACCCACCGCAATGGGGTCAATCCCGGCCAGAGGCTCATCCAGCAGGATGTAATGTGGCTGGCTGGCCAGAGCACGGGCAATTTCCAGACGCCGCCGCTCACCGCCTGAAAGGGCGAGAGAGGGGGAGCGACGCAGGTGGGAGATGCCGAATTCGCTCAGCAGCCCATCCAGCATCACTTCCCGTTGGTCCGGGTCACGCTCCACCACTTCCAGAGCCGCCATAATGTTCTGTTCAACATTCAGGCCACGGAAAATACTGGCTTCCTGCGGCAGGTAGCCAATGCCCAGCCGCGCGCGCCGATACATGGGCAGCTGTGTGATATCCGCCCCGTCCAGCGTGATGGAGCCGGTATCAGGCTGCACCAGACCGACAATCATATAAAAGCTGGTAGTTTTCCCGGCACCATTCGGGCCGAGCAGACCTACGGCTTCTCCACGATGCACCTCAATGGAGACATTTTTCACCACTTCACGCTTTTTGTAGGATTTGCCAATGCCATTGGCAAACAGGCCCTGTCCGGGTGCGCGTGCGGTGTTTTCGTGTGTAGCTTCAGGCCCCGGGCCGATGATCTGTTCGTCCACCGTTTCTTCCGAGGTCCAGCTGATCTCCTGCGTCATCCGTTATTTCCTGTCCGAGCCATCGCCACTGTTGGGCACAACCAGACCGCTAACCCTGCTACCAGGGCGCTCCGTCATGGTTGCCAGGCCTGTATGCATGTTGATGATGGCCGCAGCGCCCTGAATCTGGTTCGGCCCTCTGGTGATGTGAACATTCCCCACAACGCGGGCAATGCCGGAATCCGGCACATAAACACCCCGGTCCCCGGTGACAGTTTCCGTCTGGGTGCGGACCCACACATGGCCAAATGCGTTCACTTTTTCCAGCTTACCGGAACCATTGGCCAGCGGGTCAGACGATGCCTGGCCTGCGGGTTTCTGCTCTGCTGGTTTGGCTGACTGATCTGGCGGAGCGCTGTAGCCCACCAACACATCTGCACGAATCTGACGGTTGTCATTGGTGGTTACTGTGGCATTGCCACGCCCGATGGAAATGCGTTGCTGCGAGTAATATTCCATCGAATCCCGCGCCGTCAGCACATCCTGCGGGGTGGTCAGCTTCAGGGCTTTACCTGTCATGACCAGCACGGCCTGATCCATGTCATACACGGCCTTATCGCCCCAGCCCTGATCGGTCTGGGTGTAGATATGAACGTGCCCGATGGCTTCCAGCCGGAAAATTTCGTTTGCACCGGAGGATTCCGGGTCTCCCCCCGCAGGTTTGCCATCCCCGCCCTTGGGGTCTGCCGGAGCAGAGGCGTCCGCCGGGGCTGGAGGCTGCCCTGTGGGGGCGGCTGGCGTCTCGGTCGAGGCCGGTGGGGGCGGAGTTGTGGCATCAGCAGGGGCTGCGGTGCCCGGTTTGGCGCTGGCCGTGGTGCCTGTCACAGCACCAGCGGGGGCATCCTTTCCGGCGGGAGCCGGGGTATTCTGTGCAGCATCCGGAGCGGCTGCGGCGTCGGGTACAGATTTCTTGCGATAGTAGGCAATCAGCTTGTCAGCTGTCACGGTCACATCGCCGCGCACAGCCTTGGCTTGATCATACGCTGTGACTTTTTTCTGGTTCTGGTCCCAGTCAAACCCACCCGCTGCGGTGACAGTGATCTGCCCGCCATGCGAGAGGTCAATAGACTGAGCGTGGGCCGTGCCGCAGAACAGGGCGGCCAGAAGCGGCAGAGCCACAAGCCCGAAACGAGGGGTCAGATGCATATCAGGAGGCCTTCCCATCAGCCGGAGGGCTGCCGCGGTCATCATTCAGAATCAGTCGGCCCGGTCCGCGAAACTGGGCAATTCCTTCATGCTGAGACACCAGATATCCTTTTGCATCAAGCACACCAAACGGCCCTTCTGCCCGCACCCATGAATCGGAGGCAATAATACCGGTGTGGATATCCACATCCGCCACAGGGCTGCGCATCATAAGGCCATCATCACGATACAGGGTGACTTCTCCGGTCAGGTCAAGAATCTGTGCATGTTGCATGTAGACCCCTTTTTCCGATCGGACCAGAAGCCAGCTTCCGCCCTGACTGAGGATATCCGCCACAGGGCTGGTCAGATCCATCCGCTCCGGGTTGGCCTGATGCGCACTATCCGCTGTAACCATGAACGGACGGTTATGCTCATCCACCCCGCGATAGGTGGCGCCTACCAGATTACCGGTTTCAATCTTGACCTTTGCCATATCCTTCAGGGCGGCCTTATTGGAGTTGATCAGCCGGTCCATTTCCGGCCAGACCGCAATGGAGCTGAGCAGCAGCAGGGCCGTGCCAGGCAAAACCCACTTGGCCCAGCGCAGCAGCAGGCGGCGGCGGGCCAGCTCCGCAGCATCAGGCGGCAGACGGCGGGCCGTGGTGGGGGCCATCCGTTCGCGCTGCTGGCGGACGGTCTCTTCCGAGCGGGTAAAATCGTCGCGTTGGGGGGGGCGGCCTGAAGGCTCTGTCATCCCACACCTGCCCGCAGCAGGTCATGCACATGCACAACGCCCGTTGGGCGGCTGTCCGTATCCAGCACAAACAGGGAGGTAATGGGGCGTTTGCGTTCGTTCATCATGCGCAGCGCATCCGCAGCAAAAATGTCAGGCCCTATGGTGAGAGGGTGACGGTTCATGACATCCCTTGCCAGCGTAGTCGTCAGATCAAGGGCCAGCGCACGGCGCAGGTCACCATCCGTGATCAGCCCTGCCAGATGCCCATTATGGTCCAGAATGCCAATGCAGCCTAGAGCCTGCCGCGTCATTTCCACAATCACGTCACGCATCGGCATTTCTTCATGCCCCAGAGGCATGGCGTCCCCTGTGCGCATCAGCTCCCGCACGGTGCGCAGGCGGCTGCCAAGGCGGCCACCGGGGTGAAAATTACCAAAGTCACTGGCGGTAAAGCCGCGCTGGCCCAGCAGGACAACAGCCAGTGCATCACCAAACGCCAGCTGCATCAGGGTGCTGGTGGTGGGGGCCAGCCCCATCGGGCAGGCTTCCGGCATGGCGGGGAGGGTCAGGGCCACATCCGCCGCCGTAGCAAGGGTAGACTGCGCCCGGCTGGTTACGGCCAGCAGCGGCAGCCCGGCTTTGCGGGCATGGGCGGCAATGTCACCCAGTTCCGTGGTCTCACCCGAATTGGAAAAGACCAGAACAGCATCGCCCGGCTGCACCATGCCCAGATCCCCGTGTGAGGCCTCAGCAGGGTGCACAAACAGGGCCGGTGTGCCGGTGGAGGAAAGGGTGGCCTGAATTTTCCGGGCAATGTGGCCGGATTTGCCAATGCCGGTAATGACGACCCGGCCCGGAATATGCTGCAGAATGTCCACCGCGTGTGCAAACGCACCGCCCAGCCCGTTCGGGTCAAGCAGTGCACTGGCCAGTGCATCCAGACCGGCGCGTTCGGTCTGGATAACGGCAGCAGCCTCTGCCGCGAGGGTGGCCTGAAGGCCCGTAACGGAGCGTTCTGTCATGCTGTGCGGGTTCCGGTCCGGACGGGATTATGCCCGATGAGAAAAGATATCCGGGTCTTCATAACCCAGAAGGTCAAGCCGGGCACGGGCTGGCAGAAAGTCGTAGCATGCCTGAGCCAGTTCACGGCGGCCTTCACGATGGAGCAGTGCATCCATTTTTGCCCACAGGGCGTGTAGATACAGCACATCGGACGCGGCATAGGCCAGCTGTTCGGGCTTGAGGTCCAGAGCACCCCAGTCAGACGTCTGCTGCTGCTTGCTCAGGTCAACACCCAGCATGTCCCGGCACAGGGCCGCCAGACCGTGGCGGTCTGTAAAGGTGCGGACCAGACGGGCGGCAATTTTGGTGCACACCACCGGGCTGACAGTAATGCCCAGCGCATGCTGAAGAATGGCAACATCAAACCGTGCGAAATGCATGATTTTGGTCACGGACGGATCAGCCATCAGGCGCTTGAGGTTCGGGCAGTCATACCCTTTGCCACCAAGGGAGGTCGGGATGATCTGCACCAGATGCGCGGTGCCGTCCCCTGCGGAAAGCTGCACCAGGCACAGCCGGTCCCGGTGGGGTTTAAGGCCCATGGTTTCCGTATCCACAGCGACAGAACCGGTAAAGGTCAGCCCGTCGGGCAGGTCGTTGCGATGTAGAGTAATGCTTCCCTCGGAAGAGGTCCGGGGTGCGTTCATAACCCGCTCCATGCCTTGTTGTTGATCAGGCTCAGACGGATACAGCCGGGATGGCGGAATGTCCATTCTGAGACCTGTGGCAGAGCTTTCGGGCGATTTAATGGTGAGGGGGCGTGCCGGGCGGAGGGGCTCTCCAGAGGCTTATGGTCCGTCAGGATGCGGAAAGTGTGCCGTTCCGGGATTCCTGCAGGGCCAGTTGGGTCAGCCGGGCCTCGTTTTTCTTCAGGAAGCGGCCTGCGGCGACCATACCACCAATGGCGGCAATGCCGATAACAATGCCAACCGGGCCGGAGACTTCGGAAATCTTGCGGCCCAGCGCGTAGGTGCCCAATGCATAACCGCCTGCCCAGCAGGAGCCGCCCAATGCATTGAACAGCATGAAGCGCGGCCAGTGCATGCGGCAGGCTCCGGCCAGCACGGCCACAAACACGCGCACCACGGAAATAAACCGGCCACAGAACACAATGGCGCTGCCGTGATGGTGGAACAGATACTGGCCCAGAACCAGCCGCTCGGAGGTCAGCCCCACGCGTGGCCCGTATTTTTCAAGCAGCGGCAGCCCGACCTTGCGGCCAATCATGTAGCCGATGTTATCGCCAATAATCGCTCCGGCCACGGCAGCGACAGCCACCCAGCCGATCGAGAGGTGATGGGTTTTCAGGCAGTAGAGCGAAGCCGTGATAATGCAGGCCTCTGCGGGCACTGGCAGCCCCATGCTTTCCATCATGACAATCAGGGTAACAATACCATACCCGTAATGCTGAAGCAGCGTATCCAGATGATGAAGCAGGGGTCTGTTGTCCTTCTCTACCAAGGGCTGCGGCCAAGTGTCGTGCGGGCCAGCCTCGTGTGACCTGTTCAAGGTAGGGCTGAGCATGCCGCAAACAGCAGTGGGGTAGAAGAGGGGCTGCGGCATGGCAGCTTTCCAACCGCCATGCCGCCTTATGGTGCTAACAAAATTCTGTAAGGAAAACAGTTAGATCCGAACGACAATCTTGCGCCGATACAAGATGAAGTTGGGCACAAAACAGACAAGCAGATAAGCGATTGCGTAGAGGAAAGACTTTATGTTGTCCGCGTGAATGAACGAGAAAAGATGATTATAAATGAAGGAGTGAGCCGTCACGCCGTGAAACTGAAGACGCTCATCCAGAAAAATTGCCAGCGCTTCTGAAACAATAAAAGCAACAATGGCGTTGGCCCCAAAAGCCGCTCCAAATTCCTGAAGCCCTTTTGCAATCGGCCCCGGAGACCGGTCCGGGTGGTTGTCTATACTCTGCCAGAGAAGGCGCAACAGCAGAATATCGAGGCCCGCGCAGAACAGAACAAAACTTCCTGTCCACATGTTTTTATTAAACGGAACCCACGTATAAAGCAGGAATGAGGCCAGAAGTGACAGAACCCCGCCCAGTGTCCACTGGTTCATAAGGCGCATATTTTTCTGTCGGCTGTTTTGTTTCATGACCAACCCGGAAACAATGCCGGTCATGACTGTGGCACAGGCGGCTATGGTAGACAGAAGCCCTTCCGGGTCGCGCGTGCCTTTATAAAGAACGCCCATCCCAAAATGGTTCTGGGTCCAGAACACAACTTTCCGGTCAAACCAGGACACGATATTTGCATCCGGGTCCATGACTGGAAAATCCTGCCCCGGAAACCCGGCCCCTGGCACAGGCATCCAGTGCAGCAGAGCTGAATACCCCAAAACAATCCCCAGAACGGCCACGACGTAAAAACGCACTGAACGAACAAACAGGAACAGTGTCGCGCAGACAAGATACGTCGCGGCAAAACGAGATAAAACGCCATAAAACCGGAACAGGCTCCATGCAGGCGCAATTGCCAGAATAGTCAGCAGCCATCCAAGCAGTAAAAGAACCGCCGACCTTCGAAAAATATCCAGAAATAGCCAGCTTCTTTTTTTACCTCGGGAGAGTTTTCCCCCGAGAGAAAAAGGAATGGCACAGCCCATCATGAATAGAAAACTCGGGAAAACAAGGTCAGTCGGTGTCAGGCCGTTCCACTCTGCGTGCAGAAGTGGCGCGTAAACGTGTGACCAGTCTCCGGGGTTATTCACGATGATCATAAACGCAACCGTGTAGCCGCGCATCAGGTCAAGAGACAGAAGGCGGCCCGGAAGGATTTTGGGGGAGAAGGGGGGCTTTTCCATAAAATATCAGAAGCCCGTTGAAACAGAGACATAAGCGCCGAACGGGGCACCAATGAGGTAAATGGGTGAAGACCCGGCGATGGAGCTTCCGTAAATTCCTCTGGTTGTCCGTGCGTTTGCTGTCGTGCTTCCAGCCATTGCAAGATAATGGCTGTCACCAATGTTAGTCAGGTTCAGCTGAATCTGAGGGTGTTGGGCAGGCCCGATTGACTTCATCCGGTATCCGATTGTCAGATCAGAGGTGATGTATGAGGGAATGCTCTCATCATTCATGAAGGTTGTGTACTGAGAGTCCGTATACCGCAGATTGAAATTGCCAAAGAACCGGCCATCATCATACTGAAGGCCGATGGATCCGGTAAATTTCGGGCTGCCAACAGCAGTTTTTCCTTTTGTAGGAAGAAGATCACCTGCCAAAGCAAAGTTATTATCCATTGTGGAATGGAGATACTGGCCGGAAAGATACGGGCTGATGTGGTGCCACGGGCGCAAACCGAATTCCGCCTGCACGCCGCGTGATGTCTGGCCACCCGCGTTGATAGGCAGAGCAACAACTTCGGTTGTTCCGGGGATATACCCTGAGGAGGAAATATTGTGGTTGGTAATGTTCAGGTTGAACGCAGAGACAGACAGGTTCCAGAACCCCGTATGCCGGAAACCGATTTCTTCACTGATGGTATATTCCGGCTTCATCTGTCCTGCTGCGGAAATCATACCGGCATTCGGATCGTAGTCAGGAACGTACGCTTCGGTTGAAACCGGAGCACGGAAGGATGTGGTGCCGTTCAGGTAAACCTGATTATGCGGGTCAATATGATACGTCGCATAAAACTGCGGCAGAGGTTCAAAGTAATTACGGCTGCTTTTCCATGGGTCTGCTCCGGGCACATTATTCGTCCCGCTACGTGATACCATGGCGGCTTTGAAGCCAGCGCTGAGTTCCAGTTTGTCATTGAAAAGCTTCAGCGTATCAGCAAGGTAGAGCGCATTCTGTTGTTGCCAGAAATTCAGGTTATCGCCGCTCAGGATGGAAGAATCAGGGAATCGTATCGGTGAAAAACCATGCCCTTTAACCGGATTTCCGTTATAATCCATCAAGTCATACTGGTAGCGTTCTGTATGAGACGTATAAGAATACCACCAGCCAAATGTCAGCGTATTGTGGCCATGTGTCCATTTGAGAGAGGCATTGATGGATCCAATTTTCTGGTTCCACGGGTCATCCAGCATCGTCATCACAGTGCCGTTTTGCTGGTAAGGCAGGTTGCTCAGTGCAGGGTAAGGAGAGTTCGGTGTTCCATACTGCACATTCCCGAAGTAACCCCCTGAGACCGGAATGCTCTCACCGCCCCATGCCGGGCCGAACTGCTGAATGAAATAGGGGGTGGCACTCAGTTCCAGTTCACGAGATAAGCGGAAATGCATCGGTAGGATGACATTCACCATATTGTTTTTCTGCTTTGAGAACCGGTAGTAGGTCGGGTCTCCAAATGTGTACTGCTTCGTTGTGTTATAGCTGTACCCATACTGATTCCACTGGCTCAGTGTTGGAGCAAGGCCGCCGCCGATATTGTACTGTTGTGTATAAGCAAAAATGGCTTTTACGCTGTTCCCGTTGCCCCACTCCTTAACCCATTTGGAATCAACATGGTACCGATGCTGGTCACCCGGCCCGCGTGAGTTGTTGGAGGACGTTTGAGAGAACGAAGCAAATCCCCGAATGCCAGAGTTTCCAATCTCCCCTGTATTAAGGCGAATAAACTGCTTATTCGCGCTATGGGTTCCTCCCATAAAATCAACAAATCCACCCATTTTATGGGATGGGTCGACTTCAAAAGCAGCAATCTGTCCGCCTGCGGCATTGATCAGGGGAGCATCAAGGTCCGGCGACCCCTGAGAGACCGTCATGGACCCCAGATTTTCGCTATCAACAATGGTCGATGTTGAAACACCGTAGTTAATAGGGTCAGCCTCTGGCGCACCTTCAAATAGAAAGCCGATCTGGGCCTGTGTAAGCCCGCGCATTGTCATTGTATCGCCAGGCGCCATGCCGAGCGGGTCGGTTTTGGCTGAAACAACCCCCGGAAGACTGGCCATCAGATTAACAATGGAGGTTGTGGGCGTTTGTTTGGCAATATAATCCCGCGTGACGCCACTTTGCGAACGGGGGGCGCGTTCAATAGGCATCAAGCCACCACCCGCTGTGGTATTCGTGACCCCGTTTGAGGTCGGCATTCCGGCGTGAACCGTAAGAACTTCAGGCAAAGCCGACATGCCGGTTACGCCAGTTTCCTTGATTTTTTCCTCTCGTCTGGCGCGAGACACGGACTTTTTTTCGGCCTCCTTACTTTTATGCGCAGAGGCAATTGGTTCGGCATCTGCGGGACAGGAGTAGAAAGCTACTCCGCTCAGGGCGATAAGAGACGTGGACATAAGGCGCAAAACTGGAAGACGCATGAATGGGTTTCCCTCTTGTCCATTAATTAGGATACGATTCCGGAATGATATAGATGTAATGTTTCCAGAGATTTTTCGTAATCCGATCAATTTGTGGAAACTTATTTTAAAAGAGAAATATTCCGATATCAAAATAGTTTATTATCTGAACAAATATAATT
>NZ_CALLXM010000180.1 GCF_937875265.1 uncultured Acetobacter sp. | reverse complement strand
AACGTGCTGAATGCCCGTTTCCATGAAATGGAAGCGAAGATTGTTGCACAGGCTGGCTCACCCGGTGCCATTACCATTGCCACCAACATGGCTGGCCGTGGGACGGACATTAAACTGGGCGGCAACGTGGAAATGTTGATCGGCCAGGAGCTGGAAGGCGTGGAAGAGGGACCGGAGCGTGACGCTGCCGGTCTGGTCATTCGGGAACGCGTTGCGCGCGACCATGATATTGTCAAAGCGGCAGGCGGTCTGTTTGTGATCGGCACCGAGCGGCATGAAAGTCGCCGGATTGATAACCAGCTGCGTGGTCGTGCTGGCCGTCAGGGTGACCCTGGCAACTCACATTTCTTCATCTCCCTGCAAGATGACCTGATGCGTATTTTCGGGTCTGACCGTATGGGCGGCATGTTCCAGAAAATGGGCATGAAAGAGGGTGAGGCCATTGTTCACCCGTGGCTGAGCAAGGCGCTGGAACGGGCGCAGAAGAAAGTCGAAGCCCGTAACTTCGACATGCGCAAAAACACGCTCAAATATGATGACGTGATGAACGACCAGCGCAAGGAAGTGTATGCCCAGCGCCGGGAATACATGGCGACGGAAGATGTCTCCGGCATTGTGAACGAAGCGCGTGAAGACGTGGTGGACACGATGGTGGGCCGCCATATCCCGGAAAAATCCTTTGCTGAGCAGTGGGATGTTGCCGGGCTGACCAAGGCTGTTCATGAAAATCTCTCGCTGGATCTGCCGATTGCAGAGTGGGCGAAAGAAGACGGAATGGATGCTGAGGAAGTGGCCAATCGAATTAGTCAGGCCGCGATACAGGCTCAGGCTGCCCGTGCTGCCAACCTTGGCCCGGATCTGATGCGCTTTATTGAAAAACAGGTGCTGATGACCACCTATGATGGGGTCTGGAAAGAGCATCTGCATGCGCTGGATCAGCTTCGTCAGGGCATTGGTCTGCGGGCGTACGGCCAGAAAGATCCGCTGAACGAGTATAAGCACGAAGCCTTCCAGCTGTTCAGTATCATGCTTGAGGAAATGCGCGAGCGTGTGGTGTCTCTGATGGCGCGTGTGGAAGTGGCTCCGCCGGAAACTGTGGACCCGTTTGCCAACACCGCTGAAATTCACGCCAGCCCGGAAATTCCGGGGTTTGCGTCTGAACCCGGCCCCGGTCTTTCCCCTGGAGCCGCACCGGCAATGGCAACGCCTATCGGTGGAAGTGCAATCATGCCGGATGACCCCTCCAGCTGGGGGGAAACACCGCGCAATGCATTGTGCCCGTGCGGTTCAGGGAAAAAATTCAAGCATTGCCACGGCCGTCTGGTTTAAAGACGCGCCGGGGCCGACGGACAGGGTAAGGAAATATGGCGGGTCATTCCCAATTTAAGAACATTATGCATCGCAAGGGCGCGCAGGATGCCAAGCGATCCAAGCAGTTCGCTAAAATTATTCGCGAACTGACTGTGGCAACGCGCGCTGGCCTGCCTGACCCGGCATCCAACCCGCGCCTGCGTTCGGCCATTACTGCGGCCCGTGATGTGAATATGCCCAAGGACACCATTGATCGCGCCATTAAAAAGGCGTCCGGCGCTGCGGGTGGGGAAGACTACATTGAGGTGCGTTACGAGGGCTACGGTCCTGCGGGCGTTGCGGTTATTGTTGAAGGTCTGACCGATAACCGTAACCGCACGGCGTCTGACGTGCGTGCGGCGTTCTCCAAGTATGGCGGGTCTTTGGGGGAAACCAACTCTGTTTCCTTCATGTTCCGTCGGCTGGGTGTGATTACCTATCCGGTTTCCGTGTGCTCTGAAGACGAGATGCTGGAAGCTGCGATTGAAGCGGGTGCGGAAAACGTGGTGTCGTCTGACACGACGCACGAGATCACCTGTGAGATTGAAGCCTTCTTCACGGTGCGTGATTCTCTGGAAACGCGCTTTGGTGAACCGGAAAGTGCCAAGCTTGACTGGCGCCCGGAAAACACCGTGAATCTTGATGAAGACAAAGCCCGCACCCTGTTCAAACTGCTGGACGTGCTGGAAGATCATGATGACGTGCAGAACGTCTATGCAAACTTTGATCTTTCCGACGAGCTTGCCGAAAAACTGTCAGCCTGACGGTGGTACGCCTGCTCGGCATTGACCCCGGCCTGCGCTTTACAGGCTGGGGGGTTATTGATGTCGAGGGTAATCGGTTGCGACACGTCGAAAACGGCGTGATTGCAACCAACAGTGCAGACAGTGTGCCAGACCGGCTGAAAGTCCTGCATGAAAACCTACTGATTTTGATAGAACGCCTCAACCCCGCAGAAGCTGCGGTGGAAGAGACCTATGTCAACCGTAACGGCACGGCCACGCTCAAGCTGGGCTATGCCCGCGGTATTGCGTTGCTGGCCCCGGCTCTGGCGGGGTTGCATGTTGCGGAATACGGCGCGCTTGCTGTCAAAAAAGCTGTGGTTGGAACAGGCTCAGCAGATAAAGATCAGGTTGAAATGATGGTGCGCCGCCTGCTGCCGGGGGTTAAGGTGGCGAGGACCGATGCGTCCGATGCGCTGGCCATTGCCATTTGCCATGCTCACCATCGGGCAAGCGCGCGCCATATTGCAGCCGGGGTAAGAATGGCATGATTGCGTTTCTGAGCGGACTGGTCATTCAGATCGAATTAGGCAGCTGCGTGATCGACGTGAATGGCGTCGGTTATCTGGTAGCGGCCTCGACCCGCACACTGGCTGCTCTGCCGCATCCCCCTGAAAAAGCCCGCGTTTTGATTGAAACTGTGGTGCGGGAAGATGCCATTCTGCTCTACGGCTTTGGAGAAAGTGCAGAGCGCGAGTGGTTCCGTCTGCTAACCAGCGTGCAGGGTGTTGGAGCAAAAGTGGCGCTGGGTATGCTCTCCACCCTCTCTCCGGGTGAGCTGGTGGCGGCGCTGACAACGTCGGACAAAGCCACTCTGACCCGCGCTCCCGGTGTGGGCGGGCGTCTGGCAGAACGTATTTTGACAGAGTTGCGCGACCGTGCCGGTAAAATGCCCGGTGGTGGAGCCGGCATTGTAGTGCCTGCCGGTGCCACGCCCGGAGGCGGGATTGAAGCAGATGCTCTGCTGGCGCTGGCCGGGCTTGGCTTCCGTCGGTCTGAAGCCGCTCCGGTTATCAAACGCCTGCTGGATGAGCAGGGGGCTGCGGCCTCGCTGGACACAGTGCTGCGTGATAGCCTGAAAGCTCTGGCCCGATGAGCGGTGCGGATTTTACGCCCGAGCGGGAGATTGATGCCTCTCGTCAGGATGAGGATGTCGGAGAGGTTTCTCTTCGCCCTCAAACGCTGGCCGATTTTACCGGTCAGAAATCCAGTCGTGAAAACCTGTCGATTTTTATTGCCGCGGCCCGCCAACGTGGTGAGGCGCTGGACCATGTGTTGCTGCATGGGCCGCCGGGGCTGGGCAAGACCACTCTGGCGCAGATTGTCTCACGGGAACTCGGCGTTGGCTTCCGCGCGACATCAGGCCCGGTCATCCAGCGCGCAGGGGATCTTGCCGCCATTCTGACCAATCTTCAGCCGCGTGACGTGCTGTTTATTGATGAAATTCACCGCCTCCAGCCCGCCATTGAAGAAATTCTTTATCCCGCAATGGAGGATTTCCAGCTCGATCTGATTATCGGGGAAGGCCCGGCGGCGCGCTCTGTGCGGATTGACCTGCCGCCCTTCACCCTTGTGGCAGCCACCACGCGGGCCGGGTTGCTGGCCACGCCGCTGCGGGACCGGTTTGGTATTCCTCTGCGTCTGGTTTTCTACACGCCGGAAGAATTGCGGGCCATTGTGGTGCGGGGAGCGGAAAAGCTCGGCTTTAATCTGACCGAGGCAGGCGCTGAGGAAATTGCCCGGCGTTCTCGTGGTACACCGCGTATTGCAGGCCGTCTGCTGCGCCGCGTGCGTGATTTTGCTTTGGTGATTGCCCCCGGCGGCGCGCCGGTCAGTCGGGACGTGGCGGATGCCGCCCTGAGCCGATTGGAAGTGGACGCACTGGGGCTGGATGCGATGGACAGACGCTACCTGCGCCGCATTGCAGAGTATCACCATGGCGGGCCGGTTGGGGTGGAAACACTGGCTGCGGCTCTGGCGGAAGCGCGTGATACACTGGAAGATGTCATTGAACCGTATCTGATTCAGGAAGGGCTGGTTATGCGCACCAGCCGTGGGCGTGTGCTGGGGGAACGCGGGTGGCGTCACCTCGGCCTGACACCGCCCGCGCGGCCAGATGAGTCGCGTTCTGCGCAGATGGATTTTTTGCCTGACGAAGAGGACGGCGTATGACCACACATGCAATCGATTTCCGCATTTATTATGAGGACACGGATGCCGGGGGCATTGTCTACCACGCACGGTATCTGGCCTTTGCTGAACGGGCGCGGACTGAGGCCATCCGTAGCCTCGGTATGCCAGCGGCCTCTCTGCTGAGTGAGTATGGGTTGGTGTTTGTGGTGCATGATGCAACCCTTAACTACCGCGTACCGCTTAAGCTGGATGACGTGGCAACAATCACCACGCGGCTGCTTGAAGAAGGGGCCGCCAGCTGTCGGCTGGAGCAAATCTTTACGCGTGAGGGCACGTTTTGTGCGCGTGTGGATGTAAGGCTGGCCTGCGTACGTGCAGAAGATGGTCGCCCTGCCCGATTCCCGCCATTATGGCGTGATCTTCTGAGAGGACTCGCAGCCGAGGTCTAGACGGCCTCTTCTGCTTTTGCGCGGAAGACATTACAAACAGCACGACCGGGATGCGTTGAGCAAAGCCCGAGTCGCAGACAGGTTGCCCGGGATGGGCGCAGAGGCAGGAGGCGTTTTTGGATCGTGCGGTTGACGCGGCAAATCTCGGCGTAGCAGCGGCGGGAGACCTGTCGGTGTGGGGGCTGTTTATGAATGCCTCCCTGATGGTCAAACTGGTCATGCTGGGACTGGTGTTCTGCAGTGTGATGGTGTGGGCCATCATTTTCGATAAAATTGTCACGCTCCGGCGGATCAACAAACAGGCGTCTGCTTTTGAGGATCGTTTCTGGTCCGGTGGCAGTCTGGATGATCTGTACGAGAGCGATGGTGCCAAGCCGGTGCATCCGCTGGCCGCTGTTTTCGGTGCAGCCATGGGCGAGTGGCGCCGTTCTGCCCGTATCCCCGGTGTGGATCTGGTGCGGGGTGGCGTTAAGGAACGTGTGGACCGTGCCATTGGCATTACGGTTACGCGTGAAATGGATCGCCTGCGTCGCTGGGTCATCTTTCTGGCAACGGTTGGCCCGGTGGCTCCGTTTGTCGGTCTGTTTGGCACCGTGTGGGGCATCATGCACTCCTTCAGCGCCATTGCCGCCATGCACAACACCAACCTGAGCGTTGTGGCTCCCGGTATTTCAGAAGCTCTGTTTGCTACGGCCATCGGCCTGCTGACGGCAGTGCCGTCCTATGTTGCCTACAACGTGATCAGCAACAGTCTGGACCTGTTCCAGGACCGGCTGGAGGGCTTTGGTACTGAGTTTGCTGCCATTCTGTCCCGCCAGTCCGAAGAAAGGGCCTGAGCATGGGCATGCCGTCGGGAGGGAGCGGGCGCCGTCGCAGGCGTCCAATGGCTGAAATCAACGTGACGCCTATGGTCGACGTCATGCTGGTGCTGTTGATTATCTTCATGGTCACGTCCCCCATGCTGACCAGCGGCGTGAATGTTGACCTGCCCAAGACAGACGCAAAACCTGTCAATTCCGATACCAAGCCCATCACTGTCTCTATTCGGGCGGATGGCAGCCTGTATCTGGGGGATTCTGAAGTGTCGCCCGAACAGCTGGTCGCACAGCTGAAGGCTGCCTCGAACAATGACCCGTCACACCGCATTTTTGTGCGAGGTGATTCTCATATTGATTATGGGCGCGTGATGCAGGTCATGGGGCAGGTGACAGAAGGTGGCTTTACCCATGTGGCTCTGCTGGCGCAACAACCCGCCAGCAGCGGCCACTAACTCATTCTCTCCTGCGCAGAGAGGCGGAGAAATTTCATGGTGCGGCCACGCCGTTCCGAAGAGACTGTGCTGAGGCGGTGCCTTTATATGTCCGGTGGAGCGCATATTGCGTTCCTGCTGGCTCTTTTGGTGTCGTTGCCTTCTCTGCCTAAACCGGAGGAAGAACCGCCTCCGGTGGTGGAAATGCAGTTTGAGGCACCGGATGCCGGTGGCTCACCAGCCAAAGCCAGCCAGCCTTCCCCCAAATCCGCACAGCCACCAGCCCCTGTGCCGAATGATGCGCCCCCTACGCCGGAGCCCCCCACCGCGGCCCCGAACGAGGAAGCGCCTCCACCCCCTCCGCCGCCCCAGCCGGTGCCGCCACCGCCTGTGCCGGAGGCAGAAAAACTGCCGGATACGCCCGTCCCGCCCAAAGCGGATGAGCCGTCTCCTGATGTGGTAAAAACGCCGCCGTCTCCGCCCTCGCCCCCCAAGGCGACGCCAAGCGTAGCCCCGCCGTCTCCTGTTACGGAGCCGACGGATACGTTGCCGGACACGCCGACGCCGTCACGCATCACGCAGCCCAACAAAGCGAAGAAAACGCAGGAAGACTCGCACTCTCTGCTCGAAACGCTGGATTCCTACCGGTCTGACTCCAAGCAGACGCACGCGCCCAAGGCAAAGGCCAACCCTGTGCAGGGTGGTGCGCCTGATGGGGGAGGCTCGCCCAATGGCGATATTACTCGCAGCCTGTCCGCGGGTGAGCAGAAGGCGATCGGTGGGGCCGTGCGCCGGTGCTATACGGAAGATACGGCTGCCAAAAATTATGCCACTTTTGTCGCGCACCTGATTGTGACGGTGGATGCCACGGGTGAGGCTCGTATTGTGCAGTTTGCGCCGCAGACGCAGGCGCAGATGAATGCAGATGCTTCATACCGGGCACTGGCGGAACGGGCTCGGGCGGCTGTGCTCAGCCCAACCTGTTCCCAGTTGCCCATCCCCAAAAACCTTCTGGGCCAGACCCGGCAGTTGAAATTTGTGTTCAGGCCTTGATCTGGCCACTTGGAGGAAAAACTGATGCTTACGAGTACCCGGCCGCTTATTTCTGATCAGGACGCCGATACACTGGTTGCGGCCCTTGGCCGCCGCACATTGATGGGGGCCAGCGTGGCTGCTGGTGGCCTGCTGATGACCCCGCTGCCGGGTATGGCCGCGACCACGGCTGCCCCTGAGGCAGAAATTACGGTTGATCAGGCCCGTACGGCCCCGATCCCGATTATTCTGCCCAACTTTGGCGGAGGTCTGGGTGCCCAGATTTCCGGGGTGCTGGCAAACGACCTGACCAACACGGGGTTGTTCAAAGTCATTCCCGGCGGGGCCGAATCCGGCACGCCTGATTTTGCAAGCGCCAAGTCCATGGGCGCGCGTGCACTGGTTACGGGCAGTGTGTCTGGCAGCGGCTCCGTGCGCGTGGAAATGCGCTTGTGGGATGTACTGACACGCCAGCAGATTCAGGGCACGGCCTATACCACGACTTCTGCCAACTGGCGGCGTATTGCGCACATTGTGGGTGATGTTATCTACGAGCGTATTCTGGGTGAGAAAGGCTATTTTGATACCCGGATTGCCTTCATTTCCCGTTCTGGCGCACGGGCACATCAGTCCACGCGTCTGGCCATCATGGATCAGGATGGTGCCAACAGCCGGATGCTCACAGCGGGCAAATGGCTAACCCTTACACCGCGCTTCAGCCCGGTGAAGGATCAGGTGGCGTTCATGTCTTATGCCAACAACCGCCCGCGTGTGTATCTGTTTGACCTGGGAAGTGGCCGCCAGCAGATCCTAGGTGAGTTTGCAGGCATTTCCTTCGCGCCGCGCTTCTCCCCGGATGGACGTTCAGTTGTGCTCTCTGTAACGCGTAATGGCGGGTCTGACCTGTTTGTGGTTGATCTGGCTTCTGGTTCCCGCCGGCAGATCACGGCATCCGGTGCTATTGATACCAGCCCCTCCTACAGCCCGGATGGTTCACAGATTGTGTTCAACTCCGACCGTGGTGGTAGCCCACAGCTTTATATCATGAGCGCATCAGGCGGCGGTGCGAAGCGGATTTCCTATGGTCACGGCACGTATGGCTCTCCCGTCTGGTCTCCGCGCGGAGACCTGATCGCCTTTACACGGATTGCCAATGGCAGTTTCTCTCTGGGCGTCATGGCGCCGGATGGCACGGCTGAACGCATCATGACCGAAGGCTTTACAGTGGAAAGCCCGAGCTTCTGCCCCAATGGCCGCGTGCTGGCTTATTGCCGCCAGAGCCGTGCCGGAGCAGGGGGCGCAGGTTTCAACTCCTCCATTGGGATGGTCGATATTACCGGGTTTAATGACCGCGCTCTGTCCACTCCAGGGCAGGCGTCTGACCCGGCATGGTCGCCGCTGAACGGATAAGTCTGATTTGTCATAAATCAGCGGAAAGTCCCGGGAGAAATTCCGGGGCTTTTTTTACAATTGCAAGAATACTTACGTTTAATTTTTTGGTGAACGCTTCGCGGTTCTGGCAGCTGGCAGATGTTGTTTGGTGTTAAAAGCGGCTCCGTTTTTTTTCTTGGAGGGCGAAGCTCATCTGCCCGTTCAGCCGGGGTGCAACTATTAGTATCCCCTTGTTGAGGGAGGCATATTGAAAGAAGAAATTTCGCGAGTCGGATAAGTCGAAATAGGGAAAAAACTCTACTACACGCTTCATTTGTGGTTTTTTAAGGAAGATGCGGTTTACGGCAGTGTCACAAAAAGAAGATAAAATCAGATATCAGAAGCGGCTTATTTTATGGGGTTCTCAGTACAAAATAAATATAGAAGAAGAATAAAATCCTTCCAAAACAGTCTCCTAAGAATTGTAGGATGCTTGCAAACAATTTTTTGATATTTTCTGACCCTTCCTGAAAACCCGTCATCGGGCAGAGGGGTGTGTCTATTCAGCATCGCTTTTGCTGGGCCTGCTATGCGGAAATCAGATCACGCTTGACCGCAAGGATGAGCTATGGCTTAGGGCAAGGTGGTCTCCACAGTTCGTCGGCTCTTCGAAGGTTTCGGAGGGGAGCAGAAGAATGCGCGGGGATACAGGCATACAAAGCTGTTTTTTCTCTCCGAATAGTTCCATTTGGGAACTAATTCTCAGGATCCGACACATGAGACTGAAATATATTGCTGCGCTTAGCATGGTTGCCCTCCTTTCTGCCTGTGCGCACGAGAAGGCAAACACGGGTGACTCCAACGGCGCAGCGACGACTGTGCAGCCGAGCGGCCCCGTGCCCGGCAGCGAAGCAGATCTGGTTGCCACTGCAGGTGATCGCGTGCTGTTCGACCTGAACAAAAGCGGCCTGACCTCCGATGCACAGGCAACGCTGGACAAGCAGGCTTCCTGGCTGGCGCAGTATCCGCAGGTCAACGTTGAAGTCGCTGGTAACTGCGATGACCGTGGCACGGAAGAATACAACATTGCGCTGGGCCAGCGCCGCGCCAATGCAGCCCGTGATTATCTGGTTGCCAAAGGTGTAGCGTCTTCTCGCATCTCCACCATCTCCTATGGCAAAGATCGCCCGACCCAGGAAGGTGATGATGAAAGCGCATGGGCCCAGAACCGTAACGCGATTACCGCCGTTCACTAAGTTCTGGCGTATTTCGCGCTATAGTCGACAGGGCAGGTCGGGTGAATTTCACCCGGCCTGTTTTTGTATTTCCTGTCTTGTTTTCCGGGAAGGAATGATGAAATCCTTGCCCGCTTTTAATGGAAGGGTGAGGTCTTGATGAAACGCGGGTTGATGACGTCTGTTGCTGCGCCGTGGCGTGCTCTGGCCTTGTGTCTGCCTGTTGCAACCGTGCTGGTGGCTACTGCCCCGGCAGGACATGCACAGGAGGTGACCAGCCGTGAAGGGCTTGCGCTGCAAAACCAGATTATGGCGCTCAAGCAGTCCATGAGCCAGATTCAGGCTTCGGGTGGCGCGCTGGCTCCGCCGTCTGCCACCGCAGCCCCCTCATCGTCTTCTTCCGGCGGTGGAGACCTGACAGCCCAGTTGCTGGACCGGGTTAACACGCTGGAACAGCAGCAGCGCGACATGCGCGGTGAGATCGACCAGCTGACCAACGATCTGCAACAGAAGACAGCCGCTCTATCCAAGCAGATGGCAGATAACCAGTTCGTGGCCCAGAACGGTGGTGGCGCTGCCGCTGCTGCACCGGCTGCCGCAGCAGCGGCTGCCAGTACGGCTGCCCCCGCAGCGCATACTGCTGCCACAACGCCGGATGCGCTGCTGGCCAGCGGCAAAACCGCCCTGCAGAAGCATGATTACGCCACGGCGCATGACAATGCAGAAGAAGCCCTCAAAAACGCCAAAGGTAGCTTCAAGGTCGATGCGCAGTTCCTGCTGGCCCAGTCTCTGGCCGGGGAAAAGCAGTACCGTCAGTCTGCCGTGGCGTATTATGATGCCTACCGTCAGTCCCCCAAAAGTGCCCGTGCTCCGGATGCTCTGCTGGGTGTGAGTGCCTCTCTGCTGGCCTTGGGCGATAAAAAAGCGGCCTGTCAGGCGCTGGGTAAGCTGAAGACGGAATTCCCGTCCCCCACCCAGCGTGTGTCTCATGCTGCGGAAATTTACGCCGGTCGAGGCGGCTGTCAGTAATTTTGGCGCAGCGTCCCGGCAGGGTGGACGGGGGCGAGAAACAGCCTTTCGTTCCTTTGCCGGATGACCCCTTTTCTGAAGCCCCGGTTTCTCCGGCAGCGTTTATCGCCCGCATGCAACAGCTGGGGCCGTGGTTGCCGGATGACCCAGCTTTGCCGCCGGTTGGGCTGGCCGTTTCCGGTGGTGGAGATAGCCTGTGTCTGGCCTGGCTGGCGCGGCACTGGCGTAAAAATCTTCTGGCTTTTGTGGTGGACCACGGGCTGCGCGCGGAGTCTGCTCAGGAAGCACGGCTCACCGTGCAGCGGCTGGCTGCCATGGGCGTTTCTGCCCGCCTTTTAGCCCTCACAACGCTGATCAAAGGCCCCGGCATGGCAGAACGGGCGCGGCAGGCGCGCTATGCCGTGCTGGCTGAGGCTTGTCGCGAGGCTGGTTGTCTGGATCTTCTGCTCGGGCATCAGGCGGATGATCAGGTTGAAACGATCCTTATGCGTCAGGGGTCTGGCAGCGGGCCTGATGGTCTGGCCGGGATGGGCTGGATAACGGCTCTGCCGGATGTGCGGATTGTGCGTCCTCTTCTGGGCGTCTCACGGCAGGCTTTGCGCACGACGTTGCGGCATGCCGGGCTGGCATGGGTGGATGATCCCTCTAATCAGGATGTGCGGGCCGAGCGGGTGCGTGTGCGGCAGAGTTTGCAGGCGCAGGATACGCGGCAGGCCCTATGGCAGGCAGGCGTTCTGGCAGGGGACGCCCGGATGCAGAGAGAAGCGGTCAGGGCTGCGTCCTATGCCCGGCACGTTGCGCTCAGGCCGGAAGGCTGGGCCTGCCTAGGGGTAGCCCTGCCAGAGCCGGAAAACCTGTCTGGCCTGATCCGATGTGTCGGGGGTCATATTTATCCGCCATCCCCAGCAGCCGTGGCCCGGTTACGGACTGCCGGGCAGGAGGCCACGCTGGCCGGCGTGCAGGTGGTGCGCTGGAAAGAGAGCTGGTTTCTCGTGCGGGAGGTGGCGGCTCAGGCTGCCCCTGTTCCGGCAGAGCCGGGCGCGCGGTGGGATAACCGGTTTGAACTCTTCCTGCCGCCATCCGTTTGTGCTGAGGGACTACAGATTGGTCCGGCAGGGACCGGGCTTGAGCGCAGGATACGGGGGGGCTGGCCTGCCCGTTTCTGTGCCACGCTTCCCACCTTGTGGCGGGAGGGGCAGCGTGTTGCCGTGCCGCATTTGGGGTGGTGGGCGGACGATGCGCTCAAACAGATCCATTTTCTGTTCCAGCCCTCGGTTTCCGCGACTGGCAGTGGCGTGTATGGCTGGCCAGAGACGACAGCAGGCACGCATCACACATGATAATAAATGTCGTGTGCGGGGTGGGAATATCGGCTCAGCATCCCATTTGTAATGGGAGAGGTTGCATTTTTCGGCGTCTGCCGCTCAGATTGGGGGCTCTCCGTCGCTCCCGAACGATAAGTATGGAAACACAGGCAAGATGAACAATTTAGGCCGTAATCTGGCGCTTTGGGTCAGCATCATTGTGATGCTGCTGTTGCTTGTAGATGTTTTCCAGCCGGGAAACACGCAGCATGCAGCACAGCAGCTGGCATATTCTGACTTCATTACCGATGTTGACACCGGGCGTGTCCGGTCCGTCGTAATGCAGAACCAGAACGTGTCCGGCACACTGACTGATGGCACGGCTTTTGAAACATTTGCGCCGCAGGACCCCTCCCTTGTCTCCCGTCTGACGGGTAAAGGGGTTGAGGTTGTGGCCAAACCGCTTGATCAGGAAGGCAGCCCGTTGCTGCGTTACTTCCTGAACGCGCTTCCGATTATCCTGATGGTTGGAATCTGGCTGTTCATGATGCGCCAGATGCAGGGCGGCGGTGGCCGGGGTGCCATGGGCTTTGGTAAGTCTCGCGCCAAGATGCTGACGGAAAAGCAGGGTCGCGTTACCTTTGAAGACGTTGCGGGTATTGATGAAGCCAAGGGTGAGCTTCAGGAAATTGTCGACTTCCTGAAAGACCCGCAGAAATTTACGCGCCTGGGCGGCAAGATCCCCAAAGGCGTGCTGCTGGTTGGCCCTCCGGGCACCGGTAAAACCCTGCTGGCGCGTGCCATTGCGGGTGAAGCGAATGTGCCGTTCTTCACCATTTCCGGTTCCGACTTTGTGGAAATGTTTGTGGGTGTTGGTGCGTCCCGTGTGCGTGACATGTTCGAGCAGGGCAAAAAAGCTGCACCATGCATTATCTTCATTGATGAAATTGACGCCGTGGGCCGCCATCGTGGGGCTGGTCTTGGCGGCGGGAATGATGAGCGTGAGCAGACCCTGAACCAGATGCTGGTCGAGATGGACGGGTTTGAAAGCAATGAGGGCGTGATCCTGATTGCAGCAACCAACCGCCCGGATGTGCTGGACCCGGCTCTGCTGCGCCCCGGTCGTTTTGACCGTCAGGTGGTGGTGTCAAACCCGGATGTCTCTGGCCGTGAAAAAATCCTGCGCGTTCACATGCGCAAAGTGCCGCTGGCATCCGATGTGGACCCGCGCATCATTGCCCGTGGCACGCCCGGCTTCTCGGGAGCTGACCTTGCCAATCTGGTGAACGAAGCTGCTCTGGCGGCTGCCCGTCTGGGCAAGCGTACCGTGGCTATGCGTGAGTTTGAGGACGCGAAGGACAAAGTCCTGATGGGGGCCGAACGTCGTTCTCTTGTGATGAGCGACGAAGAAAAGAAGCGCACGGCGTATCATGAAGCTGGCCATGCCATTACGGCGGTGCTGGTGCCGGAAAGTGAGCCGATCCATAAAGCCACCATTATCCCGCGTGGTCGTGCACTGGGGATGGTCATTCGCCTGCCGGAAGGTGACCGCCTGTCCATGAGCAAGAAGAATTGCATTGCTCATCTGGTTGTGGCTATGGGTGGCCGTGTGGCTGAGGAAGTCATCTACGGGAAAGACAATATCTGCAATGGCGCCATGGGTGACATTCAGATGGCGACCCGTGTGGCCCGCAGCATGGTCACCGAATGGGGCATGAGCGACAGAGTCGGCATGATTGCCTACGCCAATGATGATCAGGGTGGCGGCGGCGGGATGTTCTTCGGTGGAGCTGCCAAGAACTTCTCTGAACACACGGCCAAAGAGATTGATGCCGAAATCAAGCGTCTGATTGATGAGGCATATGATCAGGCCCGCAACTACATGCATGACCATGTTGATGAGCTGCACCGTCTGGCCGAAGCCCTGCTGGAATATGAAACCCTCAGCGGGGAAGATATTCGCCAGATTATGCGTGGTCAGCCGATCGAGCGTGTTGAAGTGGATGAGGCAGCACCGGTTAATCGCCGGTCTTCCGTGCCGCAGGTTTCTGGCCCTGAAATTGTCCAGCCGGGTGACAAGCCGGATGATGGTGAAGGTGGCGGCATGACTCCGGTGCCTCAACCCAGCTGAACTTGCCGGACAAGCGAGAAACGAGAGTAAGTAAGGGAGGCGGCAGCAATGCCGCCTCTTTTGCGTTGATGGGAGGAAAGCTGAGGATGGATTTCAGGCGTCTGGCAGAGCCTGCGGGCCTGCTCTACGGCAAAACGGCTGAAGAGGCTGTCAAGCGAGGCTACGCTCTTCCGTTGGCGGGTGGTCCGGCAGCATTTAGCTGTGTGGACCTGATAGAAGACCGTGCTCATAGCGGCTTTATGCCGGTGGGGGACGTCCCCGCAGGCTGGCAAGATATTCTGGCCCGGCTTGTCGGGACGCCACCAGCAGCCGGGATGCCGGAAGGCCAGCAGGTGATGGGTATTCTGAATATCACCCCGGATAGTTTCAGTGATGGTGGCCTGCATCAGGAGGCGGCGCGGGCTGTGCGGTCCGGGGTGGAGCAGCTTTCTGCCGGAGCCGGAGTGCTGGATATTGGGGGAGAAAGCACCCGGCCAGGTGCTGCGGTTATCTCACCAGAGGAAGAATGGGCTCGCATCGGGCCAGTAGTGCAGGGGCTGAAGCAACAGGTGCCAGACGCCGTTCTTTCCATTGATACGCGGAACAGCGCCGTTATGGCGCAGGCACTGGCTGCTGGTGCCGATGTGATTAACGATGTGTCTGCCCTTACGCATGACCCCCAGGCCCTGCCATTGCTTGCCGGGCAAAGTTGCGGCGTGGTGCTGATGCACATGCGCGGCACACCAGCCACCATGACGCAGCACGCGGTTTATGAGGATGTAGCCTGTGATGTAGTGCGGGAACTGGGCGCACGCCTGAGTGTGGCCATACAGGGCGGTATTGCGCCGGCGCGACTGAGTGTGGACCCTGGTCTGGGCTTTGCAAAAAATACGGACCAGAATGTCGTGCTGCTTAGCCGACTGCCATTGCTTGCCAATCTGGGGTGCCGGGTGGTGCTTGGTGTTTCACGCAAGAGAATGATTGGCGAGCTGACAGGTGTGAAAGATCCTGGCGGGCGGGATGCCGGAACGCAGGCGGCGTCTCTGAATGCTCTGTCTTTGGGTCAGAGTGTGCTGCGTGTGCATGCAGTCGAGGGGATGGTGCAGGCGTTACGGGTTTGGCAGCGGGTTCATACAGCCTGAAAAAAGACGCTTGTTTTCCAGCCTTACGGTTCCTTCAGGTAGAAAAGCGTTTTAGTGAAGAGGAAACAGATAAGCGTCAGCGCTGCCTCTTCTTCACAGTCAGGCAGACGGTTGGGCGCAGACGCCACAAAAAACGAGATTGGACTAGGCAGATGAGACGTCTTTTTGGGACAGATGGAATTCGCGGCACCGCAAACATCGCGCCTATGACAGTTGAGACCGCTCAGAAGCTGGGGCAGGCTGCCGGACTGCACTTTACGCGCGGTAAGCACCGGCACAGTGTTTTGCTGGGCAAGGATACCCGGCTTTCCGGATATATGATTGAGAGTGCGCTGGTCGCTGGCTTTCTGTCCGCAGGGATGGATGTCACGCTGGTCGGGCCTTTGCCCACACCAGCTATTGCCATGCTCACGCGTTCTTTGCGTGCTGATCTGGGCGTCATGATCTCTGCATCGCATAATCCGTTTGGCGACAATGGCATCAAACTGTTTGGCCCGGATGGGTTCAAGCTGTCTGATCAGAACGAAATCGACATTGAAAATCTGATGGAAGCCGACCTGACAGGCCGCCTTGCTACACCTCGTGAGATTGGCCGCGCCTCTCGCCTGAACGATGCGGCTGGCCGGTATGTGGAAAGTGCCAAGGCGTCCTTCCCGCGCAAGCTGCGGCTGGATGGCATGAAAATCGTGCTCGATTGTGCCAATGGCTCAGCCTACCGCGTTGCCCCGACGGCGCTGTGGGAGCTAGGTGCAGAAGTTATTCGTATTGGCTGCACGCCTGATGGCGTCAATATCAATGAGAATTGCGGCTCCACTCACCCCGAGGCATTGTGTCAGGCTGTTGTGCAGCACGGCGCCCATCTGGGTATTGCGTTGGATGGTGATGCAGACCGCGTTCTGATTGCCGATGAAACCGGACGCCTTATTGATGGGGATCAGATTCTGGCTCTCATTGCGCAGTCCTGGGCGCGGGATGGGCGGCTGATTGGCCAGTCTGTGGTGGCGACAATCATGTCCAACATGGGGTTGGAACGCTTTTTAAACACGCTCGATGTCGGGCTTGAGCGTACTGCGGTGGGTGACCGCTACGTTGTGGAGCGGATGAAAGAGCTGGGCAGCAATGTGGGGGGCGAACAGTCTGGCCACATGGTTCTGACAGATTTTGCCACCACGGGTGATGGCCTGATTGCAGCGTTGCAGATTTTGGCTGTGCTGGTGGAAGATGGTCGTCCCGCCAGTGAGGTCTGTCGTCTTTTCACGCCGTTCCCGCAAAAACTGAAAAACGTGCGCTTTCAGGGGAAAAGCCCGCTGGATGCGGACGAGGTGCGGGCAAAGCAGAAGGATGTAGAGCAGATGCTTGCTGGCCGTGGTCGGCTTGTGTTGCGTAAAAGCGGCACGGAGCCGCTGGTGCGTGTGATGGCGGAAGCGGAAGATGCTGCTCTGGTGGATGATGTCGTCAATCAGATGTGTGAAGTGCTCCAGACCGTTAATATCCCGGCCTAACGCAACAGGGGAGGAGCAGAGTCATGGAACCCGAACAGAAAAAGCCTGTGCGTATTCTGGCTATTGCGGGAAGCGACTCGGGTGGTGGTGCGGGGATTCAGGCTGATATCAAGACAATAACAGCGCTGGGGGGCTACGCCACGACAGCCCTGACTGCGCTGACTGCGCAAAATACGGAGGG
>NZ_CALLXM010000179.1 GCF_937875265.1 uncultured Acetobacter sp. | reverse complement strand
TATAAAATGATGACTTTTTGAGATGAGTCCAGATTAAATGCACCACCATTTTGTATTGTGTAATGAGTAACTGTTTGAGTTGTTCCTTGTAGTTCAATGGTATCTTTAGATGGATCGTAATTGTTCAGAGTTGTTGCAGATAATGTTCCAGATGCAAGAAGACTGATGAGGGTACCGTCTCCATTGAGAATAAGTGTGCCGCCTCCAGTGCCAAAATTAATGGTGCCTCCTTCAAGCAGGCTGGCAAAAGCCGTTCCGGTATTAAATGTTCCACCGTATTCAATATTTACAACGGAGCCGTTAAGTGCCCCCACCAAAGAGGCTCCATTCACCCCATTCATGGTGGCTGTTCCGCCAATCACATTGATGGTTGACCCGGTTACAACATTGGCAAGCCCAGAAATGCTTGTGTTGCCGCCGATATAGTAATTATTTGATGTAAGAATACCTGCGCCAATTATAAAACTTCCAGTGGCGCCAGGAATGCTGACATATGTCCCAATACTTGCGAGGTTGGCGAGTGTTGTAGAATCATCCGCCCCCATAATCACATCGCCAGAGGCAACAAGTTTTACTATATTCAGAAGATTAATGCCGCTATTGATATTATTCTGATTTAAAATAATATGGTTGCTACTATCTGTTATTTTTACATTGTAGCTGTGATACCCATCATAATTAGTGTCTATAACACTATATGTAAGTCCATTTGATGTTTTTATTAAAGTAGTTGTTTGTGGTATTGGAAAGAGATGTAATAAATCTAGTGGTCCAAAAACACTTGTATTTGTGGATGTCTTCTCGATTATGCTGACGTCTGCCATGGAATGTCCAATTCATATCTGCTTTATGAAAACCATCCGGAATATGAATTGACAGAAAAAACAAAACCACTACCAGATGGGGGGAGTTTATTTAATTCAAACGAATTAAAGTTTTTGAACGTTCATTTTTTGCTACAGATCGGGTATTTGGGAGGGTTTGTGGACAACATAGAAGATATAGTAAACGACGTTCATAAAACGATAGATGATAGAAAATATTGGAATACGGCGCTAAAAAAAATATCAAAATATTGTAATGGTAGTGATGGCGGAGGAGCTTCGCTAATACCTTTAGATAATAATATGATGGGATGGAGATATGGATCTAATAATGATAAAAAGGCAGACTTATTATATTACTCTTACTGGCGTGATAAGTCGCCATTAGCAGGTATTATCAATCAAAGCATTGATAAAGATTTATTTTTTATAAATGACAGTTTTTTGAGTGATGATGAGATAAATCATAATCCTTTTTATCAGGAGTTTCTTAAGGAATTTGGTGTGAAAAGATTAAACCATGCTCTCTTTAAAACAGAGCAGGGTGATCGATTTCTTTTGTCAGTTCAGAGTCCGTTTGATGATTATGAAGGGAACCAAAAAAATATTAATGACAGATCTAAAAAGATAGTTCCCTATATAAAAAATTATCTTAGTATAGGTATTAAATTTGATAACATTAATAATACAAAAGAAGTTTTTGAAAACCTCTTTGGAGATATGGTGTGTGGTATTGTATTTTTAAACGAAAATAATAAAGTGGTTTATGAAAATAAAAACATTATAAATATGGAGTGTTATGGTATATACATTAAGAATAATACTATAATAATGCCTGATAATAATAGTGATTATAAGTTTAAGTTATTTTTGAAAAAAATTGAAGAAAATCCAAGTAAAAATTTTTTCAAATTTTATGGGAAAGATGGAAACATATTAAGCGTAAGGATTGCCTATTTTCCTGCGCAGTTTACATTATCTAAAGCATCACATTCAAAAGTGAGTAAAGTTGTTATATTTTCTCCAGAATTCGTTAACGAAAGCACAGAGGAGATCTTGAGAGAGTTTTTTCTATCTCCATCTCAAGCAAAAATATCCTGCATGATTACTAATGGTCTTTCAATAAAAGAGGCTTCTGTAAAAATGAATATTTCAGAAGGAACCGCTCGACAGATGGTGAAAGAAATATTTGTTAGATTGGGAATAAATAGTCAAAATAAATTAATATCATTTGTTAAAAATGTTAGTTTTATGTCGTAAATATATTCTAGTGGAGGCTCCATTTTTCAATGGAGCCTCTTTTTTTATTAAGCAGTTTTATTTTCTTTGATAATTTTTTTCTGATGGAGTTCGTAAGGGCCTGCTGCCAGAATTTGTAATGCCAGCATGCTCACACCGTGTGTAGGTTCATTTCCAAGCGGCAGAATGGCATTTCCGTTTGTCCATCGTGCATGGCCTGGTTCCATATTGTGCCAGCCGACCAGCATTGTTTCCCGAAGGTGGGTTGTCACTGGTACCATGTCATTCGCTGTTAGCATTGTGGCCTCACCCACCAGAATCCCAAGGTGACGACGGTCGTTTATAAAGGGGCCAATCGTATCACTCGGTCGGCTGGAGCGCGACATAAGGCGCACCGTGGTTACGCCAGGGGGTATCATGAATGATAATATTTGATTGCTGATTTTGCGGACAGGGTGAATCATGCTGCCTGTGTCGGTCAGCAGATAAAGTGCGTGATCATGCGTGATCTGGCGTTTTGAGGCGTCGTTCTGGTTGTTGCCAGCATCAGACGCCCGTTCATCCAGAACCCTGAACAGAGGCTCGACAAACTCAGCCTTCACCTCAAGGGGGGCGGCTGCGTCGGCATCCCATGTTTTGGCATGAGAGTGAAGGGAAACAATATTGCCGTCCGATACAAAAGAAGAGCGGTTTCCCGTATCCAGATAGCTTTCTGTTAGGACACCATTTGCGATGATCACAGAATGCTCCTCTGTCTCAATATGGTAGTAATCATATGCCATGATGCTGTGATCATAAAAAATACTTTTACCATTCACCAGCATACGGACAGGTATAAAACGTCCTTCGAAGAACAGACAATGCTCCGCTGTTACCAGCATGTCTTCATAAGGAACGCTATCAGAAATAGCATTTTTCAAAATTCTTACAGGATAACCAGCCTCATCATCAGACAGGCCACTAATAACGGTTTTTCTACTTTTTCCTGCCCATACAACAGAACGCTCACACTCAATCCCATCAATCCGGGCAAGAATTTTATGACCTGTGTGAATATTTTCCACTGGCATATCACCAGTCGCTGTTTTGATTTTCACACCCTTCAGAAAACAGGCAGCAGGAGTTGTATCTTCCAGAAGCCACCCTGTCGTGCCATCCTGCACGATGGTAACCTGGGCAGGAGGGGCATATCCAGATGCCATGTTGACATCAGGGTAGGCTATCGTGCGGCCATCTGTCAGCGTAACAGTCAGGGTATAGGAGCCGTCAGTATTTTCAGAATAAGCCGCAGCAACCGGCATTGATGATGTTCCAAGGATACCAAAATGGGTATTTCCGGAAACACCGTTGATAACAGTGTTCTGTTTGTTGCCATCATTATTGGAATATCTGTCGTTAATATAAATCGTATTGACTGTTTCCGGGTCAACAACGATTGTGCCGCCTTCTCCCCACAGATTGGCAAGCAGCGAACTGTTCTGCTGCAGTGTTACCGTTCCGCCAGAAACGGAAATGGGATTGGCAGTCGTGCCGAGTGAGGCATTGATCAGATTGACGGTGCCTCCATTGTTAATCTGGTCGTTGTCAAAGATGACATTGCCATGATTGTTCATAATGGTCAGTGTGCCGGCCTGCACATTGATCCCACCGAGCTCCACTTTTGCCGACGTATCAACAATGATTGTGCCGAAATTTTCGAGACCGGCAGTTGCAAAAACATACCCGTTGCTATCGCCGTTTTGATACTGGGCCGTGATTTTCAGGGTGCTGTTCTGCCAGACACTCAGGCTTCGGATCTGGTTGTAGTAAGGCGCATTTGCGACTACGACACAGGGCGTGCCAGTTTCGTTGTTGTCGGACCCGACGTTCACATCCGCATTCTGTTCACTCTGCGGGATGGCCGGACCGCTTCCTGCAGGAATCTCACTGCTGGGAACAGGCGTGTTGTTGTTGTCATACAGGGTCCAGTTGGCGGGGTCGGACCAGTCTCCTCCTGTGGACGGTCCGGTCCAGCGCCAGTTGCCATCATGGGTATGATAACCAGAACCGGACGCTGTATACTGCGTGGTATCACCGCCAGTTGTAGTCGCATCTGTAGCGATTGCAGTAAGAGAGGTATGAATATCATTGTCGGTATAAGCCGGAACCGTGGTGTTCGTTTTATCTTCGAGCAGCCATCCTGCTGTTCCATCCTGCACAATACTGACCTGGGCCGGCGGTGTATATCCTGCCGCCATGTTGACGTCGGTATACGCAATGCTGCGGCCGTCTGTCAGTGTGACCGTCAGGGTATAGGAGCCGTCAGTATTCTGCGTGTATGCTGCCGAAACGGGGGGTGATGATGTTCCGAGAATGCCAAAATGAGTGTTTTCAGAAACACCATTGATTACGGTGTTCTGTGTGTTGCCATCGTTGTTGGAATATCTGTCGTTAATGTAAATTGTATTGACGGTCGCGGGATCAACATTGATCGTGCTCCCTTCGCCCCACAGATTGGCCACAAGCGAGCTGTTCTGCTGCAACGTAACGGTTCCGCCAGAAACCGTAATTGGGTGGGTAGTTGTGCCAAGTGAGGCATTGATCAGGTTGACCGTGCCTCCGTTATTAATCTGGTCATTATCAAAGGTCACATTACCCTGGTTGTTCAGGATGTTCAGTGTGCCGCCCTGCACATTAATCCCACCGAGTTCAACGGCAGCTGGCGTATCAACAGTAATTGTGCCGAAGTTTTCGAGTCCGGCAGTGGTGAAAACATACCCGTTGCTATCGCCGTTTTGATACTGGGCCGTGATTTTCAGGGTGCTGTTCTGCCAGACACTCAGGCTTCGGATCTGGTTGTAGTAAGGCGCATTTGCGACTACGACACAGGGCGTGCCAGTTTCGTTGTTGTCGGACCCGACGTTCACATCCGCATTCTGTTCACTCTGCGGGATGGCCGGACCGCTTCCTGCAGGAATCTCACTGCTGGGAACAGGCGTGTTGTTGTTGTCATACAGGGTCCAGTTGGCGGGGTCGGACCAGTCTCCTCCTGTGGACGGTCCGGTCCAGCGCCAGTTGGCATTGTGGGTATGATAGCTGGAGCCTCCACTTGTGTATTGCCCAGTATCTCCTCCTGCAGATGCTGCGGACAGGGCAATATCAAGAAGTTCCTGCTCCACATCATCTGTGTTTGCAGTAGAGCTAATATTTGTATTCATTCGAAAGACCACATTAACAATTAAAGTATCGATACGTTAAAGACTCGTTAAATGTTAACGAACAGATACCATATGGTAGTGATCAGGGTTATAATTTGAACAATTTTTGAATTTTATGAAGAATATTATGGGATATTAGACAAATCTCTGGATATTTATTTTCTGAGAGAGTGTGGATTTCTATAATTTTCCTGCAATTCATCTTTGGGTTGCTATGACCAAAGAAATTGTCGCTGGGGGATGTGTATGAGCCCTCCAACAAGACGGGACCGAATACATGTGGTTTGTTGGTGGACAGAGTAGGGGAGGGCTGCAACACCCGAGGTTATAGCCCAAAAATGGCAAGCCTATGCTCACCACTTAGACCTGTAACAGCGCTGATTTTTGAAAGAGCCAGCAGAGAGTGGCCCTTTTCACTTCTATAAAACAATTATAAATTTGTAGTTATATCTTGCTGTTATACTGTAAAAACAGAAGATTCCATTATTTCCTGGATGGATGAAATGTTCCTGAGCGCAGGGACGTCTCAATGTCTTCAAGGCTGGTTCCGACTGTTTCGGGTACGTATTTCCAGACAAAAAGGAAAGAGATGACGTTGATCACACCAAACAACCAGAAAGTTCCGGTCGTTCCCATAGTCTCTACTAAAGAGAGTGTTACGAGAGAAACAATGGTGTCGGAAAACCAGACTGTTGCACTCGCCAGCCCCATTGCCTTGCTGCGAATGGCAAGCGGGAAAACCTCTGCGGCTACCAGCCAGACGGCAACGGAAAGAGAGCCAAAATTGAAAAAGATATAACCGAGCAGAGACGCGACCATCAGCCACATACGTAATCCGCTGGGCGCTGTAGGATCCAGAAAAACTGCTCCAAGGACAAAAAGAGAAAGTGCCGCAAACGGTAGCATCACAAGCATCATGCGCCGTCTGCCAACCTTGTCGATCAGGGCAATGCCCATGGCTGTGGTAATGGTTGATGTTACGCCAACAGAGACAGACGTTAACAACGCTGCTGAATGAGCCAGTCCTGCCTGTGAAAAAATGATTGGTGCATAATAGACAATGACATTTGGCCCTGAAAGCTGTGAGAGCGCTGCAATACCCAAAGCTGCAATCAGGGCAGGACGAACCCAGGGGCGCCGGAGTTCTTTCCAACCTGTTCCGTGTGTCTCTGTTTTTTCTGACGTCAGAGCGGCATTCAACTCGTGCCGTACGGTTTCATGGTGCCCTCTGAGTCTAAACAAGGTTGAAACGGCACGGTGTTCCTGTTGATGATGCAAAAGCCAGCGGGGACTTTCGGGTAACAGAAGCATTCCCAAAGCAAGTAGCAGCGCTGGAATTGTGCCCAGTAAAAACATTGGCCGCCAACACTCAGTTGAGCCTGACAGTTCATATCCCACAAAAAAAGCGAGCAGTAAGCCAAGAGAAAACGCAAGTTGAAAGAGGGAGACCAGTCCTCCGCGCCTGTCACTCGGCGCAAGCTCGGCAACGTAAACAGGAACAATCTGGGTCGTGCCTCCGATTGCGACACCAAGCCACAGACGCGCTAAAAAGAGGATAGTGATCGTCGGTGCCTCGGCACAGCCTATAGAAGCGCCAATAAAAATAGCTGCGGCCAGCATAATTGCAGGTCGCCGCCCCCATCTGTCCGAGATTGGTCCACTCAAAACGGCTCCGAATATCGCGCCGATATTCAGCGATGCGGCCACCCATTCCTGCCCGGCTGTGGAAAGTGAGAAGGTCTGGGTGACGAAAATCAGAGCCGATGCAATAATACCGGTGTCATATCCAAACAGAAGTCCACCCACGGCAGCCACAAGGGCAGCCATCAGCACGTAACGCCGAGCCGATGCTCTGCGGTCACCCAGTTGCTCCAGTTCTGACATGGCTGCAAAGGCGCGTTTGTGCGTCTCATGATGGTTGACAGTGCCAACGCCGTTCATTGTGCTTGCCATTGTCTGGATCCTCTGTCGTCAGGGCATATACGGCTACAGATCAATCGCTGGAGCCAAAAATTTCCTGAAGAGCATGTTTCATGACTTGGGCATCAAGCGTTTTTCCCAGCCATAACTCGACACCAATCACGCCCTGATTCACCAGCATGCCCAAGCCATCAAGCGTTGTGCAGCCACGCTTTTTTGCTTCTCGCAACAGGCGTGTTGCAGGTGGGTTCGGGATGACATCCGCAACAACCTGTCCTTTTTTAAGGGTGTCCAGCGCGATGTCTGGCATGGCGTCTTTATCGCCGAGACCGACGGACGTTGCATTGATAACAATATCAATATCCTCAGAGACCTGAGCCATTCCCTTCCATGGCCGGGCAAGGGCGTCACTCCCGGTTTTTTCGCGTATTAACGCAGCAATAGTTTCTGCTTTCTCCGGTTCGCGATTGATGACGGTAATATGGGCGGTGCCTGCAAGGCCCAGTTCCACAGCAATGGCGCGGGCAGCTCCTCCGGCCCCCATCAGTAGGACCTTTTTGCCCTGTGGCTCTGTCACGCTTTTAAGGGAGGCCAGAAAGCCTTTACCGTCTGTATTATCGCCCGTTAACTGGCCATCACGAATAGTCACACAGTTAACAGCACCAATAATCTGAGCAGCTTCCGAAAGCTTATCCAGATAAGAAATTACTTCAACCTTATGCGGTAATGAACAGTTGAAGCCTGCCCATTCCATTGCTCGGGCACCATGAACAGCATCTGCTAAATTGGCGGGTTTGACATCGCAGTTGATATAACGCGCATCAATTTTGTGATGCCGATACGCGGCTTCGATCATTGCGACCGTGGGATTATCAGCGCAGGGGGTGGAAAAAGACCCAGTCAAGATACTTAGAAAATTTGTATCACTCATGCTTTGCTCCTGAACGAAAATCTACAGTGGGATGGATTGCATAGCTATGCATTAATAGGCATATGTATGACCGACTTTAAGGAAAACACAAAGCTAAAGCTGGCGTTGGGTGCTTCTGCGCTCAATCAGACGTGCATCAATAACCCGTGTGCTTGCGCTCGGTTCGGCCTCTTCCGTTAAAGCCTGGTTAAGCAAATCAAGGGCAGCGTCCACCAGAAGGTCGGAGCGTTGGTCGAACGTTGTCAGGTCATAACTACGCCACATCCCTTGAGGAATATTGTCGTACCCAACCAGCACAAAGTCCTCTGGGCATCTAAGCCCCGTACGTTCGCGTAATGCATCAATGGCACCGCATGCCATCATGTCATTACTACAGAACAGACCATCCAGATGCTGGCCCTGCTTCAGGAATTTCGCAACAGTGTCGTAGCCGCTCTCGTAGGTATCATTGCCACGTAATTCGGCCAGAGCAGTCATATCTGCATTATGGTCCCTAAGGCCCTCCCGAAATCCTTTGCCACGAAAACGAGATGCGGCATTTCCTTTTGGGCCAGCCAGCCAGACCGGCCGGGCAACGCCAAGCGTCATTAGCAAGCGCCCGGCAGTATGGCCTGCCTGATAATTGTTTGAGACAACAGTGGAAATCCAGGGGCCGGTTAATAAAGAATTGAAGCAGATGACCGGAATTCTGAGGTTCGACAAATCGCGCATAACAGATCTGGAACCAATAGCCAGAGACGTTACGATCGCATCAATCCGGTAGCTCATAAGTTGACTGATGGCACTGTCGAGCGTCAGAGCGTTATCCACATGCACCAGTAGACTTTGCAGCCCGCTTGCCTGAAGCGCGCTTGCCAGTTGTTCGAGTGCCGTTGCGTAAAAGGGATTGGAAAGCCCCCCTATAACGACCCCAATCATCCTGGATTTTCCGGAAAGCATGATGGCGGGAATTTTGTTGGGTCGATAATTCAGTTCTGCTGCCGCAGCCAGAATTTTCTCCCGCGTGGCGGGGGCGATGCTTGCATGTGACGAGAAGGCGCGAGAGACGGCAGATTGTGAAACGCCAGCATGTCTCGCGACATCAATGGAGGTAACAGGGCGAATTTTAAGTCCTACCGGTCTGTTTACAGGATGATCTGATTTCCCGATCTATAGAAGCGATAATGAGCGAAGGCCAGCCGTTTTGCATAGAGAGTTAAGCCAGAATCCCAACGAAGCTGGCTTAAAACAGATCGCGCACAGCAGTTGCAAAACTGGGCGACAGTGGCAAAAGTGGCGTCAATGTAGACTGCCATGCGTGATACAGATCAGCCTTGCCAGAATAAACAACTTCAGAGGGCTGGTTATCTGCATCTACCTCCTGAATCCAACCACCCTGAGCACGGTCAATCATGCACAGGTCAATATAATCCCAGAGAGTGCGGTACCATGTTTCGTAACGCACATGGCCTGTGCGTTTTAAAAGTGCTGCCGCTGCGGTAAGCGCCTCGGCTTGTACCCAGTGGGGCCGGTTTTCAATGACCGGAACCAGATCATTATCCACTGTGTAAAGAAGACCATTTTTCCCGTTACGGTTCCACCCGGCAGACATGCCACTTTCAAAAAGTGCAATACTGTCTGTCAGCAACCATTCCGGAGCTGAGCCATCCTTTCGGAGAAAAGCAGCCTCTAGCTTGAGCAGTAAATGAGACCATTCAACAAAGTGGCCCGGTGTCAGGCCATATGGGCGTAGGGAGTCGGCTGGCCTGTCCTGGTGGTAGTCTGGCAGATACTGCCAGTTCCGGTCGTAGTGCTCACGCACAACATAGCCCGCGTCATGCGCCAATGTATGAATAAAACGTTCGACGACCCGAAGTGCGCGATCTCGCCAGACAGCATTGCCCGTTACGTCGGCCAGAGCCATGCAGGCTTCAACGGAGTGCATGTTGGAGTTTGCGCCACGATAGTCTTCTTCATCAGACCAGCTGGCAGAAAAACTCTCACGGAAAACACCTTCCTCTTCACTCCAGAAATGCTTTTCCCAGACGGAAGTTGCCAGATCTAAAAGCTGCTCGGCGCCATTGAGCCGGGCGACGACGGCGGTTGATGCCACAAGACACATAAATGCGTGCAGGTAGTTTTGTTTATGTGCCTGCTCTGCGGTCGGACTGCCATGCGTTAATCCTGCAAACCATCCTCCATGCTCCGCATCACGCAAGGGGCCAAGGAGTGAGTTCACGCCATGCTGCGCAAGGCTCAGGCACCCCGGAAGACCGCGCATACCGGCTATTGCGTAAGAATGGGTCATGCGCGCGGTTAACGTCGTGTCAGGCTGCGCGTCTGGTATAAGCAGGCCTTTGTTATCCAAAGCACCGAAACCGACCGTCAGCCGGGAGGCTTTGGAAAAATCAAGCAGCCTGAGCCCCTGATGCTCCAGCCAGTAACGGTGCGGCGCAGAGCGCAACCAGCTGGATACGGGAACCATCAGAGAGGGCAACATCTCAGCCATTGATGATCATCCCCCCATTTACATGCAGGGTCTGCCCTGTAACGAAGCTTGAGTCCGCCGAAGCAAGGTAGACATAAGCGGGCCCAAGCTCTGCGGGTTCACCACATCGGCCCATTGGGGTATCGGCCCCGAGTTCAGCGACGGCCTGTGGGTCAACGGGGCCCCAGCTGGCGGGCTGAAGGGGCGTCCAGACCGGCCCCGGAGCCACGGCATTAACGCGTATGCCTTTGTCCGCCAGCTGTAGGGCAAGGGCGCGCGTAAAGCCCATTTCAGCAGCTTTTGTCGTGGTATAAGCGACCAGAGATTTGTTACCTGAAAAGGCATTGATGGATGATGTCGAAATAATTGCAGACCCATTTTTTAAATGAGGTAGAGCTGCTCGTGTAATATAAAAATAACCGTTGATGTTTACATCGATGTGATGTTGCCAGACGTCATCAGTTATGTCGGTAAGGTCTTCACTGACGTATTGCACGCCTGCATTGTTCACAACAATATCAAGGCCACCAAGCTTTTCTACCGTTGCTGCGACTGCGTCATTACAGAAAGAGCTGCTTGCCACGTTGCCCGATATCGCGAGTGCCTTGCGTCCTTCAGCTTCAATCAGCCGAACAGTTTCCTGGGCATCTTCATGTTCGTCAAAATAAAGAATGCAGACATCAGCGCCTTCCCGGGCAAAATGGAGGGCGGCGGCACGGCCAATACCACTGTCCCCACCTGTGATGAGTGCCTTTTTTCCAGCTAGTTTCTCGCTGCCTTTATAATCAGGGCGGATATGAACAGCTAAAGGCTTCATCGCCTTTTCCACACCTGGCTGACGGTCCTGGCTTTGGGGGGGGATGGTCAGCGTCATAGTCTTATCCTTACATGCTGTCGTGTAAAATACCTTTTGTGTTAGCGAACGACGGCGGAGAAAGTTTCAGAAAAGTCTTATTTTTCTGAAATCATACGACTGTGATTGTAAATTTTTGTTTTAATTTGAGAGATTGTTCGATCGTAATGCGCGAATAGCCGTGTTGCTAACTATCCTCGCAATGATGCCCCCGATCAACCAGCAGATTACGGAAAATGCATTCGATCACATCACTTTCTCGGTGGTTGGTAATGTCCTCTGCATATTTTCCAGCTACCGAACAGGTGCGCTGGTTACAATAAAATTAGTCTGGGCTTACGGAGTTCTCTTAATCTCCACGAAGCAAACATCAGGATTGATTTTTTTGTCGATATGACTCGTTGCGAGGGGCGTGCTGTCAAACATCCCGCCCACCCGGCGGGGCTGCCAGACGGGCTGCCAGAATGCTGTGGGCTGCCTGCTTCTTTCCGCGCACCACGGCCGTATCCAGTGCGGAGAGGAAGGTTGAGCGGTCTTTTTTAGTAAAGCTGCGTGCGCCGCCCATCATGGTGCCGGTGGAGCGGAGGTCTTCCATCAGGTTGCGCATGGCCAGCGCCATACCGATGGCGTTTTCATCAAGAATGCGGCCATTCGGGTTCAGCACACAGGCCCCTTTTGCCACGCAGCGGGCGGAGAGCGGAATGTCTGAAGAGATAACGACGTCATGCGCTTTGACACGCTCAGCAATCCAGTTGTCGGCCTCATCCATGCCTTCAGTCACCACCACTCGTTCAATCAGTGGAGAGTCCGGGGCGGCTAGAAGGCGGTTGGAAACAACATAGGTTTTCACCCCGTGGCGTGCGGCCACAATATAGGTTTCATCCCGGACGGGGCAGGCATCGGCGTCTATAAAAATGCATATCATGGCGTGAAACCTATGCTCTGCCGCAACCTGCTGGCAAGGAGAAGGAGTGGTTTGGGCGGTATAAGGTCTGGCTGAGGGGCATAACCTGCCGTGAGGGGGATAGCCCGCCGGTAGGAGTTTGCGGTAGGGAAGGGGCTGAACAAGACAGCTCAAGGTTTTTCATGCGCACTCCCCGTTCTGGCCGTCCGCCTCGCCGCTCGCGTGGCGCTTCTCCTGCTGGGCGGGAAGGGGCCGCGCCCGCTGGCACATGCTGGCTGTTTGGCACGCATGCCGTGGCAGCAGCCCTTGCCAACCCGCAGCGCGTGTTCCAGCGCCTGCTGGTAACAGAGGCGGAGCACCCAGCTCTGCTGGCCGCGCGTGAGGCCGGGGCGGTTATTCGTCTTGAACCGGAAATCGTGCAGCGTGCTCTGCTGGATGACATGCTGGGCGAGGATGCCGTGCATCAGGGAGTGGCCGTTCTGGCCAAAACCCTGCCTAACCTCACACTGGAAGAAGCGCTGGAACGCCCCGGCCCGGTGCTGGTGCTGGATCAGGTGACGGACCCGCGCAATGTAGGCGCTATTCTGCGGTCTGCCGCAGCGTTTGGCGCGGCTTGTCTTGTGGTGCAGGACCGTAACGCGCCGGAAGAGACGGCCGTGCTGGCCAAGGCTGCATCCGGCGCGCTGGAAACAGTGCCGATGGTGCGGGAAGTTAATCTTTCCCGCGCGATTGAAGCGCTGCAAAAAGGTGGCTGCTGGACAGTGGGGCTGGATGCTGGTGGTGGCTTGCTGGAAGGTCCGTCCTTCAAGGGCCGCCGCGTTGCTCTGGTTCTGGGGGCAGAAGGTAAGGGTCTGCGCCGCCTGACGCGGGAAAGCTGTGATGAAATTGCCGGGCTTTACATGCCCGGCGAGATGGAAAGCCTGAACGTGTCCGTTGCGGCGGCTGTGGGGCTTTATGAGCTGGCGCGCGACCGCATGCCCAGCACATACCAGCCGCCAGCTACAAAAAAGCCCACGTAAGAGCCAATATCGGCCCCACCCAGCCATCGGGCTACGGGGCCGATATAAAGCTGACTGTCAGAAAACAGTGCGATGGTCAGCACAGAGGTCACGGCAAAAATGGTGGCCCCATAGGTCCAGCCCGGCGGCACCGGGCGTGGTTGGCGGGTGCCGCAATACCAGTCGGCCAGCACAATGCCGATCCACGGTGCAATCCAGTACATCGTGACCAGCAGATAATCCGTATAAAGCGCTGTGTAGCGCCCGGCTCCGGCCACAGCCAGCCCATAACCCAGCAGGGCGGTCAGGATGGCGGCTGTCACGCGTGGCACATGCAGGCCAGCGGAAATCAGGCTGTAGCTGGCGGTGTTATCGTTAAACGAATTTCCGGTGATGGAGGACAGCGCGATAGCGGCCAACGCCACAGCCCCCAGCGGCCCCATAGCCTGCTGGAGTGAGGCAATAACAGCGGTGGGGGACGGATTGGCCACACTGCCCGCACTGATCAGCCCCAGAATCTGGAACGGAATAGCAGAACTCAGCAGCCCGGCCAGAGCCAGCCAGACCACTTTTTTAGGGCTGGTGTCGGCGGGCAGATAGCGCGTGTAATCCGAAGAATACGAAGCCCATGAAAGATTGAAACTGACCAGAATTCCTGTTGCCAGCAGGAAGGTGGACAGGCTGACCGGGTGATGCGCCGCAATGGGGGCGGAGCCGCGCATGGCAAACACCACGCCCATCAGAATGAACGTGACCAACAGCAGGCCGCCCAGATATTTCTGCACAGCCTGCACAACATGGTGCCCGTAAATGGAGGCCACCATCTGCACGGAGGCCAGCACGGCCAGCGCCAGCCAGAAGGGCAGGGAGACGCCCGACAGCATGAGCAGGGCCATCAGGGCGGTGGCAGCGGGTACGTTGTTTACGGCGTCCCACCCCACGCAATAAATCCAGTTGAGGAAGGCCGGAGGGCGCACGCCCAGCCGCCCCAGTGCGCGGCGGGAGGCTTCCATCTGGGTCAGCCCCGTGGCCGGGCCGATGGAGGCTGCAAGGGCTACTGGCAGCGCGCCAATCAGATTCCCCAGCAAAACCGCAAGCACCCCGGTTTTGAAATCAAGCCCCAGACTAATGAGCAGCGCCCCGGTCACCCAGCCGCCTGGCCCCAGATTAGGGGAGAAGTGGCTCCAGAACACTTTGTCCAGGGCCATTGTCTTCTGGTCCGCAGGGACGGGTTCTCGCACGGAGGCTTCGGACAAATCTTCCATCAGGTGGCGCTGCCTGGAGGCAGTGCCATAAGAGGCGGGGGGCTTGGTCATGCCGGGTCAGGTCCTGAAACGCAGGGCGGGAAAGGGAAGATACTTTAAGACAGGTCCGGTTCCGGCATGCTGCCCGCAGCACCTGTGGGCTGGTTGTTATAATAGGCCTCTGCCAGACGAATGGGCAGAAGGTCCATAAAGCGGGACCCGGCTACCAGCCAGCGTGGGAACACAATGCGCCGTTCGTTACGCCGTAGTCCACGCAAAATGCGGCGGCTGGCATTATCCACATCCGTCAGGCCCGGCATGGGGAAGTGGTTTTGCGCCACCATCGGGGTGTTGAGAAACCCGCAGACAACGGATGTCAGCAAAATACCCGCCTGCTTCATATTACCGCCAGTGGCCACCATAAACCGGTCTACCGCGGCCTTGGCGGCACTATAGGATGGCGTCCCGGGGTAGGACACCAGCCCCGCCACGGAGGAAATGGAGCAGATTCGCCCCCGCATGCCATCATCCGCACGTGGCTGCCGCCGCATGACCTGTATGGCGGGCAGCACAGTGTTCAGCACGCCCTCCACATTGGTTGAAAACATGTGGTGGATCTGTGAATCCGGTTCATATGGCGCGTCATCCGGTGCAGGTGCGCTTCGGGTGCCACCGGTAATGCCCGCGCAGGCCAGCACCATGTCCAGCCTGCCCGCGTTGTGCACCCAGTCTTCCATGCCGGGGCGGTCCGTTACATCGCAGAGTCGGATATGTGCCGCAGCCCCGCGTGAGATGCACTGGCGGGCTGTGTCCGTCAGGCGCTCTTCATTGCGACCGCCCAGAAAGAGCCTGCGGCCGGGGCGGGCCAGCGTAAGAGCCAGCGAACGCCCCAGCCCGGAAGAGGCACCGGTAATCAGAACAGTATCGTGTTTCATGTCGCCCTCTTTAACCGAGACTGTTAGAACATCCCCCCATTATGGCACCCAAACGGCAGTTGTGGCAGAGACACCGGGTGAGTGGTGAGTTGAGAACACGGAATAGGATGGAACGGCGGGATGTCGAACGCAGCGTCTGATCAGGGGAAGGCTATCAAGCGGCGGGGGGTCTGTTTTGTTATTTCCGCGCCGTCGGGGGCTGGAAAATCAACCATTGCCAATGCTCTCCGGGCGTCTGAACCCAAGTTGCGCCACTCCGTGTCCGTAACCACACGGCAGCCCCGCCCGGGTGAGAAAGAGGGCGTGCATTATCACTTCCGTACCATGGCGCAGTTTGAAGAGATGGCCGCACAGGGTGAATTGCTGGAATGGGCCATTGTGTTTGGCCGGGGCTATGGCACTCCCCGCGCTCCGGTGGAAGAGGCGCTGAATGCCGGGTACGATATGGTGTTTGATATCGACTGGCAGGGCCACCAGCAGATTCGTGCAGCGCTGCCCGATGATGTGGTGAGCCTGTTTGTGCTTCCGCCCTCACTGAAGGAGCTGGAGCGCCGCCTGCATTCCCGTGCGTCTGACCACCCGGATGAAATTGCCCGCCGCATGGCCGCAGCACGGGATGAAATTTCCCATTGGCGGGAGTTTGATCATGTGGTGGTGAATACGGAACTCGACCGCGCGATTTTTGAATCCCGCGCGGTGCTGACAGCCGGACGGCTGCTGACGCGACGGCAGACAGGTCTGGCGGATTTTGTGCAGACATTCGGAGCCTGAGGGTTATGGATTTTTCGTCTGTCGCGGTTCTCTGTGTTGGGGATGTGATGCTGGACCGGTTCCTGTATGGAACCATGGAACGGATCTCACCTGAAGCGCCGGTGCCTGTCCTGCTGCTGGACTCCCGGCGGGAAATGCCAGGCGGGGCAGGAAATGTTGCCAACAACATTATTTCTCTGGGCGGGCGGGCTATTCTGGTTGGGCTGGTTGGGAAGGATGAGGCCGGCGCTGTGCTGCGTAACGTCCTTGTGCAACGGGCGGGCGTGGTGGATGCCACCGTCTGTTCCCCCTCGCGCCCGACCATCTGCAAAACGCGGTTTATTGCGGTGCATCAGCAGGTCGTGCGTGCGGATGAGGAAAGCCGGGACCCGCTTCAGCCGGAAGAGGCCGAGGCCCTGTGCCACGCTGTTGATGCGCAGATAGACACTGTGCAGGCCGTTGTGGTGTCCGATTACGGAAAGGGCGTGTGCAGTCCTACCGTGCTAACGCATGTGTTTGCCGTAGCGCGGGCACGCGGTATTCCGGTATTTGTGGACCCCAAGACGGCGGATTACACCCAGTATCGGGGCGCGACCTGCATCACGCCCAACGCGAAAGAACTGGCTCTGGCTTCCGGCATGCCGGTGGGCACGGAAGCGCAGGCGGAACTGGCAGCCCGTTTCGTTATGGCGCAGGCGGATGCTGTGGCTATTCTCGCTACGCGGTCTGAAAAAGGCATGATGCTGGTGCGGCGGGATTCTCCTGTTCTGTCGGTATCTGCACGGGCACGGGAAGTATTTGACGTCTCTGGCGCGGGCGATACGGTTATTGCGACCATGGCGCTGGGTGTCGGGTCCGGCATGTCCTTTGAGCAGGCGATGCGCGTGGCCAATGCAGCAGCGGGCGTTGTAGTGGGCAAGCTGGGCACGGCTACGGCTGATATTCAGGAAGTGCAGCACGAGCTGGAAGAACAGT
>NZ_CALLXM010000178.1 GCF_937875265.1 uncultured Acetobacter sp. | reverse complement strand
CCTGCCCGCTACTTTGGCTCCACCGTCCATGATTGACAGGAGGACAAAGTGACTCACTCTATCCGTGTGACCGACACACCTGAAGAGAGCAGTATCTCTGACGTTGCCAACCCTCCCCTGCACATAGGTGTTGTAGGATTGGGCCATATGGGGTCTGCATTTGCCCGAAACTTGGTAAACAGCGGCTATCAAACGACTGTTTATGATCGAAACAAGACTAAAGGGCAGGCCTGTACAGGCGCACAGCCGACCACCGCACTCGCTGACCTCTCCCAGTGCGATATCGTTATTTCTTCTTTACCGAATGATGAGGTTCTTTCTGCTCTGACTGAAGGCCGAGATGGGCTGATTGAAGCCATGAAAAAAGGGGCCGTTCACGTTTCCACAAGCACCGTCAGCCCCGAAATCTCCAGACGTCTCGCACGTCTGCACCAACAATGTGGACAGGGCTACATAGCATCCCCCGTTCTAGGTAATCCTGACCTGGCTAAAGCACGTAAAGTCTTTTTCATGATAGGCGGTATCGTCGATCATATCAGAAAGGCACTTCCTGTTATTAAGACGCTTGGCCAGCATGTATTTTTCATGGGCGACGATCCTGGTCACGCCAACCTCATGAAACTTGCTGCGAACATCATGATCGCGACAACACTTGAAAGCATGGGTGAAACACTGGCTCTACTTCGCAAAGGCGGAATATCTGCTGAAGTGGGCTTCGACGTCCTGACAAACTCACTCTTTGATTCGAAAGTTCATAAGACCTACGGCGGTAAAATTCTACACGAGCAGTATAGGCCCGCCGGTATGGTTGTGCCTCTGGCGTTAAAAGATATGCGGCTTGCATTAGCCGAGGCTGAACATAATGCCACGCCGATGCCTTTTGCCAGCCTCGTGCGCGACCGCATGGTCGCCATGCTTGCGCGGGGATGGAAGGATCTCGACTGGTCCGCTCTGGGACTGCTCGCTTCTCAGGATGCGAGACTTCCCTCGGCTCCGGAACTGTCTGACATTACGCGGTAGAACGACAACTATACTTCAAATATTCCTGAAAAAGGAAATAATACCTATGTCGAACAAATATCATACTCACGCTCCCGCAAGCCTTGGACGTCGCTCTGCTCTTGCATTGAGCGGAGGCGTTGCTGCCATTGGGTTAGCCGCAACTGGACGTCCCGCTGTGGCCGCAAAAAGACCCGTAGCGGAACCCGTAAATGGCCCCTACCCCCCGCCCCCAACAAACAAAACTGCAGGCCCCATAAAACCTGGTCGCGGCACGATCCTTACAGGTAAGATTGCCGTCGTCACAGGCGCAGCAAGAGGCATCGGGCGAGCTATCGCCATCGAATATGCCGCGAACGGGGCAGACGTGATCGTGCTGGATATCGCTGGGCCGGTAAGCCCCACCGCCGATGCTGCGCCAGCCACAAAAGCTGAACTGGATGAAACTGTTGCCCAGATCCACGCCTACGGCCGCCGTGGTGAAGCCATCGTCGCTGATATTCGCAAGATCAGAGAGCTTCGTGCAGCAGCCGAACACATAGAGAAGACTTATGGAAAAATCGATTGCGTGGTCGCAAATGCCGCTATTCAGGGGTGGAAGTCACTTCTGGAAATGGACGATGGAGACTGGGAAGATCAGATCCAAAATAACCTGACAGGCACCGCAAATACGGTTCGCGCTTTCGCCCCCAAAATGGCGGCACGTAAGTATGGACGCTTGATCCTTCTCTCTTCCATGCAGGGCCGTATGGGAACCATGAGTGGCGCAGCCTATTCTGCTTCCAAATGGGGAATACTTGGCCTCATGAAGTCCGCAGCTCTGGAACTGGGCCAATATAATATTACCTGCAATGCCATCTTGCCTGGCCTTGTGGGAACCGCCTTAACCTACAACGAGCAGAGATTCCGAGCTGCCATGGCACAATCGAACAAACCTGTTCCGTTATTTCCCACGGCACAAGAGGCATGGGACGCCCGTGCTCCGACCGTGCCGCTTGGTGTTGGCTGGTTACAACCCGAGGATATTTCGCCAATGGCTGTTTTTCTGGCATCCGATGCAGCAGCACTTGTAACCGGCGCGGAAATGGCTGTTACAGGAGGTGATGCCGCAAAAGTAAGCTAACAGTAACCTACTGAATGAGGATCAAAGTTAAACATTGATCCTCATGTCTTTTCCCAATATGTGGGCTCCTTAAATCGTCCTGCAATAAACTGGATGAAGCTTTTTACTTTTGGGGGTACGACTTTCTTGGGCGGATAAACCGCCCATATAGCCCGCTCAGGCCCTGGCGCCAGAGCCCATTCAAAGTCAGGAAGCACCCGGATCAGCCTTTCATCCTGTAAATGTTTTCCAATCAACCAGTTCGGAAGAAGTGTAAGACCCATATTGCTTAACGTCGCCTCAAGAAGGGCTTCAGAGTCATTCGCTTTCAAGACACCTGAAACCAGAAGTTTTTCAAATGAGGCTGCAGGTTTTCTAAGAGGACGATAATACCAAGCCCTACCGGGCTGAACCGTAAAAAATAGGCAATTATGATGCAGTAAATCCTCGGGCTTTAGGGGTAAACCTGCTTGCTTGATATATTCTGGACTACCAACAAGTCTCCGAGATTGCCCGGTAAGACGTTTTGCAACCAAGGTGGAATCAGGCAGCGCACCAATACGGATCGCCACGTCAGTTCCGCTTTCAATTAGATCAACTGTGGTATCAGTCAGCGTTACATCAACACAAATCTCAGGAAAGGCCGCCAGAAACTCTGCCATATGAGGCATAATGTGCAGACGACCAAAGGCGCTGGGAACGTTGATACGCAAAACGCCTCTTGGAGAAGCATTATGTAATGCTACTTCTTCGCGAGCATTTTCAAGATCACTCAAAATCCGGCTGGCTCGTTCCTGAAGCAGTGCCCCGGCTTCAGTCAAGTGCAGGCCGCGTGTTGTTCGATTGAACAGAGCAACACCCAAATCTGCTTCAAGACGACCTATATGGCGCGAGACTGTCGATACCTCCATACCCAGCTCAACTGCCACCCCAGAAAAGCTTTGGATCTGGGTTGAGCGAAGAAAAACACGTAGGGCAGTAAAATAGTCCACTCACAACTCCCTAAACACTAACGGGATACCTTTCCCAGGAAAGAATTTCCCCACGTCAAAATAGATAATTTTTATGCTGTGCATCTGCTCTTGATGCAATTAGGCATTCTCTTTCTCAGGTCCAATCTTCTGACGTAAAGCCTGAAAAATATTTATGTAGAGCGTACTGCTCGCTTGATAATTGAGAGAAAAACAGAGTTTTTATTCTGAAAAATATTATGAATAAAATTTCCTAAAATCTGAAAAATAACTGTTAAAATAACAAGAATACCAACAACCCAAAGCATCATGACTGTGTTGAACCGCTGATATCCATACCGGATAGCAAGATCACCAAGCCCTCCTGCCCCGACGACACCTGCCATGGCAGATGCGCTGATGAGCGTTACCAGTGTGACCGTCACACCCGTTACCAATCCCGGAAAGGCTTCTGGCAACAGGACAGACCATATGACCTTTGCCCGTGTTCCCCCCATGGCACGTACAGATTCAATTAATGACGGATCTACCTCTTTCAGAGAAACTTCTGCAATGCGTGCGAAATAAGGAATTGCCGTAATAGAAATTGGCACGATCGCAGCTGCCGTCCCAAGGGACGTTCCAACCAGAAAACGGGTAACGGGAATAACTAACACAAGAAGAATAATAAACGGCACAGCTCTGGTTAAATCAATGATAAAACCAAGCCCTTTCCGGATAACCGGAAACGGCCATAGCCCTCCGGGAGCAGTAACCGTTAGAAGAATTGCAAGCGGCAGACCGAACGCCACAGCAATAACAGCAGATGATAGAACCATTTCCAATGTCGCCAATGTCGCTTTTAAAAACATATCAAATACCTGGTGAGACATAACCAAGCACCTCCAGTTCACCAACGGTTTTCAAAAGCCAGTCCATGGCAGCTTTGTCTTCTCGAGACAGGATTACAATTTGGGTAATTTTCTTCACTTGAGAACACTCATCACGACTTGCATGCAATATTGATGCCGATATCCCAAAATATTTCTGAAGTTCAGAAATTAGCGGATTATATAACTTCTCTCCTGATATTGTGAATTTAAGAACGGGTAATCCTTCAGGAATTTTATCCTTTTGAATCAATATTTTTATTCGCTCAGGAAGTCCCTTTTGTTCTTCTTTCAAAAAGGCGCGTGTCAACTCATGACGGCCTTGCCCCCTAATAAGGTCCTCTTTGGAAGCATCTTCTACAATATGCCCCTGATCAAGAACAATGACACGATGAGCAAGCTGCCGGATGACATCCATTTCATGCGTGATGAGAATAATCGTCAGACCAAATTTTTGATTGATTGTTCTCAGTAAGCCCAGAATGGAAAATGTGGTTTCAGGGTCCAGCGCAGAAGTAGCTTCGTCGCATAGCAAAACGGCTGGATTTGCCGCAAGTGCCCTTGCAATACCAACTCTCTGTTTTTGCCCTCCAGAGAGTTGCGCGGGATACTTCATGTCATGACCATCAAGCCCGACCAGAGCAACCAGTTCCTGTATTCGCTTATGTCTCTGCGCTTTGGGGATACCTGCAATTTCAAGGGCTAATAAAATGTTTCCATACACAGTTCGGGACTGAAGCAGGTTAAAGTTCTGAAAAACGAGGCCAATACGCCGCCTGAGAGCCAGAAGCTCTTTGTCTTTCAGTTTTCCAAGCTCTCTGCCTTCAATTGCAACACAACCTGAATCAAGACCTTCTACCCCGTTCAGGCAGCGTAGCAACGTCGTTTTCCCTGCACCTGAGCGGCCAATAATCCCGACGATTTCGCCGGCCTGAATTGAAAAACTGATATCCTCCAGTACAGGCCGTCCATCAAACGTCTTGCAGAGGTTTTTAACCGTCAACATGCTCATTGATCTGTCAGCCATAAGATATTTCTGAATAATTCTGGCCTCTCATAACGTCACGTCAACACGGAGATAATAAAAGCCGCCTTCTTCAGAGAGTTGCTGGCTCAACGTGTCATAAAGATTATTATTATAGTCTGCTGTAAAAGATGGCACGCGGCTTGGATGTGCATTACCAACATTGTTCCCGCCCAGTGCCAGATGAAGCTCTGGTCTTACCTGATAGCCGACTTCGAGATTAGTTACGAAGCGGGGTCGATTTATTTGATGATAGAAACTCGTTGTTGAAAAAGCATTTGCTCCAGAGACAAATGTCAGATCCGATGTTGTGTGACCGTAGCGGATTTCATGCACCGCCACATTCCACTTACCCAGATGCCAGTCTCCACCAAAAATAAGCTTGTTAGACGGATTTTCAGTCGACATAAGGCTGATCTGCTGCGCATTCAGAACAAGACTGCCATTTGCTGTCCGGGCAATATCTTTTACATCTGTATGGTTAAAATTAACTGCGGCATCCCAATCCACCTTACCATATCGACCAAAATCACTTGAGTATCGGGCTGTAATATCAAGTCCAGTCGTACGTGTATTCGCACCATTCGTAAAATAATTTGTACTTACGGCAGATTCATCACCAGCAAAACCGGAGGTATCCACACCTGCTGCTGAATAAGCTGCTACGGCACTTGCTCCAGAGGCGTATCCCCCGTCCACAATGCGATGTTTGATGTAAATCGTATAACCATCAACATTGATATGAAGGCGCGGAAGCGGATTCAGGATCATTCCAACACTGAAGTTCGTAGATGTTTCAGGATGCAGGCCTGGAGAGCCCAACTCACGCGCTGCGGCGGAGTTGGCTGCAATCTGCCCCGTGGCATAATTGGGGCTGGAAATGAACGCCGCAAAATTCTCTTCTGCAAGGGTGGGTGCCCGGAAGCCGGTACTGGCTGTCCCGCGGAAGCCGAGATATTTATTAACATCATACCGGGTAGAAAATTTTCCCGTTCGTGCATTTCCGACATCATTATAATGCTCGAACCGACCAGCGAGATCGACCCTCCAGTGCTCGACAATCTGGGTGGAAAAATCGACATAACCCGCAGCCACATGCCTGGCGGCATTAACGGCATCTTGAGGTGTCTCTCCCTGATACCCCTGAGCTCCGCTCAGGTAATATGAGAGAGGTTCTCCTGCGCCGATCGAATATGTATCCCGACGATATTCTCCACCGAACGCAATATTCAGTGGGCTGTAAAGGAAAGGAAGGTCCACCCCTCTTCTAATATCGAGATTGTTTGTCCACTGCTGATTGGAATAATTTCCCAGGTAGAAACGTGATGGCGAATACCCGGTTTCTTTGTAGGCGTCTGCATTTGCAGAATTGTAATCTGCCAGGGTGTCGTGGTCTCCGCCAATTGTGGAGCTGATATCCCAGTCAAAGCCATAAAGTTTTTTTCCACGGAACCCCAGCGTGAAGCCGTAATCATTTTCGGGCATTGTCTCGACGGGTTCAAACCCATTCGGATACATTCCCGAAAGTCCATCGGCAGCGGTCGTGCTTGGTGCACGCAGAAACGCCCAACGTTCAGCATCCCGATGCGTGAACGTTCCAAAACCATACAGCTCAACGCGATCTGTCAGATGATACCCAAAATTTGTTTCTATTGATTCCCGCGTAACCTGTGGCTGCCCCGTTGCAAGATTATTGTTTTGTCCGGTTCGAGGATCAATTCCGGTTCTCTGTGTCCGGTCCTGATGCTTGAATTCCGCGCTGACATTAGCATAGCCGCGCTTCCCCAGCTTGAAGCCCGCATTCAGGTTTTCACCTGTCGTAAAACCATCCCCCGCAGCATATCCCCCGTTCGTGGCCTGCATATGCACCCCATGATCGTTTGATTTCAGGATGACGTTAATAACGCCCGCAATGGCATCAGAACCATATTGAGCAGCAGCGCCATCCTGCAGAATCTCAATATGATCGATGGCTGAAATTGGCAGCATATCAAGGTCAACAGGGGTCGTGCCCTGTTGAGAAGAAGCATCCACCGCAATAGCTGCGGTGGTATGCCGCCGTTTCCCATTTATCAGAACCAGCGTCTGATCAGCATTCAAACCACGAAGGCTCAATGCATCAATAACAGAACCCTGATCTGAGCCGTTAACCTCGCGGCTGATGGAAGGAGAAAGCTGAACGAGTGCTTCCCTGATATCCGTCATACCCGTAGATCGAAGCTGGTTGCCGCCAATAATCGTTATCGGACTGACACTCCTCGCTGCAGTCTGGGAAGGGTCACGCGTACCTGTAACGATCACCTGCTCAGGCTCGTCAGATAGTGAGCGCTCAGACTTGACGGAGCGAACTGCCTTTCTGGCAATGACCTCCTTACGGGATGGATCCTTCTTGTCAGAATTTTCCTGACTACTGTTATTTTCGGCCGCCATAGCAACAGAAAATGAAAGTCCGATAAGAAGCGGCGCCACAACATATCCACTACGCATTTTAGTTCTTTCTGCACAACATGTACATTTCACTTATTTTGCATAGTTAATTGAGTCAATAAACTTTCTTGGTGTGGATTTTATAGAAAAATCAAATTATGATGTGAAATTGCCTCACTCAGAGTCTTGAGACCAGTTTCAAATCAGCCGGCGAAAGTAGTCAGTCTTATGACGCAGAATGCTTTTTCTCTCCCCACAGTTGATCTTTCACTCTGGAAAGATCGAGAGCCTCCTAACGATATTTTTCTGGACTCTTTGCGGACTGCTGCGCACGAATACGGATTTTTTTATCTGAAGGGCCATCAGATTGCGCCATCACTCAGCGCGAACCTTTTGCGTGAAGCGGATCAGTTCTTTTCCCTGCCGTTCGGGCAAAAAGAGCAGATTTCAATGATCCACTCTCCACATTTTCGAGGCTACAATCATGCCGGGCTGGAAGTGACCCGCGGCAAACAGGACTGGCGCGAACAAATTGATATCGGGGCTGAAAAGCAGGCCGTTTCGAACCTGACTGATAAACCAGCCTATCTACGCCTTCATGGCCCCAATCAATGGCCTTCGAGCCTCCCGGATTTCAAAGCAACCGTTCTGGCGTGGCAAGAGCAAGCCCTGAATGTACTGAAACGCCTTCTGGAAGCACTGTCACTCTCCCTGAGTCAGAGCTCAACAGCCTTCCATCCCGTTGTCAGTGACTCACCTTACCAACTGCTGAAGCTAATTCATTATCCCGGCAATTGCGACGACGGAGGAGGTCAAGGTGTTGGCCCTCATAAAGACAGCGATCTCCTGTCTCTCATTCTTCAGGACAACCAGGGTGGCCTTGAAGTGGAGTTGGCGAGTGGTCTCTGGCTTAAAGCCGCCCCTCGGCCCGGCACATTCATTGTCAATGTCGGTGAATTACTTGAAGTCGCTACAAATGGATATTTCAAAGCAGCAGTCCATCGTGTGATCAGCCCGAAATCAGGACATGACAGACTCTCTGCCGCTTTCTTTCTCGGTGCACAACTGGATAGCACTATGCCAGTCCTGTCTTTGCCAGAAGCGCTCGTTAACGCCACCGGTGGCGTTACACAGGATCCGGAAAATCCACTTTTCTCGCAGATTGGGCAAAACACTCTGAAAGGGCGCCTACGTTCTCATCCTGACGTAGCAGCCCGCCACCACAGTGATCTACTGCCCCCCGCACCGTCCAAGGTTCTTTATCATGCGTGATACCAAAAAAATGAGCCCCTCCCCCCTATTGAAGTCCCTTTTCAGTCGGCGTCACATACTTGCTCTTCTGGCTACCATGCCTGCCGCCATGGTCTCCGCCAGAGCAGAATCACGCCCTATACGGGTTGGAATTCTGTCTGGGGAAGACGAAGATATCTGGCGTATCGTTCAGGAAAATGCCCTTCTGGCAGGCCTGACAATCGATGTCGTAACCTTCTCTGAAGGAAGCCCCATTGATGCTGCTCTGGCTGCAGGAGATCTTGACGCAAATGCGTTTCAGCATGGCCCCTACCTTCATGCCCAGAACACAGCCCTAGGGTCGCATATTGTTCCGGCAGGAAATACCTATTTTGCACCAATCGGATTTTATTCAAATAAATGGAAGAGCGTTTCCTCTCTTCCTGAAGGCGCAACAATCGGGGTCCCGGCGGATCCGACAAATGAGGGCCGAGCTCTGAAACTTCTTCAGTCACTAGGTCTTTTGAAAATAGCTTCAGGAGCGGGCGAAATGCCCACAGCGCTTGATATTGCTGAAAATCCAAAAAACCTGACAATCAAAGAACTAGACGACCCCATTCTGGCGCGCTCACTTTCCGACCTGGATGCCGGTGTAGTCATCACTGAATGGGCCTACAAAGCCGGAATTGACTTAAAAAAAGAGCTTCTTGCCCGAGAAAGTATGGAAAATAATCCGTATATTAATTTTATCGCTGTAAACGAAGATCATGCTCATGCACCCTGGGTCCAGCCTTTGGTAAGAGCGTTTCAGCAACCCAATGTCCGCGCTAAGCTGATCGAAATCTATCATGGCGCCATCATCCCTTCCTGGACATGATCGACAGTATCCAGCCTCTGCTCTGTGCGGCTGCCGTGCTAACCTGAGGCTGATACACCGGTCCATTTCATTTGAACGAGACAATTGAATAAAAAATCTGGGCATAAAGTCAGAAGTAACCCTCACACGCGTCGAATGACTGCAAGCTCTTCGGTAATCAATGAGAGCTTTGAAGCTTTAGTTACAGAGAGAAACTCTTACCGCGTTTGAATCTGCGTCCACGTTAGCTAATGCCAGATATTTCTGGATTTCCCTACCCTCTGCGATATACCCGATTGAGATTAGATCAATACACGTCACGGCAGTCGTAGAACTATTTATATATTCAATCCTACAGTTAAACCCATAATAAGCTTTACCTTCTCTAAAAATGGTGAAAAGCAAGCTCCATTTAAACTCATAAATTGATACGAATACACATGAAATTATGCATCTTTAATTCCCAATATTTTTTTATGAAATACAAAAATACATTAAGTATTTTTTATACCACTCCTGTTTCATTATCGCATCGTTTTCCTTGACGATTTCATATCTATATCGCATCAATCGGATATTGCGATTCCGCTCGGATGTTTATCTATATGCTCGATAAATCTAATCTAGATCTGCAGCACCTTCGGTCTTTTCTAGCCGTTGCAGAGACGCTCCATTTTACATCCGCGGCCCATCGCCGGGGCGTTAGCCAATCGACCATAAGCCTGCACATCAGCCGCCTGGAAGACGCTCTTGGTATTTCCTTGCTTTCGCGCTCAACAAAAGTAGTCGAACTGACCAGTTCTGGGCATGCCCTTATCCGTCTAGCACAAGACGCGCTTCAATCTCATGATAGAATTTTCCAGCTCTCAGAGAAGCTTGAAACGCAGACACAGATAAGACTAGGGTTGACGGAAGATCTTATTCTTTCCGACTTTCCTTTAATATTAAGAAATTTTAGAAAGCAGAACAGCAAGACTCAGGTCAGCCTTATTACAGGATTAAGCCATCAATTACGTGATCATCTTGGAACTGGGGATATTGACCTCATGTTTGGGATGCAAGGACCTCACGAAACTCATGGCACCTTGCTCTGGCAGGAAGCTCTAAAATGGTACATCCACCCTGAAGAAAAAATCCATAAAGAAAAATCTATACCTCTGGTGGTTTTTCCAGAGGGTAGTGTTACGCGCCGCATAGCACTCGAAACTCTTAATCGACATAAAATACGCTGGCATATCGCATTTTGCAGCGACAGCCTCAGCGCTTTGCTTGGAGCTGTCAAAGCTGGTTACGGCTGCACACTGCAACCTGGCTTTCTCCAGAGAAGCGCCTTGGCGTCACCCATCGTGATGCCAGATTTACCAGAAGCACCACCTGTTGGTTTCGTCGCACTGAACAACAAGCAGGAGTTCAGTGTCCTTGAAAACATGCTGATACAAGCAACGAAAGATGCCTTTCCCAGCTAAAATCAGTGCATATAAACAGGTCCGCCATGATCTTGTTCAAACAAATTCCCGGCCCGATTTGTTCCGGTTTTCTATTCCTGACTGCGGCTCTGCTAATGCCTCTTCCTTCTGCTGTCGCAGCTGAGAGTGACACCAGCCCCTCCCCTAATGTCATCGTGCATGGGAAAAACTCTGATAGTGGGCAGGCGCGAAGCATGACTGACCCTTCCGTGCCGGCTTATGTCCCTTCCATCAATACTCCAGGGGGTATTCCATCAGCATCCTCAGCCAATAGTGCACACTCTAGCGCGCCTCAGCCCTATCTCTTTTCCATGCATACGCAACCAGTCATGTCTGCTGGGAAATATCTCTCCAAACAGGGAGTCTATATTACAGGATGGAATGTTTCAGAATATTCTGGTGTTCCCGCTGGCGGTATAAAACATGGTTCATTCTTCAATAACTTTTCGGGAATTGGTCTAGATCTGGATATGCAAAACATTGCTCATATCCCAGGAGCAAAAATCCATTTTCTGGCGGATGACGTTGCTGGTCAGGGCCGTGCAGGAGGCGATACCGGTTCCAGTTGGGGCTTTGTTTCCTACTATGGAAACCATAATGGTTTTCAGGTTAGAGAATTTACGTGGGATCAGGCTCTTTTCAACAACCGTCTCTTCATTCTGGCGGGCCGCTCAATGCCTAAAGGAGGTGAGTTTGATGGGTCTGAACTTTACTGCATGTTCCCATCCTTTCTCTGCTCTGTGCCGACAACCCTCACAGTCAACGGCTCCATGCCGTCCTTTGTCACATCCTCCTGGGGCGCACGTTTTCTCTATAAACCCACTGAAAAAACTTACATCAAGACAGGTATCTGGGAGGCTGAACCCTGGCTGAAAGCCAGCAACCATAACAGCTGGCCGGGCCCGGACTGGGGCTTTGATAAAGCCGAGGGCGAATACATCCCCACTGAAGCAGGCTACCGTACAAATTTTACCAATGACCTTTATCCCCGCGCTTATGATTTGGGGTTTGTTTACGATACTGCCAGCTATTCTGATCCACTTTACAATAACCATGGTCAGTCTCGTCCTCTGTATGGTGGAACAGCCATGAACCGCCGAGGCCGCACTCAACTCTACCTTCAGGCACAGCAAATGATCTGGAAACCTGATGAGCACGGGACCCGAGGTCTTATCCTGTTTGGAGCAGCTAACCTCATGACATCCGGGAACGCTGCCATTAAAGATGGTTTTGTAGCTGGCCTGTTTGACTGGGGACCATTTGCCAGTCGGCCTCGTGATTATTTTGGTCTGGTTGGTCAAAGCTTTATCTGGGATCACAGATTTGTTGAAGGCATGAACGATACGCTCACCGCACATGGTCATAATGCCAGATGGGCAAAACAGGAAACCATGGTGGAAGTAAACTATGGCCTGAATATTGCACCAGGTGTTATGTGCACACCTTATTTTGAATATATCTGGAACCCGGATCAGTTGGGACGCAAGACCATTCTGCCCAACCTGAACACCGCAGTACAGGCTGGCGTCATGCTCAACGTTCAGTTCAGTCCGGCTTTCGGCCTCCCCACCCTGCATCGCACACGTAACTAGCCTGCAATGACCGAGTTAAGCAGCAATTTGCACAAAGGATATAGAAGATGATCGCAGCAAAATGGCGGCAGATGATAGCCGGGCTGGTCTGTATGGGAGCCATTTCCTCCCCGCAATATGTGTGGACTTTGTTTACGCCCATTCTGAAAACAGATTTCAGCGCCAGTGCCGCGGCCCTGCAGGTTACTTTCTCCCTGCTGATTGTTCTACAAACTTTATTTTCGCCTATCCAGGGCTGGATTGCGCGCCACGTCCTGCCACGTAACCTGATTATTGCTGGCATTGTTCTGACCGGCTTCAGTTGGATTGCCTCTGCACAGGTCCATTCCCTCACCATGCTCTACCTGACCTATGGCGGACTGGGCGGCATTGGCACGGGTATTGTCTACGTCGGCGTCGTTTCACTTCTCATGCAGTGGTTTCCCAACAACAGGGGCATGGCAGCCGGGGCTGCGGCAGCAGGCTATGGCATGGGGGCCATGCTGACCACTTTCCCCATTTCTCACCTGCTTGCTGCGTCTGACTGGCGTAACACCATGACGGTGTTTGGCATCATCATGGCCGTTGTGGGTGTGATCGCTGCATGTTTCCTGAAAACACCAGAAAGTGACGCCATCGCCGATAACTCATCTGCAAGAACGGGATATCTGACCTCTTATGTCGTAAAAACCCCTCTCTTCTGGCTAATGTTTTTTATGATGGCGACCATGGCGACATCAGGCCTGATGGTTACCTCTCAACTCGCCCAGATTGCGACAGATTTCGGTGTGGCACACCTCACCATTCTGGGAATGGCCGCACTCCCATTGGCAATGACGCTGGACCGCATAGCGAATGGCGTTACACGTCCGCTATTTGGCTGGGTTTCCGATCATCTGGGCCGTGAACAGACCATGGCTTTCGCTTTCTTTCTCGAAGCACTTGCCCTGACGTGCTGGCTTGCTCTGGCCAATCACCCGGTTGCTTTTGTGCTGCTTTCTGGTGTTGTTTTCCTCGGATGGGGTGAAATTTTCTCACTGTTTCCCGCCACACTCACAGATACGTTCGGCACACGTGATGCCTCCCGCAATTACGGACTGCTCTATATGGCACAGGGCGTAGGGGCCATCTTTGGCGGCCCGCTGGCTGCATGGCTACATCAGGCTAGTGGCAACTGGCATCCGGTATTCGCACTGGCTATTGGGGGCGATATTCTGACAGCGGTCCTCGCTCTTGCAGTTCTGCGTCCCATGCGCCGACGCTTTATGCAGAGTGCGCCCTGATGCGTAAGCCCGATCCTTTTCTGACTGCCCTTATTTGTGCCGTCCTTCTGGCTACAGTTCTCCCATGTAAAGGAAACGCTACCCTCATTCTGGAATATGTGACCGATGCCTGCATTATGGTCATGTTCTTCATGCAGGGTATCAAACTTGAACGACGCGCCATTCTGGACAATATGCGGAACTGGAAGTTACAGGGACTGGTGCTGGCATGCACCTTCCTGCTTTTCCCCTTATTGGGGGTCACACTACACGCTCTGGCTCCCAACTTGCTGGACAGTACTATATGGCTGGGCGTGCTGTTTCTGTGCTGCCTCCCCTCCACCGTTCAGTCATCTATTGCCCTGACATCACTCGCCAACGGGAATGTGGCGGCCTCCATCTGCGCAGCAACACTTTCCAACATTGCCGGTATCTTCATCACACCGGTTCTCGTTTCGATCGTTCTGCATACGAAAGGCGTATGGTCAGCCCAGGCCATAGTGGCCATTGCCGTGCAGCTTCTGCTTCCCTTTGTGGCTGGCCAGCTTTTTCAACCAATTTTACACAAATGGGCACACCGCAACAAAAAGATTATTTCTATAACAGACCGCTCTTCTATCCTTCTGGTCGTTTATACAGCGTTCAGTCACGCTGTTGTGGAAGGTATCTGGTCTAAAATAGATTTCCAAAGCATTGTCGTTCTGGCAGCTATAGATGTTGGGCTTCTACTTCTTGTATTAATGATAACACTGCTTCTTGGAAAAGCCGCTGGCTTTCTTCCCCGCGATGAAATCTCTCTCATTCTGTGCGGATCTAAAAAATCACTCGCATCAGGTGTGCCTATGGCAAATGTACTTTTCCCTGCATCAATCGCAGGCTTCATTATTCTGCCGTTAATCTTGTATCATCAGATTCAGCTTTTCCTCTGCACGCTCATTGCACGTTATTATCACACTAAACATTCTTCGGACGCCTAATGCTTCACACATTTCATGCTACGCGGGGAATGGTTACCTCGCCACATCATCTCGCAAGTCAGGCGGGGCTCGATATTTTAAAAAAGGGTGGTACAGCACTGGAAGCGGTGGTTGCCACAGCGGCTACTCTTTCCGCTGTTTATCCGCATATGACAGGACTTGGAGGGGATGCATTCTGGCTTGTTGCTTATCCAGATGGCCGCACCTGCGTTATTGATGCCTGTGGCGCTGCGGCAGCTAAGGCCAGCCTCGCTCTTTATCAGGATGCGGGTCATACAGAAATTCCGTGGCGTGGAGGCCTTGCTGCCAACAGTATGGCAGGCACCGTTTCAGGGTGGCAGGAAGCGCTCCACCAGAGTGCTGCTATAAAACCAAACCTGCCCCTGTCAGAACTGTTGAAGGACGCAATTTATTACGCTGAGGCAGGCTATGCTGTCTCGGAGAGTGAGGCTGCACTCCTTCATGAAAAAAAAGGCGAACTTGCTCATAATCAGGCTTTCATGGCGGCTTATGCTGACAGAGATGTTTTGGTTAGCCACGGGGAAATTCGACGTAATCCAGCATTTGGCAGAACCTTACGACATCTGGCAGAGGATGGGCTGCAAGATTTTTACATCGGACGCACCGCGCAGGATCTGGCACACGATCTTCAGCAAGCAGGAAGCCCACTATGCCGTGAAGATTTTACAACCCACAGAGCCACGCTTACTGTGCCATTGCAAACCGACATCCGCGGAGCAAAACTCTACAATACACCTCCCCCGACACAGGGCGTCGCCTCATTGGCCATTCTCAAGCTGTTTGACCAGATTCCAGCTACCGAAGCGGAAAGTTTTTCCTATATTCATGGATTGGTAGAAGCCACCAAAAAAGCTTTTATCTTTCGTAATGCCCATGTCGGTGACCCAGCCTTCATGACAGCATGCTCTCAGAGCTTCCTGAACGATACGGCGCAGATCAAACATCTTGCAGACAGTATCGATATGACACGCGCTATGCCCTGGCCGGTGCCTTCCCAACAAGGAGACACTACATGGATGGGAGCTATTGATTCAAATGGGATTTCTGTCAGCATGATACAGAGCCTGTATTTTGAATTTGGCTCTGGCCTGTTTCTTCCAGAAACAGGGATAATCTGGCAAAATCGCGGCTCATCTTTCCGTCTGGCCGAACAGGGATGGAATACTCTCAAACCGGGTCGTAAACCTTTCCATACCCTCAACCCCGCTTTGGCACGCTTTGATGATGGCCGGACAATGGTTTACGGTACGATGGGAGGAGAAGGACAACCACAAACACAGTCTGCTATTTTTACTCGCTATGCTCGATATGGCATCCCACTGCAACAGGCTGTGACAGCCCCGCGCTGGCTACTGGGCCGCACATGGGGGGCAGAAAGCGTCTCCCTCAAAATGGAAAGTAATTTTTCTGAAGCCCTTATCCAGCAACTTAAATTGGCGGGACATGTTGTAGAGCTCGTCCCATCCTTTTCCTCCATGATGGGGCATGCCGGAGCGCTTGTTCGTCACAAATGCGGTATAATAGAGGGCGCTACAGATCCCAGAAGCGACGGTTGCGTTGCTGCGTTTTGATCATGATGTTGGAAAAATTTGAGCTATTTTTTAATCTACCACGACGCAGAATGAAGGCCTTGTGGCAATACGCTATATGCTTTTCCTGCGTTTCTCTAGGAGGGGCATTGACCCATACGCCTGCGGCGTTTGGTAGCACGATCCCGACTTTTACATTCGACGGTATCACCATCAAACCCTATGCCACAGACCAACTGGATATAGGAGGCTTTCCCCAGACCAGCCAGAGAGCACCGGGGGTTGGGGCGCGCGGTGGGCGCATTCGAAATGGCGCGCGTGTTACTATTCATAATCAGATTGAACTTGGCGGCATCTGGGATTTTGGGCCTGCTCCCGGTGGCCAAATGCGTCTTTTTGAAGGTCAGATCAGCTATATTGGTTTGAAACACTTCGTGTTTACAGCAGGAATTTTTAAGCCAAGCTTTGGTCTTGAATCAATGCAGGCACAAGGTGATACAGCTTTTATAGAACGTTCCAGCATTTCAACCATTACTCGCAATATTGCCGCGGGCATTGAACGACAGGCAGTTCAGATAGAAGCGCATGGCAAACGATACCACCTCGCGATATCTGGCACAGCTGGAACCGCCGGCCCGGGAGATAATGGTAACCAGCGCGCCCTTGTTTTTCGGTTAATTGGTGTACCAATCCACACACAAGATTTGTTTTTACATGTCGGATTTTCAGGAGAATGGGTCTTTAAAGTGGCACACCCACCTGGACAGGAGCCATCTGCCACATTTTCTGACTATCCAGAAATGAATGTTGGTCTGACATCAAAATATCTGAATACAGGTAAAATAAACCTTAGAAG
>NZ_CALLXM010000177.1 GCF_937875265.1 uncultured Acetobacter sp. | reverse complement strand
GCTGAGCAAGCTGGGGTATCAGGTTACTGCTGTAACAGGCCATCCGGAAGAAGAACCTGCTTTGCGCCGACTGGGGGCGACGGACATTCTGCCTCGTCAGGCGTTGTTGCGTTTAACGCGACCTCTGGAAAAGGCGCAGTGGGCTGGGGCTGTGGATGTTGCCGGAGGCGCTGTGCTGGCCGCATTGTGCGCTTCTATGCAGTATCATGGGGTGGTTACTGCCTGCGGGCTTGCCGCCGGGATGGCGTTCCCTGCAACGGTCGCGCCATTTATTCTGCGAGGTGTCACGCTGGTCGGGATTGATAGTGTTCATTGCCCGCACGAGGAGCGGCTTGCTGCCTGGCAGCAACTGGCAGAATTGGTCGACCCTGAAAAGCTGGATGGGATTATTAAGGAAATTTCTTTGCCAGATGTGCAAAAAGCGGCATCTGACCTTCTGGATGGAGAAATCCGGGGCCGTATTCTGGTGCGTCTGGCAGCTTCAGGGAATGCCCTGTAAAAGCTGCCAGATTTCGCTTTATCCTTCTTCCACAGCCGGTGTCTGCGAGGGTGGCTGCGGGCGCTGATACGGGATGAGCTGCCCGCCCGGCTGGAAAACATACACCGTATCAGCATGTGCAATGGTGGCCGGTCGATGGGCGACCATCACGCGGGTAACGTTCATATCCCGCAAGGCTTCAGCCACTTTGTGTTCGGTCAGTTCATCCAGATGACTGGTGGCTTCATCAAGGAAAAGGATTTCCGGGCGCCGGTACAGGGCACGGGCCAGAATGACGCGCTGTTTCTGGCCACCGGAAAGACCGCTGCCCATATCGCCCACCAGCGTTTCAAACCCCATGGGCATCCGCATAATATCTTCCAGAATAGCGGCGCGGGATGCGCATTCCTGCAACCACTCTTCATCCTGATTTTCTGCAAAACCGCTGATGTTGTCAGCAATGGAGCCCGAGAACAGACCATCATCCTGCAACACACCGGCAATCCTGTCACGGTAGCCTTCCAGCGTGAGGGCCGCGATATCCGCGCCATCCAGTCGGATTTCCCCTTCATCCAGATGCATCAGGCCCATCATGGTTTTGAGCAGGGTCGTTTTCCCGCAGCCGGAGGGGCCGACAATAGCGACGGAGGACCCTGCCGGGATTTCAACGGAAATATCCTTGAAAATCCAGGGGTCCTGCGTGCCATAGCGGGCTGAAATATTGATACAGCTCAGGTTGGCCGCCTGCTGCACAC
>NZ_CALLXM010000176.1 GCF_937875265.1 uncultured Acetobacter sp. | reverse complement strand
GTGTGCAGCAGGCGGCCAACCTGAGCTGTATCAATATTTCAGCCCGCTATGGCACCCAGGACCCTTGGATTTTCAAGGATATTTCCGTTGAAATTCCGGCAGGCTCCTCTGTGGCTATTGTTGGTCCCTCCGGCTGCGGGAAAACAACCCTGCTCAAAACCATGATGGGCCTGATGCATCTGGATGAAGGGGAAATCCGTCTGGATGGCGCGGATATCGCGGCCCTCACGCTGGAAGGCTACCGTGACCGGATTGCCGGTGTGTTGCAGGATGATGGTCTGTTCTCCGGATCCATTGCTGACAACATCAGCGGTTTTGCAGAAAATCAGGATGAAGAATGGTTGCAGGAATGTGCATCCCGCGCCGCCATTCTGGAAGATATTATGCGGATGCCCATGGGGTTTGAAACGCTGGTGGGCGATATGGGCAGCGGTCTTTCCGGTGGCCAGAAACAGCGCGTCATTCTGGCCCGTGCCCTGTACCGGCGCCCGGAAATCCTTTTCCTTGATGAAGCCACCAGTCATCTGGATGAACTGACCGAACACAAAGTGGCTGAAGCCTTGCGGGATATGAACGTTACCCGCGTGATGGTCGCCCATCGACCGGCCACCATTGCACATGCTGATACGGTGTATGTTTTCCAGCCGGGCGGGCAGCTCATCCCGTATCAGCGCCCGCAGCCACCCTCGCAGACACCGGCAGTAGAAGAAGGATAAAGCGAAGTCTGGCAGCTTTTACGGGGCGCTCCCTGAAGCTGCCAGACGCACCAGAATACGTCCCCGGATTTCTCCATCCAGAAGATCAGATGCTGCTTTTTGCACATCTGACAAAGAAATTTCCTTAATAATCCCATCCAGCTTTTCAGGGTCGATCAATTCCGCCAGTTGCCGCCAGGCAGCGAGACGCTCCTCGTGCGGGCAATGAACGCTATCAATCCCGACCAGTGTGATACCTCGCAGAATAAATGGCGCGACCGTTGCAGGGAACGCCATTCCGGCGGCAAGCCCGCAGGCAGTAACCACCCCATGATACTGCATGGAAGCGCACAATGCGGCCAGCACAGCGCCTCCGGCAACATCCACAGCCCCTGCCCACTGCGCCTTTTCCAGAGGCCGCGTTAAACGCAACAAGACCTGACGCGGCAGAATGTCCGTCGCCCCTAGTCGACGCAAAGCGGATTCTTCTTCCGGATGGCCTGTTACAGCAGTAACCTGATACCCCAGCTTGCTCAGC
>NZ_CALLXM010000175.1 GCF_937875265.1 uncultured Acetobacter sp. | reverse complement strand
ATTACGCATCCATGGTTTTGGTGCCAGGCCAGTTTTGTGATGATGCCATGCTCTTGGCGAGTTCAATTAGAATTTCACGCACGGCCAGTCCAGCCTCTGTTTCAGGAATACTTTCCGGTACACAGAGAGAGACATCTTCCTGAATGACCGGGCTGCATAGCTCGTAGACGCGTGATTTTCCAGGCACGATAATCTTGCTGGCTACGGACCAGGGTAGAATTGTACACCCAATTCCGTCAGCCACTGCATCCTGAAGTGTCAGAAGTGCTTCAACTTCAGCAACAATATTGGGCACAATCTGTTTCCGTGCAAAAGCCATGTTGATGCGTTTACGGACAAAATTATATTCGGGTGGAAGCAGTAAAGGGACCTCGGTCAGATCCGAAAGTTTGACTGGAGAAGACAGGGCGTGTCCAAAAGAGGTCTCTTCTGGCGCAACCAGAAAAAAATCTTCTTTCATGAGCGGCGTAAAGTGCACTCCCTTGATGGGGCCTGCTCCATGAATCACAGCCATATCCAGCCGGCCTGTCATGACCATCTCACTATAGATGTCGTCAAAGCTCTCTGTAAGGTGGAGCGTAATGCCGGGTAGTTTGGCACGCACTTCCTTGAGAAGCGCCAATGAAAGAGTAGAACCAGAAGAATAAGGAGAAAGACCGACGGAAACCTTACCAACCAGAGGCCCGGCCCCATTGCCAATTTCTGTCATGGCACGGTCAAGCTGTTTGATGATGGTTTGTGAATGACGATAGAGCTCTAGTCCGGCAGTTGTTGGGGTTACCCCCATTTTGCTGCGGATTAAGAGCTTCTGTTTGAATGCGGTTTCAAGCGATGCAAGTTGCTGGCTTAGGGCCGGCTGTGCAATGTTCAGGATGTCAGCTGCGCGAGAAATGCTGCCAATATCAATGATTTTTACGAACGCTTGTAACCGCCGAATATCCACGTTGCTTTCCCTATGCGTCGTATTTAATGATATTCTTAACGAAATTATTATGGTTGGTCAATAAATATAGGATTATTCCTTGTAAATACGGTTTATCAGAATAGATTTAGTAATAAATACATCTATATAAATAAAATAGGTATAATAAAAAATATGAATTGAAAATTATTTTCCATAAAATTCCATAAAGCATTTGTTTTAAGTCTGTTTTTGGAAGTGAATTCATACGATACGCAATGAATTGCCTGTCATAGAATTCTTGTATGGGGGTAGATGTTTTTCAATGCTATCTCCTGCGTAGCCATTGGGCATAAATTCATTTCATATCGATAATTCACTGACTTCTCTCTCGAGTTTGCGATGAGGAAGTTTTCGGAGTGCGTGTGTGATGCCTGGTTTAGCTGATAGACTTAACGGAATTTCCATTTCTGCCTCTGCAGCAATGACGGATAAAGCATCAATTCTGAAGGCCGAAGGAATTCGGGTAATTAGCCTGTCTTCTGGTGAGCCGGACTTCCCAACACCGCCGCATGTTGTGGAAGCCGCAGTGGAAGCCGCCCGTGCAGGCGATACAAAATACCCGCCTCAGGCTGGTAAACCTGCGCTTAAAAAGGCTGTCCGAAATAAGTTCCTGCGGGAAAATAATCTGGATTACGCACTGGATGAAATCTTGGTTGCCAATGGTGGCAAGCAGATCATTTTTGATGCCATTATGGCCACCTGTAACCCAGGTGATGAAGTTGTGCTGCCTACGCCATACTGGATCAGCTATGCCGATCAGGCGCGCCTGGCCGGGGCAAGCGTTGTGCCGGTTCCCTGTAAGTCGGAAAACGGTTTCCATCTTGCTGCGGAAGATCTGGATGCCGCCATTACAGACCGGACCAAATGGGTCATCCTGAACTTCCCGAACAATCCGTCTGGCACCTGCTGCCCGCGCGCGGATATGGAAGCCATTGCCGCTGTTCTGCTTAAGCACCCCAATGTTTGGGTTATGACCGATGATATTTATGAACATCTGGTGTATGACGGCTTTGAATTCTGCACAATTGCACAGGTAGAGCCGCGCCTTAAAGAGCGTGTCCTGACGGTCAATGGTGTGTCTAAAGCGTATGCCATGACAGGCTGGCGCGTTGGATATTGTGGTGGCTCCAAAAAGCTGATTGCCGCCATGAACAACATGCAGGGCCAGTCTACCAGTGGGATCAATACGCTTGCTCAGGCGGCTGCTGTTGCTGCGCTGGAAGGCCCGCAGGATTTCCTGAAAGATCGTGCACAGGAATATCAGACCCGCCGTGATCTGGTTGTAAGCCTGCTAAACGATATTCCCGGCATTGTGTGCCATAAACCGCAGGGTGCATTCTATGTTTATGCGGATATCAGTGCCTGCATGAACAAGGTTTCTGCTGGTGGAAAAACCATTGCAGCAGACACAGACTTTGTGATGGGCCTTCTGGAAGAACAGCAGGTTGCAACTGTGCAGGGTACAGCATACGGCATGAGCCCGTTCTTCCGGGTTTCCTATGCGACAGATGTTGAAACACTGCGCGAAGGCTGTGAACGGATTGCGAAATTTGTCGTAGGCCTGAAATAAGACCGGATATAGAAAAACCCCGCTTTTAAAGGCGGGGTTTTCTTTTAGACGGTTTTTAAAAATAGATTGGTTTGGTCAGGATGGGCACAGTGTCAGAATGGTCTGCCCATAACCGATCAGATCGCCTTCTTTAGCCATGACCTGCACCACGGTTCCACTTTGTGGCGCTGTGATAGGAACAGTCAGCTCACCAATTTGCAGCATGGCGACGGTTTCTTCCGCACGGACAGAGCTACCTTCTGGTGCAAACGCTTCCTTCGTAATCGGGTTGCTGAGCAACAGATTCCCAAAATAGGCTGCCGTCACAGGAATGTTTGTAGAGGGTGAGTCTTCAGTGGGTATCGGTAAAGGTGCAGCAGCATGGGGCATCACACCAGAAGCGGGGATGTCACATCCTCCGACACTGATGCGCAAGCGCGTCCCCTGTGCATTGGAAAGCTCAAGGCTGCTGAGGCCAGCATCCTTAAGCCATTGGCTGATTTGAACAACGTCTTCTGAATTAGGAAGGTTTTCAAAAGCCGGGACTGATAAAGGCGTGTTCATCAGGAGTTTTCCCTTTTTTCCAGCCAGTGCTCCAGATGGTGGATGTCAACGCCACCTTTCACAAAGTCCGGATCGCACAGAAGTGCCTGATGGAGTGGAATATTGGTCGAAATTGTTTCAACCTGCATCTCAGCAAGTGCAACTTTAAGGCGTCGAATAGCTTCGCCTCGTGTTGCACCCCGTGCAATGACTTTGGCAATCAGGGAGTCATAATACGGCTGCACTACACTCCCTTCCACAATATGTGTATCCAGCCGGATGCCAGCCCCGCCGGGAACATCCCAGCGACTGACTCGACCAGGAGATGGCGCAAAGGAGAACGGGTCTTCTGCGTTAATGCGGCATTCAATGGCATGGCCCGTGGTGCGAATGGCGCTTTGCTCGATATTTAACGGCTTACCCTGTGCAATTTCAATCTGGGCACAGACAATATCAATGCCGGTAGTCTCTTCCGTAATTGGATGCTCAACCTGCAGGCGAGTGTTCATTTCGATGAAGGCGAAAATGCCGTCTTCATACAAAAACTCGAACGTACCCGCGCCGCGATAACCAATAGTGCGACAGGCCTGTGCACAGCTGGCCCCGATTTCCGCAATCAGTTCAGGCGCAATTCCGGGTGGCGGGGCTTCTTCCAGCACTTTCTGGTGTCGGCGTTGCAGGGAGCAGTCTCGGGCTCCCAGCCACAGGACGTTGCCATGCGTATCGCACAGAACCTGAATTTCAATGTGTCTGGGCTTCTGCATGAAGCGTTCCAGATACAGGGTCGGGTTTCCAAAGGCCTGCTGTGCTTCCTTGCGGGTAACGGAAACAGCTTTGCCCAGTTCATCGGCTGACCATACAACGCGCATCCCACGGCCACCACCGCCGCCAGAAGCTTTGACAATTACCGGGAAGCCGACAGCGTTTGCCAGTTCCAGAATAGCCTGCGCGTTTTCAGGCAGTGGGCCGTCTGAACCGGGCACACAAGGGACACCAGACGCCTGCATGGTCTGCTTGGCGGTAATCTTGTCCCCCATCAGACGGATGGACGCAGGTGTCGGGCCTATGAAGGTGATCCCGGCACTCTCGATAGCTTCGGCAAAGTCGGCATTTTCAGACAGAAAGCCATAGCCGGGGTGAATGGCGGTTGCCCCCGTTGCTTTGGCTGCCAGAATGATGGCGTCAGCATCCAGATAACTGCGGGTCGCAGAGGCCGGGCCAATGCATAGGGCAATATCGGCTTCCAGAACGTGGCGGCTCTGGGCATCAGCTTCGGAATAGACAGCGACTGTTTCCAGCCCAAGCTGGCGGCAGGCGCGTTGAATGCGCAGGGCGATTTCGCCACGGTTGGCAATCAGGACACGCCCGAAGGGGTGAGGTGCGCTCATGACAGACGCATCAGAGGCTGATCCGCCTCAACTTCAGTGCCATCAGTCACCAGAATGGCCTCTACACGGCCTGCAACTTCGGTTTTGACCGGAGTGAAAACTTTCATGGCTTCTATCAGACCTATCTGCTGTCCGACGCTCAGAGTGTCCCCTACCGCAACAAAAGGCCGCACATCTGGGGAGGGAGACAGGTGGAGGGTGCCATACATAGGCGCGGTCACAACACGCTCTGCCTGAGTGGGTGTGTCAGGGCCTTCAGCTGAAGGCCCTGCCTGCCCGGCAGAGGAGGCTGTAGGCGCGGTCTGTGTGGAAGGGCGGGCGGGAGCAGGGCCGACGGGGGCGGCAACCTGCTCTGAGCGCGTGATTTTAAGTGTCTGGCCGCCTTCCGAAATCTCAAGCTCACGGAGCGGAGCACGGCCAAACAGGTCTATCAGCGCTTTGAGAGCTTGAGTGTCCATTTCTATCAGGATTTAGCCGTTTTCTTTGCAAAGTTCAGACCACCAACAACCTGCATGGTGGGCAGCACTTCCATGAAGCTCACGTTCATCCGCTGCGGTGCCGTAATAGCAAACGCGATGGAGTTTGCGAGGTCTTCCGGGAGCAGGGAGTCATACTCATCAAAGAAGCGACGCTGTGCTTCTTCCATGTCACCAATCAGGCGGCCAAAGACTTCCGTCTGCACGCGGGCGGGGGAGACTTCCGTCACGCGGATGTTCTTGCCGAACAGGTCACATCGCAGCTGCTTGGAGAGCGAGTGCACCCCAGCTTTGGTTGCGTGATAGACCGTGTTGCCACCGGCAAACGCATAATGCCCGGCAATGGACGTGATGTTGACGATGTGGCCACGGTCACGCGCAATCATTCCCGGCAGAGCCAGACGGGTCAGCTGCAGAACGGCGCGCAGGTTAATATCCACCAGCCCGTCAATATCTTCTTCTGTGGTGTTGGTGATGTTGCCCGTGCGGGACTGGCCAGCATTGTTGATGAGAATATCAATCTCATGCTTTTCAAAAATGGCTGCCATGGCATCAAGGTCCGCCACACTGGCGGCATGTGCAATGCAGCCGGTTTCTTCAGCCAGCGTGTTCAGGCGGTCTGCATTTCGTGCAACGGCATGCACTTCCAGCCCCAGTTCCCGCAGGCGACGGACGGTCGCGGCACCAATGCCAGAAGAGGCGCCGGTAACAAGTGCTGTGCTGTAAGGCTGTGTCGTCATGATATGAAATATCCTGATGTCTATGGACCGGTCTGCCTTATGGAATAAGCCAGACTTCAATAAGTCATTTCACTTTAGAGACGGAATATTAGCTTGACCAAGATCAGTTCAGTCTTGCGTCATAAGATTATTCAATGCCTCCCCGTGCGGGGCTGGTCATAAGATTATTGTATGTCATCACACGAAGATAATGTTGGCGGCTCTTCGCTCTCTCCCCCTATCGTTACGGACACAATACGTAACCCCGCACAGGACATTTTTGGTGGCTGCCATCCTACATCATTGCCCATGCGCTCATGACTGAAACCATCACCGCTCTGGAACGGGGTCAGTCTGCTGTTTCAGCGGACGGGCCGACCATCAGCATGATCGGCACAAGGGCCATGCTGTTTGAGGCGCCTGGAGAGTTCACGCTGGCCTGCCAGCGGCGGATATGGGCTCTGATGGATGCCTGTGCTGAACGTTCGGATATTGAAGAAGTCATGCCGGGTGTGACCAACCTGATGCTGATTTTCTCCATCCCGCTGGAAAACCCGGAGATGGTCGCGGTCTGGCTGCGCAACGCATGGGAAACGCTGCCGGAAAAGCATATCAAGGGCCGCCTGTTTGAGGTGGCGGTGCGCTATGGTGGTGAGCTTGGCTCTGACCTGTCTCGCGTTGCCGAACATTGCCGGATGTCCCCTCAGGATGTCATCACGCTGCATCAGGCCCCGCTTTACACAGTGTGTGCGCTTGGGAGCGTTCCGGGGTTTGGATATCTGCACGGGCTTGATCCACGCCTTGAAACCCCGCGTAAATCTGTGCCCTCTCTGAATATGCTGGCAGGTACAGTGACCATCGGTGGCCCACAAGCGGGGATATCTGCTCTGACAGGCCCGAACGGCTGGAACTCCATCGGCTTTACGGACCTTGTGATGTTTGACCCCCAACGCAGCCCACCAGCGTTGTTTGAAGTGGGTGACCAGATTCGCTTCTATGCCGAAAGTATCGAATTGTGATTACAGTTCTTGAAACCGGTGTGCTGAACAGCGTGCAGGATGCTGGGCGCTTCGGGTTTCGTCATCTGGGTGTGAGTACGTCCGGCGTGATGGACCCTCTGGCGCTGCGTTGCGGAAATACTCTGCTGGGCAATGCGCGGGATGCTGCCTGTATCGAAGTGCAGACATTCCCTTTCAAAATTCGCTTCGACAAGAATGTCAGCTTTGTCGTGACTGGCGGCGAGGGTGTTGTGACGCTGGGTGAGAAAGCTCTCATCCCCTGGTCTGTCGCTACGGCCCACACCGGTGATGTGCTGACACTCGAGCGTCCATCCGTCGGGGCACGGATGTATCTGTGTGTATGCGGCGGTGTTGACGTTCCGGTTGTTCTCGGCTCACGCAGCACGCAGTTGCGCGGGGGGTTTGGAGGTTATCTGGGTCGGCCGTTGCAGGCTGGTGATCAGATTACCGGAACCGGTGGTTGTGTGCCTGACGGGGTCGGGGTTGTTCCCCCCGCACGGGCACTGGCCGGAGCCTGCGCTGAAGAAAAGGTAAAAACAGTGACTTTGCGGGCTATTCCTGCAACGGACTACCTCCTGTTTACGGAAGATGCACGAGCCCATTTCTGGTCTGCCTCTTGGCAGATTACCGCGCAAAGTAACCGTCTGGGCTACCGGCTGAAGGGCGGTGCTCTGAAATTGACGCATCCCGTCGAGTTGCGATCTTACGGTGTTATTCCGGGTATTATTCAGGTGCCCCCGGCCGGAGAGCCAATTGTACAGATGGCGGATGCCAATACTGCCGGTGGCTATCCCCGTATTGCAACTGTTATCGAAGCCGATTTGTGGCGTCTTGCGCAGGCTCGTATCGGCAGTTTTGTGCAGGTTCAGTGCTGTGATCATGCCGAAGGTCTTCAGGCCATGCGTCAGGAAGATGCTTATCTCAAGTCTCTTCAGGACAACGCAGCACTTTACAGAAAATCGTTCATTCGGAGAGGTGCCGGTCAGGCCGGTAAAAAATCATGAAGATTGATTTGAATGCCGATATTGGCGA
>NZ_CALLXM010000174.1 GCF_937875265.1 uncultured Acetobacter sp. | reverse complement strand
CCCAGCTTGCCGCCCATGTCGTTCATCAGAGAGACAAACTGCTCTTCAGACCCGGAAATACCTTCAGCCAGCACGATGCAGGCATCGTTCCCGGACTGAATGACCATACCCTGGATAAGATCCTGCACCGCAATGCTCTGCCCCAAGGGGACGAACATGCGGGAGCCCTGCATCCGCCAGGCGCGCTCACTTACCGGCAGCGCCTGATCGAGCCGCAGACGACCAGCCTTGAGCATGCTGAAGGTGACATAAGCTGTCATCATCTTGGTCAGAGATGATGGGGGCATCCGTTCATCCGCTGCTTTTTCAAGCAGAGTTGCCCCACTCTTATAATCAATGATGCACGCCCAGCGGGCCACTGTATCCAGCGGGCCAACAGGCGTGGTCGCAGGTGTTTGCGCTACTCCGTCAGGCTGAGGCACCGCAGCAGCAGGAGCCGCAGCGTGCGGATGTCCTGCTTTTGGTTTGCGGGCAAAAGCAGTCAGAGAATAACTACCTGAGAGGAGGGCAGCGCCCCCTGCGAGAAGAAACCGTCGAGTTTGCACATTCTTTCCTATTCGACGACGATATGAGATCCGGTCAAGCCATCAGCGAGTGCGCGCTTCAGGGCCGCATCCGCGTCGCTTATAGTCGTAAAAGGTCCTTGTCGGACAGCCCACATCTTGCCTTGTGGAGTGAAAGAAGGCCAGACCGAGCCACCTTCCCGCGCTGCAAGCCTTGCAGCTGCCCCGCGCGCCGTAAAATCTGCCGTTTCGACCCAGAGTTGCGTGAAAACGGGCTGTCCCTGTCGCCACTCTACTGGAAGCTGCGGCAACTGAGTAACAGCCTGTGCCGTATTCTGGTTTGCGGGCGCAGTCTGAGGCACCGTTGGAGCGGGCGCTCCTGCAGAGTGTGACGCAGGAGCGGCAGCACCAAGATCCGTCTGCTTTACTGATTCCAGTGGCGCTGTGTTGATCTGCAACATCGGGCCACCGGGCAGCACTTCCGCCAGCTGGCGGCTGGCCATTTCATTTTCCATCACTCGCACACGCGCAGGTCCTGCCCCCATACCCAGCAGATCAGCCGCCTTACGGGAAAGCCCCAGAACACGGCCAGCTTCCGCCGGACCACGGTCATTCACACGGATCGTGATTTCCCGCCCGTTTTCAAGATTGATCACCGTCACCACAGCAGGCAACTGCAAGGTGGGGTGGCTTCCAGTCATGGAAAGCGGATTCCGCACCTCTCCATCCGTTGTCAGCGGCTGGGCAGAGTCTTCCTGTCGCACAGCCAACCCCATGGCCTGATAGGAAAAATCCTCTCTGGGATACATCCATGCCGCCCCGACTTTCCAGGCCGGTCCAACCACATAGTGAAGGTCAGGCTGTACCGTAGGCTGCTGCGGCCTGGAACAGGCCACCACACCGACACAACAAAGGAGAATGGCTTTCTTCACGCCACGGCACTACCCAGAAGACCAACGCCCAGAGCATAGAAATCGGACGGGTTATAGCGGCGGATAACATTGAAGTTATGGTAAACCATGTAGGCTTCACCCCCAACACCATCAGGCCGGATAATGGCTCCATTCATCCCCATATGGGTAAAGTCGCCACCGCTTTGCGGGCGCACTCCCTGTGTCGCCCAATAGGAAACAGGACGCACGATTGCCCGCCCAAGCTGCCCCTGATCCAGTGAGTCGGGCACGTCTACGGCCTCGCCCCACGGTTCACCAGCAATCCAGTGGCATTTGGATAGATAGTTGCCGATGGATGCAAAAACATCGCCTTCATTATTCCAGATATCGCGTCGGCCACCAGCGGGGAAACTGGCCGCATACTGCTCGTACGCACTGGGCATGAACTGCGGCTGCCCCATGGCCCCCGCATAACTCCCCAGCATACCCGCAGGCGTAATGTTGCCCTGACCCAGAATGTGTAGTGCCTTGAACAGCTCAGCTCGGAAAAACGCAGCGCGACGCCCGTCATAAGCCAGAGTCGCGAGCGAATCGATTACATGGAACGTACCCATTTTGGTGCCGTATGCGGATTCGAGCCCCCATATCCCGGCAATCACGCCCCGATCAACGCCGTAACTCTGGCTGATCTGCCCCAGAAGCGCTTCGCGCTTACTAACAGCAGCCTGCCCGTCTGAAATCTTTTTATCGGTAATGACCCGCGCTTTATACTGCGCCCATGTCATGGTGAATTCAGGTTGATGCCGGTCTGCCTTCAAAACCTTCTGGTTAGGTTCCGGGCTCAGCGCCAGCGCTTCACTCACCAAAGAGGCCGACAGGCCTTTGCTGATCGCTTCACGACGCACTTCGGCAAGAAAAGCCGCATAGCTCCCCTGCTCTGCAGCGGGAGATGCAGACCGCACCGCCTTATTTTTTGCAAATGCCGGGGTAGCCACAACTGCGGACACAGCCCCACAAACAAGAAACTTTCTTCTCAGCATTCCGTACCAGCCCTGTCGTTACTACATGAACCCAGCGGGACAGGATGCACTTTATCCTCCCACATCTTTTCTGTCTCTCAGATACAGCCATCCGGTAGCTTTCGCTATCTGCCCACACTGTGTGTCAGCTGTATTGCTTGACATTCGTGCGTGCCGCGCCTGTTTTAGCGCCGTGATGATTAAAGAAAGCTGCACGCCATAACTCCGGAACCCACAAGACGCTCAGCAGCGTGCTTATAGCGGCCGATCCTGCGAATACTCTCCTGTTCGCTTTATCCTGTCACGCTCCCCTACACTCAGAATTGTGGATTTTTCTGTTTTATGCCTGCATCCCTTGACCATTTTCTTGAACTGACAACAGCACACCCGCTCGTTCAGGTCTTTATCGTCATCCTTGCTACCTTTATTCTTGAAGATGCAGCAACAGTTCTTACCGCCATTCAGGTCAAGCTGCACACATTGGCGCCAGGCACTGCTTTAATAGCGCTTTATGTCGGAATTGTTGCCGGAGATGTCGGGCTTTACGGGCTTGGTTATCTGGCAGCCCGCTGGCCACCGGCCCGCAAATGGGTTGACACCCCTGAGCGAGACGTTCAACGCAAGTGGCTTACCCAGAAGCTGTTCAAAGTGGTGTTTATCAGTCGCTTTGTGCCCGGCACCCGCCTGCCGCTCTATACAGCCTGCGGGTTTTTCAATGCTGGCCTGCGCACCTTTACTCTGGCCACCATTGTCGCAACCATGATCTGGACATCTGCCTTGTTTGCGCTATCGCTGCGCGTTGGCGGATTTCTTCTGGCACACCTCGGAGCCTGGCGCTGGGTCGGTATTCTCGGCTTTGTGCTGGTCATTATCATTATGGGCCGCGTTGCCGCCCGCATTCAGAAGCAGGGAAAATGACCCAGCTGCCTACATCCTCTCAGCTTCACGCAGCCCCCCTCCCATCGGCACAGGCCAAAGGTAAATCCGGCTCTCCGCTTTCCAGCTTTGAGTTCTGGCCGGGCTGGGCGTTTTACACGCCCGTTGTCATTTATTGGATTCTGCTGGGGATCCGATACAGGGACTTCAGCACCCCGACCGCAGCCAACCCCCGGATTGAAACCGGAGGCCTGTGTGGTGAGAGCAAAAGTGGCATTCTGGATATGGCGGGCAGCGTCGCCTCTCGCTGGATCGCACCCTACACCACTCTGATCACCGGCGCAGATGATACCCAACGCGCGCTGGAATCTATGGCAGACAAAGGCCTGAGTGTTCCTGTTGTGGTTAAGCCCGATATTGGCTGCAATGGCACAGGGGTCAAACTGGCCCGTACCGAGCCAGAGCTGACCGCAGCTCTGGCGGCCTTCCCGCGTGGCATCAAGCTCGTTCTGCAGCGACTTATTCCTTATAAGCATGAAGCAGGCCTGTTCTACATCCGGCACCCTGACAGCCCTCGAGGCGAGATTTCATCCCTTACTTACAAAGATATCCCCATGCTGGTAGGTAACGGTCATTCCACGGTTCTGGATCTGCTCAAGCTGGACCCACGGACCAGCCTGCTGCTGCATATCTATACGCCACGCCTCCAATCACACCTGACTGATGTACTTGCCCCAGGAGAGACGCTTGACCTCGTTTTTGCAGGAAACCACTGCAAGGGTGCCATTTTTCATAATGGGGTTGCGGATATCACACCTGCTCTGATCAACCGACTGGACGAGATCATGCAGGATATCCCCGATTTCCACTTTGGCCGGGTCGATGTGAAATTCGAATCCGTTGAGGCCCTGAAACAGGGGGAAAAGTTCGAAATTATCGAAATCAACGGCGTGGGCTCAGAAGCCACCCACATCTGGGATTCCAACACCACGCTGCGTGAAGCCTACGCAGCACAATTTCACCATTACGGGGAAACATTCCGTATTGGTGCCAAAAAGAAAAAGGAAGGCTGGAAGTCCAGCGGCCTTTGGCATGGTGTACGCCTCTGGCGGCAGCAGAAACGCCTGCTTGCCTCTTACCCCATGAACGACTAGAAGACGGCCTTAGACGCCCCTCCGTTCGCTTACTCAGCCAGTTCCCGCCCGAGGCGGGAATGCTTGCGTCCGTAAAACCGGTAACTGGCCCAGCCAAGCCCACAATAGACAGCAAGCAGAGTGGCTGGCACCGGGTCACCGGAAAACAGCGCAAAAATTATATCGACAAACAGGGGCGCTGCCATAATCAGGCAGAACAGGATTCCCAGAAGCGGCGCATAGCCAATCCAGATCCCCTTCACGGTAAAACCGCCCCCCGGCACACTAAACGTGCGCGGAAAGTCCGGTGCCGTATTACGGATCCAGATGACTGTAAAACAGACAATCCCGAACGCTGTGGCGGTCCCCAGACTGACCAGATCACCAATCACATCAATGGGCAGTGTTGCCGTGGCAATAGCGACCACAACGCCAAGCAGAATAGTGCCCACCCACGGCGTGCTGAAGCGCGGATGCAGTTTACAGAACAGCGGCATGAGCAGGCCGTCTTCCGCCATCGCGAAGAAAATGCGGCTCTGCGCGTAAAGCAGCCCGAACAACACAGAACAGAGGCCGATCACTGCGCCGATTTTTACAAAAAACGCAAGCCACGGCTGGTGCATGGCGTTAACAGCCACAGCCAGAGGGTCCGCTACATCCAGCAGCTTCCAGGGCACAACCCCGATCAGAACGGCTGCTACAATCATATAAACAGCCGTGCAGATCAGCAGGGACAGGATGATGCCTGTCGGGATATCGCGCCGGGGGTTCCGTGCTTCTGATGACGCCGTTGAAACCGCTTCAAAACCCACATATGCAAAGAAAATAATAGAGGCCGCCCGGAAAATCCCCGGAATACCGTAGCGGAACCCGCCTTCATGCGGCGGAATAAAAGGTGTCCAGTAGGCAGGGTGAATTTCCCACACGCCAACCGCCACAAAGACAGCCAGAACCCCCACCTTCAGGAAAACAATAGCCGTATTAATCCGCAGGGATTCCTTGACGCCCATAATCAGCAGGCCGGTCACCGCAAAAATGGAAAAGGCCCCAACAAGGTCCAGTCGTCCAGCGGCAGAGATATGCCGCCCGCTTCCATCAAAAATTACCTGCAAGGTTGTCGTGGCTAATGCAGGCGGGATCTGTATGCCAAAATCCTGAAGGAGACTGACAGCATAGCCCGAAAAACCTGCGGCAACACCCGCGCAGGAAATGCCGTATTCCAGCAACAAAAGCCACCCGACGCCCCATGCACAGGCCTCCCCCATGGAAACGTAGGCATAGGTGTAGGCCGAGCCTGAAACAGGCATAGCAGAAGCCAGCTCACCATAAGACAAAGCTGTAAACAGGCAGGCTAAACCCGCCACAATAAAGGACAGCAGAATGGATGGACCGGCATAATTGGCGGCGGCGGTACCGGTCATGACATAAATGCCAGCCCCGATGGTCGACCCAACCCCCAGCATGGTCAGCTGCACAGGCCCCAGCGTTCTCTTCAGCCGTTGAGCACCGTTTTCCTGCTCAATTCTCTCAAGTGATTTGCGACGAGACCGCCCTGTATCCGGGCAGGATGAAAACCCCATGAGAGCCTGTGTAACCTCCAACCAAAAACCGGGCCGGAGAGTCCAGCCCGGCCTGCCAATGCATTATAAACCTACGCCCGGCACAGCGTAGGCTTTTCGTTCACGAATAGAAATGAAAAATCCCGGTCGCGATCGCACCAGCCGCCATACAATAGTAAGCAAACGGCGAAAGCGCCCATTTATCATGGTCCCGGAAATACCGCATCAGGAAAGCCGTACTAGCCAGCGCAGTCACGCCGGAGACTACAGCCGCAATCATCGCCAGATGCAGCTGGGCCGGGTCCATTGGAGCAGAACGGAGCTTGAATGCTTCACGCACAGTGGCTGCAATAATGACGGGCTCTGCCATCAGAAAGGAAAAACGGGCCGCTGTATCGTGCCGCAGGCCCCGCAGCAGGCCACCGCAGATAGTCGCCCCTGAACGGGAAAAGCCGGGGAAAAAGGCAATGCACTGGAACACGCCGATAATCAGTGCGTCCTTGACCGTCATATCCGCAACAGTGCGGACATCCTTACGCACGGAAAGCCCCCGCAGCCTTTCTGCTAAAAGCAGCATAAAGCCGTTTAGAAACAGGAAAATAGCAGCGGCTGAGGCTGATCCAAACAGGCTGCGTAGCATATGCTCGAACAGCCCGCCAATAATCACCGCCGGGATGGTCGCCACGACCAGAAGGCTCAGAATATGCAGGCTCTGCATTTGCAGGCTTCTGCCAGCACCGCCCAAGGCACCTTTGACCAGCGCCGACCAGTCTTTCCAGAAAAAGATCAGCAACGCGACGGACGTGCCCAGATGCAGCATGACCAGAAACGGCAGAAACGCAGGCGCATGCTGGTCAAAAGACCAGTGCAGCAAGGCAGGCAAGATCACGGCATGCCCCAGACTGCTGACTGGAAACAGCTCCGTCGCCCCCTGTAGGAGTGCTATGATCATCGCCTGAATGAAAGACATCCGTCACAAACCTTGATATGGCCGCGTCAAGAAAGAAGGTTGTCCTTGCACCATGTGCCTACGTGCTGCAAGCATTGTTAAATTCAGGCGCACCCCGCCACAGCAGTATAAATGGAGAAAGCACTGTCATGATTGGACGCGGCCGCGCAGGCGCAAGCATTTTCAGCGGCGCAGTATTGGCAGGCACTCTGGCTTTTGCGCTTTACGCCCGCGCCACCCAGACAGCTCCGGGGCAGGACCGGTATGACCTCTCCGCCCGCTTTGTCTCCGCCAACGGCCTGAACCGCGGTGCAGATGTTGCTCTTGCCGGTGTCAATGTGGGCCGGGTTTCCTCCATTACGCTGGACCCTGTCTCCCAGATGGCCATTGTCCGCTTCCGGCTGAACTCCGAACTGAAGCTGCCGGAAGATACGACCCTGACAATTGGCAGCAGCACCCTCTCATCAGACAACGCGCTGGTTATTGAGCCCGGAACGTCTCACACACTGGTCGCACCCGGCACCATGATGACGCACACGCTGGAGCCATCCAGCCTGGAGCAGCAGGTGAGCAACTACATCTTTGGTGGCGGAAACCTGGGCCAGTAAGAGTGGCCTGAACATTTTTTGTAACAAATTCAGACTTCACGTCTTGACGGGTTCCCCCTCCCGATAGTAGATCACCTCCACCGAACGATGGCGGCGTAGCTCAGCGGTAGAGCAGGGGAATCATAATCCCTTGGTCGGCGGTTCAAATCCGTCCGCCGCTACCATCTTTCCTTAAAAATCAGCCACTTGGCATAGTAAGCTTTCAAACTTACGTTTTGCTCTTCAGTTCTGATTTTAAAGGGTTCGGTTTTATTCCCCTATTAAAACAGTATCCAACAATAAACAGTGTCGTCTGTTCTATACAGCAGGCACACGCGTGCTATTTGCATGCTGCACCATGAGCATGAAACACCCGTCTCCCCTGCTCTTCAGCCCGTCACCAAAGTCCGGGCTGAAGCACATGGAGCACTCTCAGTTTTCAGAGAATTCTGGCTGAGGCTCGGCTTCACCGTGCGGCTGCTGAGCATTTTCAGCATCCATGCGGTTTTCGTCGTTGTCTTCTGCGGAGTTCATCTGCGTCCGGCCGGAAGGCTGGCGGCTTGTCCGCTCTGCACGCTCCTGCTGGCTCTGCTGAGCCGCCTGCGCCATGGCATTCATAATACGGAAATAATGCTCGGCGTGCTGAAAGTATGCTTCAGCGGCAACACGGTCACCCGCGCCGGTCGAATCACGACCATGCTGAAGATATTTTTCAAAAAGCTGCTGGGCTGTCCCGCGCACACGAACATCGGGTCCATGGCTATCAAAAACATGGTTTCGGTTCATCGGGATCTGACCATTCAGATGCCGGGAAGTACCACCACTCCCACCGCTGGAGCGATGATTTCTGGTTCGCATCCGTTTTACATTCATGAGCTATCGCAGCACTTTCCTGTTCATGGCGTTCTGCATGAAGAAACAGTCCAAGACTATTGTTAAGACGCGTTTCCTGACTGAAGGCCGAATTGTCTTTCGGAACGGGCTTAGTCCAGCGCAGAAAGAACCGCTGCTGAGTGAAAAGCCCCATGGCTTGTCCGGGTAACGGCTAAAAGAAGATCATCGCTACCAAAAGGATAAGCTGTCAGCACATTACCAATCAGCCGTCATAAAGCCAACCTGTTTTTTACGCTCTCTTTTCACGACAGACCCGCAAAACTGCCGATCTGGGCACATCACCGAAGTCTGAGCGAATTTCCAGTATTTCCAGACCAGCCTCAGTCGCGACCGCCTGCAGATCCTCCCCCTGCCCGATACCAATTTCGAAAATCGCCACACCGTCCTGTGCCAGCAAATGCGGCATGCGGGCACACAGCACCCGATAGGCCTCCATGCCGTCCTGCCCGCCATCCAGTGCAGCCAAAGGTTCGTGCAGGCGGACTTCCGGCATCAGGTCAGCCAGATCCGCTGTCGGGATATAAGGCGGGTTGCTCAGCACAACATCAAAACGCTGGCCATGCAGGGCGTTGTCCCATTCCCCGGCCATGAACAACGCTCTGTCTGCCAAACCGCACTGCCGGGCATTGCTCTGCGCCAGTAAGGCGGCTTCAGGGTTGATATCCACCCCCACCCCCCATGACTGCGGATATTCCGCCAGAGCCGCCAGCAACAGGCAGCCTGTGCCCGTCCCCAGATCCAGCATGGCGTTCACGCGTTGTGTTTCCGGGCAATAGTCCAGAAGGCAGGACAAAAGTGTCTCACTATCCCCCCGGGGCACCAGCGTAGCCGGAGAAACGGCCAGATCCAGCGTCCAGAAGCCTTGGCTGCCCGTAATAAAAGCCATCGGCTCCCGCTGCACCCGCCGCGCCAGATACCCCAGAAAAGGCTGCTCAGGCACCATATCGCGCGGAGAACGGGAGAGCATCTGCTCAGGTGTCAGTCCCAAAGCATAAGTCAGCAATAGCCGCGCTTCACGCCGGGGGGACTCAATGCCCGCCTCGGCCAGCTGCCGGGTGCCCAGAGCAAGGAGTTGCTCCATCGTCTGGCAGATCTGGTTGTTTTCTGCTCTAGTCACAAGATTACTTTCCTGTAAGCGGTCCCGGTTCCATGATGCGTTTTTTGAGCACCATTCCCCTCTCCCGCACGGCCTTAGCGGTTTGTGCCCTTCTTGTCACAGCGCTACCTGGAGCAGCATCCGCGCTGGCAGGCGAGTTTACCGTGACAGACGGCAAGGCCGCGGCTGAAATATCAGAAGTTTCGCGCATTTATATTGATGGCGTTCTCGCGGCCACCATCAGGCTGGATGACCACACCCCGGAAAAAACCATTCGGGTCACCACGCCCGTAGGCCGGGTCGAGCACACCTATACCCTGTGTGGTGAGATCACGATCCGCACACCGGAAGGCCGGGTGGAAACGCATGAAGTCAACAGTGACGGCACTTTGCATAACCCAGACGGCCATCATTTTTACGCTCTAGGGTCAGACAACTTCACCGAATTTTTCTTGCAGGACCCGGATGATCTGGATGCGGCGGAACACCACCCCGGCCAGTCCAACGTGTGCGCAACACCCGTCAGCTAAATCCCCGGCTCGGGCTTACAGCCCTTCCGCAGCCAGCAAGGCCGCCTGTTCTTCCTGCGTCAAGGCATCCACAAAGTCATCAATCTCACCCAGCATGATGCGATCAATTTTGTAGAGGGTGAGGTTCACGCGGTGATCCGTCACGCGACCCTGCGGAAAATTATAGGTGCGAATACGCTCGGATCTGTCACCAGTTCCAACCTGAGAGCGCCTGTCTGCTGCACGGGATTCATGCGCCTGCGCACGTTCACGCTCATACAAACGCGCCCGCAGGATCTTCATGGCCTTGGCCTTGTTCTTATGCTGACTTTTTTCTTCCTGCATGGTCACCACAATACCGCTGGGCATATGGGTGATACGCACTGCACTTTCCGTTTTATTCACATGCTGCCCACCGGCCCCGGAGGCGCGATAGACATCAATGCGCAAATCGGTTTCATCAATTGTGACATCCACCTCTTCCGCTTCCGGCAGCACAGCCACCGTCACGGTTGATGTATGGGTACGTCCCTGACTTTCCGTAGCAGGCACACGCTGCACCCGATGCACACCCGATTCATACTTCAGTCGGGCAAACACACCTTTACCGGTGATTTCCGCAATCCCACACCGCAGACCACCAAGCTCGCTTTCATCATAATCCATGATGGAAAAGCGCCAGCCCCGAAGGTCTGCATATCGGCGATAAAGCTCGAACAGTTCTGAGGCAAACAAAGCCGCCTCATCCCCACCCGCAGCGGGACGCACTTCCAGAATGGCACTTCGTTCATCTGCCGCATCACGCGGCAGCATGGACAGGCGCACATCCTGCCGTAATTGCGGAAGTGTTTCCTGCAATGTTGCGAGTTCAGCCTCTGCCAGTTCCTTCATTTCAGGATCAGCCAGCATAGCTTCTGCCTGCCGAACCTCCTGCTCCGCCGCGCGCAACGCGTTAATGCGGGAGACAACCGGCTCTATTTCTCCATATTCCCGCGAGGCCTGCGTAAACGCTTCACCACTCACACCGCTAGCCAGTAGCGCTTCCAGTTCCAGCGCCCGGCCAACAATTCTGTCCAGCCGATCGTCAAGAGTCATTGAACAGCAGACTCACCTGCGTTTGCAAACACGCTGGCAGCGTTGGAAAACAGCGTATCGCGTGAGACGTCTGCTTCTGCTCCCGTTTCCATGTTTTTCACACGGAAGCTGCCGCGTGCCAGTTCATCATCCCCAAGGAACAGCACATGGCTGGCGTTCTGCTTACCAGCCCGCTCCATCCGCTTGCGCAGAGACCCACGATAACCGATTTCCACCCGCACGCCTTGCTTACGCAGAGTTTGCAAAATGCTCAGCAAAGCGGCTTCATCCGGCGTGCCAACAGGCACAATCACCACAGAACGCGGCGCTGCGGGTGCAGCCTCTAGCAGCATGGCAAGGCGCTCAACACCGGCAGCCCAGCCAATGGAGGGCACTTCCGGCCCGCCCATCTGCTGCACAAGCCCGTCATACCGGCCACCAGCCAGCACAGTGCCCTGTGAACCAAGGCGGCGCGTTACGAACTCAAACGTCGTGTGGTTGTAGTAGTCCAGCCCACGCACAATGCTGGGGTTGACGGTGTATTCAATCCCGAACCCATCCAGCGTGCGGCGCAGACCATCCCAGAACGTGCGGGCTTCCGGCGTCAGGAATGCTTCCATCATCGGCGCATTGGCCACCAGAGCGCGGTCTCCAGCGTCTTTGCTATCCAGAATACGCAGCGGATTTTTTTCCAAGCGTGTCAGGCTGTCTTCGGACAAGGTCTCTTTATGGGCAGAGAAATACGCCACCAACGCAACGCGCCATGCATCACGGCTGGCCGTATCGCCCAGCGTGTTCAGCTCCAGCGTCACGTCATCCGCAACGCCAAGAGCCGTCAGCAGCTGCTGCGCCAGAGCAATGGCTTCCGCATCCGCCAGCGGCTCCGCAGCCCCCAGAAGTTCCGCCCCGATCTGGTGGAATTGGCGATACCGGCCCTTCTGAGGGCGTTCGTACCGGAACATGGGGCCTGCATAAAAAACTTTCTGCGGCAGAGACTGAGTCAGGCCGTTTGTTACCAGCGCCCGGCAGATTGCTGCTGTACCTTCCGGCCGCAGAGTCAGACTTTCACCATCCCGGTCATTGAAAGAATACATTTCCTTGGAGACCACGTCCGACGTATCGCCCAGAGAGCGAGAGAACACGCGGGTCTCTTCAAAAATCGGGGTTGCCCATTCATCAAACCCGTAGAGGCCGGCGATATGGCGTGCGACAGACACCACATGGGCGTGTCGGCGCTGCTGCTCCCCAATAAGATCGTGCGTTCCTCTTACGGGCTGAATGCTGCTCACGAATTACTCTTTCTGGCCTGATCTGTATTGAAGGAAAAGAAAAGTCCTGTGGTGCGCGCCAGATAAAACTCTGCACACGCACCCTTCAGAAACTTTATTTAGCAGAAGACATTTCCGGCAATTCCGGCACGACGCCTTCAGCCTTTTCCTTGGCTTCTTCCGCCTGAATGGCGGCAACGCGGCTTTCCACCAGTTCAATCACATGCTCAATCATGTCAGTGCCAGGCACCGTATGATCCTGCTTACCTGCGGAATAAACCATGTGGCGACCAGAGCCACCGCCGGTCACACCCAGATCAGTCATCAGGGCTTCACCCGGCCCGTTGACCACACACCCGATGATGGAGAGCGTCAGCGGGGTTTTGATATGGGCCAGACGATCTTCCAGCGTCTGCACCGTCTCAACCACATTAAAGCCCTGACGCGCACAGGACGGGCAGGAAATGATCTTTACGCCACGGTGACGCAGGCCGAGGGACTTCAGAATATCCCAGCCCACCAGAACTTCTTCTTCCGGAGCGGCGGAGAGAGAAACACGCATGGTGTCACCCACACCGGCCCACAGCAGATTACCCAGACCAATGGAGGATTTCACGGTCCCTGCGCGCTTGCTGCCCGCTTCCGTAATTCCGATATGCAGCGGGTAATCACAGGCATCAGCCAGCTGCTGGTATGCGGCGACGGCCATAAAGACATCAGATGCCTTCACGCTGATCTTGAATTCACGGAAGTCATGATCTTCCAGAATTTTGGCGTGTTCCAGAGCACTTTCCACCAGTGCTTCGGGGTTCGGCTCGCCATATTTTTCCAGCAGATGCTTTTCCAGAGACCCGGCATTCACACCAATACGGATGGAACAGCCATAATCCTTGGCGGCCTGCACAACCTCACGCACACGTTCCGGGCTACCTATGTTACCGGGGTTGATACGCAGGCAGGCGGCACCGGCTTTTGCGGCTTCAATCGCGCGTTTATAATGGAAGTGAATATCGGCCACGATGGGCACGTTCACTTCCCGCACGATTTCTTCCAGCGCCTTGGTGCTTTCCTCATCCGGGCAAGATACGCGCACGATATCCACGCCTGCCAGTTCCGCGCGGCGGATCTGTTCGATCGTGGCCTGCACGTCAGTGGTCAGCGTATTGGTCATGGTCTGGACGGAAATCGGCGCATCCCCACCGACGGCAACTTTGCCGACATGGATTTTCCGTGATTTCCGACGCTCGATATGCTGGTAAGGCCGGTAGCCACTCATGTTACATCCTTTTGTCGAGACGACAGTTGTCAGGCAAATCGCGTTACGCCACGCGCCTGCACATTACGTTTGATGCTTTCCTGCCAAAATCAATGCACGTTGGCTACATGAAAGCACGAAAAACAGTCCTTCAGTGTCCGGCCATGCCCCGGAGCTGACGTGCATTCAGGTCATCCGCGCTGGGTTCAGGCTTTGCCACAAGCTGCCTCCGAGGGTGAGGCTTAGGAGGCTCAGACGGCGGCATATCTGCAACCGGAGGAGATGGTAGAGGCTGTCCATCCGCACCCGTGGTTGGCACAGCACCTGCCCCGCCAGCATCTGAGGGGGCCGCACTCTCGGGTGTTGTGGTGGTTACATTCCCCGTCACTCCGGCAGGACTGGTGGCCGGCACAGGCTGACTACCCGGCGCAGCAGGTTGCGCGGCCGCAGCCAGAGACCCATCCCGCACGGTATCAGGCGTTAAGGCCAGTTTTCTGCGAACAGCTCCGTTCCGCCCTAAAGGCTGCGTGGTCACGGAGCCAACGCTCAGCACAATGCCACCGGCATTCCCAACAGTCAGGCTATAGGGGCCGCCATCCATGGGCACAGTCCACTGATCATCCACCTGCATGATATGATCATACGCCACCTTACCATCGGCACCCTTTACCTGAACCCAGCTGGGTGCAATGGCCTTCATGACAATCTGGTTATCCGGCAGCCCGGTTACGGACTGCGTGGCAGTTCCCGGCTGGTCTGGCGCTGGCTGCGCCTCACCAGCCTGCGTCTCAGCATGAGGTGTTGCCTCACCCTGCGAGGCTGGCAGTGGCAACTTGGAGAAATCCAGAATCCCGGCCATCTGGTCAGCCGCAGCCTGCGTACCACCCGGCACCTGAACGGACGATCCAGCTGCGCCCGCGTTAGACGGCGCAGCCTGATCTTCCGGCCGGTGAGACGGCACAGCACCGGGTCCGGGCAAAATGGAGGCAACCTGAGGAGACGGCGCGTTACTGGTTTGTGCACCGGGAATCATGGTAGCAACAGGCGGCACATGCTCCGGCAATGGCGGTGCATGCCCAATGAAGTGATACCACCCGACGTAACTTGCCAGAATAACTGCCAACCCGAGAGAGACACTCACTCCGGGCGGAATACGCCGGTCAGGCGGTGGTGCGGGGAATGTCAGGTCGGGCTTTCGCCCGCCACCCTTTCCTTCCCGCTTGTAGCGCAGGACCAGTGCGGATGCATCAAACCCCAGAGCTGCCCCGTAGGTGCGCAAAAAGCCCAAGGCGTAAGCTTCTGCCGGGAAAACGCCATTCCGGCCACTTTCCAGCGCTTCCAGATAGGATTCACGGATGCGCAGCCATGCTGCAACATCCGCCAAAGACCAGCCCAGCTGTTCCCGCCGCTTACGCAACGCCGCCCCCACCCCGAGGCTTTCAACATCAGGTAAAGCGGGTGAGGAAGCAGGGGTTTCCTGCTCTGGAACAGAACCGGGTTCAGCCATTACAATCCATGCGCCGCTGCTGACGCACCAGCGCCACGACAGCCTGCTCAACAAGGTCAGAGATAATTTCAGCCACAGGCTGAACGGCTTTTACCATACCGACGGACTGCCCAGCCATGACAGACCCGTTTTCCACATCTCCATCAATCACAGCACGGCGCAAAGAACCAGCCCAGAAATGTTCGATGTCAAGCTGAGCTTCTTCGCGCGTCATTGCCCCGCTCTGGAAGCGGTTAATGACTTCAGCCTGATGTGCCAGAAAACGTCGGCTCCCCTCATTCACCAGACCGCGCACCGGAATAACGGGGAAGCGCTCATCCAGCTGAACAGACGTAATGGCATCACGCGCATTGGAGCGCACGAAAGCTTTCTTGAATTTTTCATGGGCAATGCTTTCTGCCGCAGCGGCAAAACGCGTGCCCAGCTGACCGCCTGATGCCCCTTGCTCCAGATAGGAAAGCAGAGCATCACCACGCCCCAGACCACCGGCTACAAATACCGGAACCTGATCAATATACGGCAGGATTTCCTGCGCCAGTACGGTCAGAGACACCGGGCCAACATGGCCGCCTGCTTCAGCACCTTCAATCACCAGAGCGTCCACACCCATCTTGATCAGGCGTTTAGCCAGAACCAGAGCCGGAGCAAAGGCAACAACCTTCGCGCCACCGTCCTTGGCGGCCTTGATGGCTACCCCCGGCGGAATGCCACCCGCCAGAACAATATGCCCCACACCCGCTTTCACACAGACATCAACCAGCTCATTCAGCTGTGGGTGCATGGTAATGAGGTTCACGCCAAACGGACGATCTGTCAGCGCACGGGTTGCAGCAATTTCTTCTGCAAGCCGTTCAGGCTGCATGGCCCCGCAGGCAATCACGCCAAAACCACCAGCGTTGGAAATGGCCGAAACCAGCGTCCGCTCACTCACCCAGGACATCGCGCCACCAAGAATGGCGTATTCCGTACCCAAAAATGCTGTGCCACGCTGGCACAAATGGTCAAAACGCTTCCGCGCACGGGCTTTTTCAGCCTCAGTCAGCGGAGCGTTCAGGTCGTCAAGTGTGGGCATTTCAAACATTATCCAGTCCATAAGCTGTGTGCAGGGCGCGCACGGCCAGCTCTGCATACTCGGCAGATAGCAGGACGGACACCTTGATCTCGCTGGTAGAGATCACCTGAATATTGATAGACCGTTCAGAAAGCGTGCGGAACATGGCCGCTGCCACTCCAGCATGCGAACGCATACCGGAGCCAACCACGCTGATTTTTACCACATCGGCATCTGTTGCCAGCTCTTCATACTGCACTGTATCGCGTACGGATTCCAGTGTGCTGATGGCACGCGGCAGATCGGTCTTGCTGGTGGTGAAGGTCATGTTCGTTGTGCCGTCAGCACCCGTGCTCTGCACAATCATGTCCACGTTCACATTGGCTTCGCTCAGCGGGCCGAAAATAGCCGCGGCAATACCGGGACGATCAGGAATACGCCTGACTGACAGCTTTGCTTCATCACGGGAATACGCAATGCCGGTTACCAGTTTCTTTTCCACAATTTCGTCCTCATCCACCACAAGAGAGCCGGGAAGCTTGCCTTCAACCAGCGCCGGTCCATCCACAAAGCTTGAAAGCACCTGAACACGCACCTGCTCACGCATGGCAAGACCAACGCTGCGCGTTTGCAGCACCTTGGCACCTACGGATGCCAGTTCCAGCATTTCTTCATAGGTGATTTTTTCAAGCTTACGGGCTTTCGCCACAATGCGCGGGTCTGTTGTGTAGATCCCGTCCACATCGGTATAAATATCACATCTGTCGGCCTTGATCGCCGCAGCAAGAGCCACAGCAGACGTATCAGACCCACCGCGCCCGAGCGTTGTGACGCGCCCGTCCGGCCCGATCCCCTGAAAGCCTGCAACAACCGGCACCACACCCTCAGCAATGCAGCCCAGCAGATGTTCACCATCAATGGTATCGAGACTAGCTTTGCCGTGAGCCGAGTCGGTGCGGATTGGCACCTGCCAGCCAGCAAAGGAGCGTGACGGCACGCCCAGCTTTTGCAGCGCAATGGCCAGAAGCCCGCTGGTCACCTGCTCACCCGTAGCGACAATAAAGTCATACTCCCGCGCATCATGCAGATCAGACAGGCTCTCACAATAGCCGACGAGCTTGTTGGTTTCCCCGGCCATAGCCGAAACAACCACCAGCACATCACAGCCAGCGTCCTTCTGTTTTTTGACACGCTCGGCCACGGCCTTAATGCGCTCAATATCCCCCACGGATGTTCCACCGAACTTCATGACGATCCGAGGGACGGAACCGGGCATAATTTTTTTCTCCACCAGATAGGCTGCAAATGGTTGCGAAGCTTCACAAGGCGCGTCACATACCCTTCCCGGCCCCCTCTCGTCCAGCGGGGGAGATCAGCAGGAAAGGAATTTGTTCCATGCATCCCTCCAGCCGAGACGCTGCTTCTTCCGTTTCCCCTGAGGAAATTGCCCGCTTCAGCGCACTGGCCGACCAGTGGTGGGACCCCACCGGCCCCATGCGCCCGCTACACGCCATGAACGCATTGCGTATTGAATGGGCCTGCCGCCATCTGCCCATGCGAGGCCGCACGTCACGCCACGTGAAGGTACTGGATATTGGATGCGGCGCGGGCCTTGCGAGTGAAGCTCTGGCAAAAGCCGGGCATGACGTTCTGGGTCTGGACGCCTCAGCGGATGGAATTTCAGCAGCCCGCGCGCATCTTGAAACCCACCCTCTGCCGGAAGGCGCTGGCACGCTTGATTACCGTGTCGGGAGCGCTGAAGAACTGGTGGCCGAAAAGGCACGGTTTGATGTTGTGATCGCCTTAGAAATCATTGAGCATGTCACTGATCCTGAAGCATTTATGATCATGCTAGCTGATCTGGTGGAACCTGGTGGAATAGTCATTGTTTCCACCATGAACCGCACCTTGCGGTCCTTGGCTGTTGGCAAGATCGGGGCGGAATATGTGCTGCGCCTGCTACCCATTGGCACGCATGAATGGCGCAAATTCCTCACCCCGGCAGAGCTGGGGCGCTTTGGCCGCTCAGCCAGCCTGCGCATTCAGGCAATAGCTGGCATGACCCCCTCTCTTTCCGGATGGAAAGAGAGCCGGGATCTGAGCGTGAATTACATCACAGCATTCAGGAAGGGCTGACGGCCTTTAAGGCTGCCGGAATCGTCAGAAATTCAAAACATGTGGGGCTTCCAACTGGCGTGAAGTCCCACGTGAAGCTGATCTTACCGGTAGTCTTATCGACCCGAAATGATGTGATCGAGTCACTCCTCTGGTTTGCAACGTACAAATAACTACCAGAGGGGTCGAACATCAGGGATCGCCCATAATCGGCATGAGTCCAGATTTCATCCACAAGCGTCAGGCTGCCATCTTTTGACACCTGAAAGACTGCTAGCGAATCCCCCAGCCTGTTGGAGACATATAAAAACCGCTCGTCGGGCGAGAGCAAAATACCAGCAGCCAACGTGCTACCACGGAAATGAGCCGTAACAGTACCAACGGTCTGCTGCGGAGAAATCTTGCCCGTCTGCGGATCAAAATCCGCCACCACGACTTTGGAATCCTGCTCACACAACAAATACAGCTTTCGTCCCCCAGCACCGAAAACATAGTGTCGCGGCGCAGAACCGGGCGTCATGGTCGTAAACGGCACAGCTGCGGGTGAGAGTTTTCCGGTATCGAGGTTGATGGTCCAGACGTAGACTCGATCCAGGCCTGCATCCATCACCAGCACGAATTTGCCGCTCGGATCCGTTTTAATCATGTGCGGATGTGCAGAAGAGTGGTCACTCACAGCAAAGTTGCCAGGCGGATTATCAGCAGCGCGGTCGGGCATACGCGGACCAGAGTTATGAATAAGGTCCGTCATCTGCCCCAGTGAGCCATCAGCCAGCACATGGAGGATACCAATGGTGCCCCCGGTGTAATTGGCCACCATAACAAACCGACCTGAAGGATGGACACTCAGATGCGCAGGGTCAGCCCCACCTGAGGCAACAGTATTCAGTTTTTTGAGGCCGCCGGTAGCCTGGTCAACCAGAAATGCCGTCACAGAGCCACTATGCGAGGTATCAAAATCGTTAATCTCGCTCACCGCATAGAGAAAACGCCTGTCGGGTGAGAGCGTAATGTAAGACGGGCTGGCAATATCGTTGAAAGTCGTCAGATTAGTCAGCGTGCCCGTTTTTTGATTCATCTCAAAAACGCTGATCCCTTCCCCGTTCCCGCCTGGTGGCCCATGCTTGGTGTAACCACCAATATAGCAAATGGTCCGCTGTGTTGGGCCTTCATCCTGCGAAGGGGCTTTTGCTGTATCGTCTGCTGCCCGTGCAGGCAGAGCGACAGTCAAAGCACCGGCAAAACCACCCAGACCAAAAACACGCCGGGAAAAGGGGTGTGTCATGTTGTTATCGCCTTATTCTTTTTATTTCAGGGCATCTTACAAACAGGCCCCAGTGTTCCATTATACCGCGTCCAGGTCTGTGTTTCACCAAAAAGCGGTAATCCTATATAGCCTCTCAGCTTCATGACGTCTTTCTCAGGAGACCAGATCTGCGCCTGATAGACATTCCCGCTATCAGGATCGAGTATCTTACCGTTCCAGCGTTTTTTGTCGTCTGAGGACCGACGGAACCCCGTTAACATCTGGAGACCACATTCCGACTGACCTTTATGGTCTTTCGGCACATCATCTCCTTTATAGCTCAACCCAACGAGCTGGCCGCAGACGGTATCGTCACACATGCCGATCTTGAAAACACCATCATGCCCCTGGCTGAGCCAGTAGCCCATAAAGACGCTTTCCGGTGCCTCAGCCTGCGCCCGATCTGGCGCTGCCACTGTGGCACAGAGCAGAAACGAACTGAGAAACGCCGTCATCCATGCGTTTTTGAGAGTCACGCTGCTCTTCTCCCTTTGTCAGACACGCCTGCATAGCGGCATTCCTGTCTTATTCCATAAGGCATTACAGGCTGGAACCAGCTGGTGGTCATGCCACGTTCCCGCAAACCCTTCAACTTTCAGCCGTCAGCCCTACGCACCCACGGAATACTCAGCACATCCACGCCTTCTTCTGCCAGCATGCTGCGATCTTCCACGGATGCCTGACCGTAAATACCGCGTTCCGGGGCTTCCTTGTGGTGAATTCGCAAAGCTTCTTCCGCAAAGCTGTCTCCCACATTTTCACACCTGGCTTCCACCGCCTGCCGAATTTTCTGAAAAGTCGCGACCATCTGATCAGGCAGAACAGTGCCCCCGGGCGGCTCCGCAGCACCCTCTGGCAAGGCAGCAGGTGGTTGCCGGGCGGGAGACATTTTTCCACGGTTTTTGGTAATGGCGGGGGCCATCAGCGCCTGCTGCACGTCAGCATCGCCACATTCGGGGCATGACAGAAAGCCGCCAGTCTGCAACTGCGCAAACGTTGCGCTGTCACGATACCAGCCTTCAAATTCATGCCCCCTGGCGCACCGCAAACGGTAGCAGATCATTACTCGCCTTTCTCTGCTTTCAGCCAGCCAGCCCGAGAGCTGAATCAAGCTGCCCCTGGCGTTCCAGCCGCATCAGATCATCACAGCCCCCCAGAGACTTCCCATCCACAAACACCTGCGGAACTGTAGTGCTTCCCCCTGAACGTTCAGACGCCTGCTCACGCTCCGGCGTGCCCCGCGGCGCATCAATCTCCTGAAACGGCACATTTTTGCTTTCAAGCAACCGGACTGCCCGAACGCAATATGGGCAACCGCGCTGCGTATAAATTTCTATTGCTGGCATCGTGCCGTCTTCCTCATTCTTGTTATGGCCAGAAAAACCGGCCGTTTTATGGTGTCCGCCTGCCCCGGCATACGAGCACCTGCGTTCAGACATTCGTTTCCATGACTGGAAAATCAAGATCAACTTCTTTTTGCGCAGGCACCCGCCCCGCGACCAGAAGACTGACCGAAGCCGCACCAGCATCCCGCAACACCTGCGTGCAGACTGTCGCGGTGGCCCCTGTTGTCAGCAGGTCATCCACCAGCACCACGGACTTGCCCGCAATTTCTGAGGCGCGACGAGGATGCAGGGCAATGGCATTCGCCATCTCCGCCTCGCGCTCCTGCGGGGAAAAACTGGCAAGGCGCGATGTCGCCTTTCTGCGTACCAGCACATCGGGCACACAGCGCAGCCCGGTTCTGCGCGCCACAGCACATGCCAGAACCGCAGCCTGATTATAGCGCCGCCCGATCAACCGCCACCGATGCACCGGCACAGGCACCAGCACGGCACCGGGGGTCAGGATATTCTGTCCGGCCTGCACCATACGGTTTGCCAGGAACCGTGCGTTTTCAAGCCGGTCGGCATATTTCAGTTGCAGGATCAGATCCCGGCTTGCCTTATCATAAAGAAAAGCCGCACGGGCATGCGCCCACACAGGGTGATGCCTCTCACAGGCCGGACATAATCCGTCCGCGCCAATATAAGCCTGCGCTGTTTGCGGCGTTGCGCACCCATCACAGCAAGGGGCAACCACCGGGTGCAACCGCCCAAAACACGCCACACAGACAAGCCCGGCCTGCGCGACATCTGCACGGCATAACAGGCAGCTTGGCGGAAACAGCGCATCCAGCGCGACCGTGCCGACTTTCCGGGCCTGCTTCCATATCATCACAAAGCCTCGTGCAGCATGCGTTTTCAAGAGGCTTCCCCTTGGCAAGCCAGCCTGAAACGCGCAAGTTTTGCCGTTATGGATGCCCCCGTCATTTTTGACCGCAAGGCTGTCAAAGCACACAGAACCCGCTCTGCCAGACAGCAAACCTCAGTCATGCCCGTTCTGTATGCTGCTGCGGATATTCTGATGGACCGGCTGGATGATGTCACCCGGCATTTTACCAGTGCGCTTGATCTGGGTGGGCGTGGTATCATGGCGCAACGCCTGCGGGCACGCGGCATTCCTGTTGTGTCCTCTGACCTTTCCCCGGCCATGGCAGCCTGTGCCCCCGCTCCGGCAGTGTGCGCTGATGAAGAACGCCTACCTTTTGCCCCCCACAGCTTTGATCTGGTCACGGCGAGCCTCTCCCTGCACTGGATTAATGACCTGCCGGGAGCCCTCAGCCAGATTTGCCGTGTTCTGAAACCAGATGGCCTGTTTCTCGCCAGCATGCCGATCCTGCCCACGCTGCGCCCGCTCAAACAGGCGCTGGAATATGCAGAGCTGGCGTTGTGTGATGGTGTTTCACCACGCGTCTCGCCCCTGCCAACCCAGCAAAGCTGTGCCCACCTTTTACAGCGTGCAGGTTTTGCGCTGCCGGTTGTCGATACAGAAAAGCTGGATTTACGTTACCGTTCACTCATGGCCCTTTTGCAGGATTTGCGTGCAGCGGGAGAAACCAATGCACTGGCACTCCGCAGCCGCACATTTTCACCCCGCCTTCTCTTTCCCGCTACAGCAGCTGAACTGACACTGGATGCCGAGGGCACGTTTGCCATGCCTGTGCATATGGCCATTCTGACCGCATGGGCTCCCTCGCCTGATCAGCAGCAACCTCTGAAACCCGGAGCGTTCACACACTCTCTGGAAACGGCTCTTTCAGCGCCGCATTCTGCGCCGTCAAACAGCCATGATGGGCTTTAACCGCCCGTAACGCTCATATGCCGCACAGGACCTGAAACCTCTCCGGGCTTTGCGCCCAGCATGAAGTCATGCCCCGTCGGCTTGCGATCAATAGCAGACTGTATGCCAGCAAGAATGGCGGCATCATCCCCGCCTGAACGCAGAATAGCGCGCAGATCCACGCCCTCTTCATGCCCAAGGCAGGTATAAAGCTGCCCGGTGCAGGACAGACGAACACGGTTACATGTTGAGCAGAAATTATGGCTCATCGGGGTAATAAACCCAAGGCGCTGCCCGGTTTCCGCAACCTGCATATAGCGCGCCGGACCACCTGAACGGTCCATAAGCGGCTCTAACGCCCAGCGTCGGGCAAGATCGGCTTTGACCTCTGACAGGGGGAGATACCGGGCCGTCCGATCCTCCCCCGTATCCCCCATTGGCATGGTTTCAATCAGGCAGAGATCCGCACCAATTTCTCCACACCATGCCAGCATGGCGTCAAACTCATCATCATTCACGCCAGCCATGGCAACGGCATTTACCCGCACGGCCAGACCAGCCGCGCGCGCAGCCCTGATGCCGTCCAGCGTAGCCGCCAACTTCCCCCGGCGGGTAATGCTGGCAAAGCGCGCCTCATCCAGCGTGTCCAGACTGACATTGACCCGCCGAACCCCTGCCCGGAACAGAGTTTCCGCATACAGCGCCAGACGGCTGCCATTGGTCGTCAGGGTTAATTCTTCCAGCGCACCAGCCTGTTGCGGATGATGCAGCCACTGGCCAAGTGTTTCAAAAAACGGGCCAATATCCCGCCGAACCAGAGGTTCTCCGCCAGTAATCCGCAAGCGTTTGACGCCGTGCTTTACAAAAACCTGGCACAGACGAAGCAGCTCTTCAAAATCCAGAACATCTGCGCGCGGTAAAAAAGTCATGCGTTCAGACATGCAGTACGTGCACCGCATGTCACATCGGTCCGTGACCGAAACGCGAAGATAGGAGATGCGGCGCCCCGCAGGGTCCACTAAACCGGACAACATAGGTCCTCTATATAGTCGGAAGGAAACATTTTGTCGAAACCCAAAGTGGTTACGCCGCCCTTAAACTTCAAGCTGACCGTTTTCCACGTACTATCTAAAAAAACGAGAAAGAACCCTCTGGTCCTGCGTAAAGCTCGCCTGCTTCATGATGACAAGCAACAACGAAAGAATGCTCCGCCGGTTTTCTGCCCTGCATTTTTGGAGCAACAACACCGAACGCTTCGAAGCAGACAGAAAAGCCTGCCCGCCTCAGTGCCCGGTGTTATTCCCCGAAAAATCCGGAGAGGACAGGCCGGATTGCGCGAGCTGTGCAACCACAGCCTGCTTCAAACGCTCAAGAGCCTCTTCACTCGGTCCTTCCGCACGCACGACCAGAACAGCCTGCGTATTGGACGCCCGCAGCAACCACCACCCATCCGGTGTATTGACACGCACCCCATCAATTTCAGACACATCCGCGCCTTCATGCCGCAAACGAGCCGCGACGTCCTCAATGACTTTAAACTTGCGCGTGTCATCGCAGTCAAAGCGCACTTCTGGGGTTGAAACGGTCTGCGGCAACGCTTCTTTTATGCCAGAAAGAGGCTTGTCCTGACGTGCCAGAATGCCCAGCAGACGCACGGCAGCATACAAGGCATCATCAAAGCCATACCATTTGTCGGCAAAGAAAATATGGCCTGACATTTCTCCGGCCAGCGGAGAGGACGTTTCCGCCATTTTGGTTTTGATAAGGGAATGCCCGGTGCGCCACATCAGCGGCTTGCCCCCTACTTTCTCGACCTCATCAAACAAAACCTGACTGGCTTTGACGTCAGCAATAATCGTCGCGCCGGGATGTGTTTTCAGAACATCACGCGCCAGCAGGATCAGAATTTGATCCCCCCAGAGAATTTCGCCCTGATCATCCACCACGCCAACACGGTCTGCATCACCATCAAAGGCCAGCCCGATATCAGCCTTCTGGCGGCGCACTTCAGAAATCAGCTGCTCAAGATTTTTGGCAACGGTCGGGTCCGGGTGGTGTGCCGGAAAGGTACCGTCAATTGTGCCATTCAGGACGGTGTGCTCACCTGGCAATCCGGCCACCAGCTTTTGCAGGACATCACCTGCGGCGCTGTTACCGTTATCCCAAACAACTTTCAGGAATTTTTCGCCGCCATCCCAGTCTTTGAGCAGCCTGCGTATGTAAGCCGTACGCAAATCAAGCCCGCGTATCAGACCCTGCGCGGGCGGCACGACGTCACCAGCTTTGGCAAGCACGCCCAGCTCCTGAATTTGCGGACCGAAAAACGGTTTTCCAGCCAGCATCATCTTGAAGCCGTTATAGTCTGCCGGATTGTGGCTCCCTGTCACCATAACAGCGCCATCGGCCTGTAAGCTAACAGATCCAAAATACAGCATGGGGGTCGGGCCACAGCCCACCCGCACAACATCCAACCCGCAGGCAATCAGCCCCTCGACCAGAGCAGTTTCCAATTCCGGGGAAGACAGGCGACCGTCATAGCCGGTCACGACGGTTTTGCCGCCCTGCCGGCTGACAACGCTGCCAAATGTCCGCCCGATTGCGAAAGCATCCTGAGATGTCAGGCTTTTCCCCACAATCCCGCGAATATCATACTCGCGGAGACTGGTCGGGTTGAACGTGTGCGTGAACAACATCAGACCTGAGACGTATATTTTTTCAGGAAGGTCTTCACATCATCAGCTAGGTCAGGGCGTTCCAGAGAGAACGCGATCTGAGCTTCCAGAAAGCCGATCTTGTTACCGCAGTCAAAACGTTCGCCTTCATAGCGCAGACCATGGAATGGTACGTGACCAATGGTTTTTGCCATGGCGTCCGTCAGCTGCACTTCACCGCCCGCACCTTTTTCAAGCTTGGCCAGATGCGTCATGACATCAGGCGTCAGCACATAACGACCAATGATGGACAGGTTTGAGGGGGCATCTTCCGGCTTGGGCTTTTCAACAAGACCCTTCACTTCTACCAGACGCCCATCATCCTTACCGATATCCAGAATACCGTAACGGTTGGTCTGCTCGCGCGGCACTTCCGTAACCGCCACAACATTCCCTCCTGTCTGGTTATAAGCATCAACCAACTGCTTCACGCAGGAGGTCTTGGATTTTACAATGTCATCGGGCAGCAGAATGGCAAACGGGTCATCCCCGATGAAGCTACGGGCACACCAGATGGCATGACCAAGGCCCAGCGGCTCCTGCTGACGCACAGCGACCAGAGACCCGGCCTCAATGGAGCTGGGCTCCAGCGCCTTCAGCGTTTCCCACTTGTTGCGTTCACGCAGTGTCGCTTCAAGCTCATAAGCGATATCGAAATAATCAATCAGGGAATCTTTGCCGCGCCCTGTGATCAGGCAGAACTCTTCAATCCCTGCTTCACGCGCTTCATCGATAGCGTACTGAATCAGAGGTCTGTCGACCACTGTCAGCATTTCCTTCGGCATCGCCTTGGTGGCCGGAAGGAAGCGTGTACCTAGCCCTGCAACCGGCAGGACTGCTTTACGTAAAGGCTTGGGCTTGGACACGAATACGACACCTTAAAAAATAAGTTGCAACAAGAAGTGAACTCTGTGGCTCGTAATCGCGGAAAGACCCGCTCGTCAAATCAACCCTGCCCGACAGGAAAGCCGAAGGCCAGCTTCCTACGCAGAGCTCAGGGATGATTGCACTTCATACAGCACAAAGCTCTGATTCCTTTTAAACCGGGAAAGCTGGGCCTGAATATGGCTAAATGAGCCAATTTGCAGCCATAAGCTGTTAAAAATTTAATATTTTGAAAAAGCAGCTCTCACAAAAATCAGGAAAACTTCAAACTGATTTTTGTGAGAGCTGAAAAATGGTGCGGTCGAGAAGACTCGAACTTCCACGGGGTATTCCCCCACAAGCACCTCAAGCTTGCGCGTCTACCATTCCGCCACGACCGCACATGACAAGCGGCATCTGATAGGCGATACCGTTTGGTGAGAAGCCCTATAACCGAACCGGGATCACGCGGCAATGACCAACTCACGTTTTTTGTGGGAAATAAGCAAAAAGCTTGTTCCCTACCCTGCCGCACTGACGCGCATGCAAACTTTGTCCAAAGAAATCCGGTCTGAAGGAGCCGCAGAACGGGTCTGGCTGCTGGAGCACCCCCCGCTTTTTACAGCTGGCACATCTGCCCAGGCAGAAGATTTATTCAACCCGCACCAGTACCCTACCTATGAGGCAGGCCGCGGCGGGCAGTGGACCTATCACGGCCCCGGGCAACGAATCGCTTACGTAATGCTGGACCTGCAAACCGTGCATGGTGAGGTCCGTGCGCGCGATGTGCGGTCTTATGTACATGGGCTGGAAGAGTGGGTGATCCGCACCCTCGCAACATTCGGCCTGAAAGGCGAATGTCGTGAAGGGCGTGTTGGCGTGTGGGTGGTTGACCCCACAACCGGGCTGGAAGAAAAAATTGCCGCTATTGGCGTGCGTGTCTCACGCTGGGTAAGCTGGCACGGCATTTCCATCAACCTCAACCCACGCCTGTCCGACTTTGACGGCATTGTGCCATGCGGCATTCGGGAGTTTGGCGTCACCAGCTTTGAAAAACTTGGCCTTAATGTCACTCTGGCGCAGTTGGATGCTGCGCTGGCAGAAAGCTGGCGTGCAGTTTTTGGCAGTATTCCGTCGGCTCTCACGCCTCTCCCAGATGAATGAAGAGCGTACGCTGCCGTTCATCCAGAATACGAATTTCATAAAGATCAAGAGCATGTCCAGCATCGTGGAAAATCAACGTCACCAGACCCTGTGACGGATTTTCCGTGCGTGTCAGCGAAATCTGCAAAATACCCGGCGTTTTTTGAACATCGGTGACAGTCACTGTCCCGGAAAGCGAGAGGGGGTTGCCCATCAGGACCCCCAGCGGATTATGCGCCAGACCCATCCGTGTTTCAGCCCCCGTCTGGCTGTCCGTAAACACGGCATGAGCACCAGACGCCTTCAGATCCATGCTATGCGGCACGGTATAATGCAGGTGCAGATACCCCGCATGATAGGTCAGCACCCCGCCGCCAGTAGAATTGTTCGGCCATGTCTGGGTGAAGGGGACATTGTCCAGCTTTGCCGCCCGCAACCATGCTTCCACGCGGGCAGTATCACTAGCCTGCGGGGTTTTCTGGCCGCCCTGCCCTGTTGCGCAGGCTGCCAGAAAAACCGGCGCCAGCAGCACGACTTTGCGCCGGGTAAGGCCCGCAGTCACGTTGGTGCCTGAGTGTTTTCCCACCGGCGTCATGCCTGGGCACTTTCTTCTTCAGGCGTACGCAACGTTAGCGCCAGCGCGTGCAGACCGCTGCCAAACTCGTAGCCCAGCGCATCATGCACCATGCGAGAGCGGTTGACCCGGTTCACACCTTCAAACAGAGGGCTGACCAGGTAAACCCGAAAATGCGTTTCTGTTGCTCCGGCTTCCGGGCCACGCGTCATGGAAACATGATGAGCATGGCGACTGCTTTCATCCAAAAGTTCAAGCTTTGTGGGCTTAAAAGCAGCGCTCAGAGTTTCTTTTACCCGACGGGCACGAATGCCGTCTGCCGCAGGCGTGGATGCTGAATTGCGTTGCGTCATTATACGTTCCCTCTTGCACAGAACACCTCAGCACGCACATAACCCTGATGATGAAGCGAAGGAATACCCGTCACCGGGCGTTCGATCCGGATCCGGATGCGCCCCAGCGCTGCTGTGACATGCCTAATTGTGAAAAGCCGGCAGGCTACCGTGCCCCCCGCTCACGCGAGACTCTCAACCAGTATTACTGGTTCTGCCTCGAGCATGTGCGGGAGTATAACGCACGGTGGGATTACTACAAAGGCATGTCACCCGGCCAGATAGAAGCGCATTTGCGTGCCGATATCGCATGGGATCGGCCATCCTGGGCGTTTGGCCAGAGTGTTAAGCCCGGCCGCCATACCTTTGATGAGGAAGAGGTACTCGACCCGCTCGACATTCTCGGCAAAAACCGCCGCTCCCGCGCGGAACGCGCGAAAAGTCGTGCCGCTCCCCCCGGAGCGCCCGAAGCCCTGCGTGAACCTCTGGCAACACTGGGCCTCCCCTGGCCCGTGAAACTGGAAGATGCAAAGGCGCGATACCGCTCACTGGCCCGCAAGCATCACCCGGATGCCAACAATGGTGACCGGCGCTCAGAAGAGCGGCTGAAAAGCATCAATGTTGCGTTCACGGTCGTGAGGGCACATCTTATGTCAGAGGGCCTCGAAAAAGCAGGCTGATCATGCAATGCTGCCTGCATTATCAAGAGGCAGCCCAGACATATTCCGTGTGTCTGCCTGTTTTCCAGAATGCTTCACATACCAGACGGATAAAGAATGACTGATTCTGCCAGCCTGACCACTCCGGGCGACCTTCCCCCGATTTCAGCTCTTTCTGCGCCGGATCTTCAGGTCTCTGTGCGCGAAGTGTTTGGCATCGATTCCGACATGACTGTGCCGGCTTTCTCCATCCGCACCGCACATGTGCCGGAGATTGATTCTGCCTACATCTTTGACCACGATACCACGCTGGCCATTCTGGCAGGCTTTACCTACAACCGCCGCGTGATGGTGCAGGGCTTTCACGGCACCGGAAAATCGTCTCACATTGAGCAGATTTCCGCGCGTCTGAACTGGCCGTGCGTACGCATCAATCTGGATAGTCACGTCTCGCGTATCGACCTGATCGGCAAAGACGCGATTGTGGTGCGTGATGGGCAGCAGATTACGGAATTTCAGGAAGGCCTGCTGCCGTGGTGCCTCCAGCACCCCTGCGCACTGGTATTTGATGAATATGATGCAGGTCGCCCGGATGTGATGTTTGTCATCCAGCGCGTGCTGGAAGTGGAAGGTCAGCTGACCCTGCTTGACCAGAACCGCGTGATCAAACCGCATCCGTGGTTCCGTCTGTTTGCAACGGCCAACACCATTGGTCTGGGCGATACCACAGGCCTATATCATGGCACCCAGCAGATCAATCAGGGCCAGATGGACCGGTGGAACATCGTCACATCCCTGAACTACCTGCCGCATGCGCAGGAAGTGGGTATTGTGCTTTCCCGCATGGGCATCAGCCCGGATGACAGAGAAGCCCGCCGCACCATTGAAAGCATGGTCGCTCTGGCTGAACTTACACGCGCAGGCTTCATGGCGGGTGACCTGTCCACCGTGATGTCCCCTCGCTCCGTGATTGCCTGGGCTGAAAATGAGAAGATTTTCAAGGATACGGCTTTTGCCTTCCGCGTAACCTTCCTCAACAAGTGTGACGAAGCGGAACGCGGCATGGTGGCCGAATATTATCAGCGCTGCTTCAACAAAAGCCCCCTGTCCAAATAAGGGTGTCTGAAGCACAAACGGAGAGCGGCTTTATCAATGGCTGACAGCAGGAAAGGAGCGCAAGCTCCACCGTCTGGCCATAATCGGCCAGCCAGCGAGTCCGAGCAAACCAACCGGGTTGATGCCTTCAAACAGGCCACAGCAGCAACATTACGGGCCATTGGCGGGCAGCGGGAGGCTGAGGTTTCGTTCCACACAGGCAATATGCCTGTGGGGCCGATCAGTCTTGCCGGGAAAATCCGCCTCCCCCAGCCATCCCGTCATCTGGACGCAGAAGAAATTGAGCGTATCCGGGGGGTAGCTGATGCACAGGCGCTCCGGCTGAAGCACCATGATTTTGACCTGCACCGTGCCCGCCAACCTGATGATGCCGTGGCACGGGATGTGTATGATGCTCTGGAGCAGGCGCGTATTGAGTCCGTCGGTGCGCGGCATATGCGCGGTGTTGCGGCAAACCTGCGCCACAGACTGGAAATGGACTGTCAGGCCGCGGGGCTGGAACGGATTACAGACCCTGATGAGTTATCTCCGGCTGTAGCGCTGGAACTGCTGGCACGGGAACGCCTGACGGGCGAACCTGCCCCGGAGCCCGCGCAATCCATTCTTAGGAAATGGCAGGCCTCACTCTCACCTCAAGCTGAAAAAGCCCTTGAAAATCTGGCCCTCAGTCAGGACGATCAGGCTGCTTATGCCAAGGCTACGCGGAAGCTTCTGGCTGCCTGCTCGCTAACGGAAGACGACACATCATCTGACGAGATGGAAGCCGATGATGACGGCTCCGATTCTGCAGCAAACGACGATGAAAACGACGCGCCCCCACCGGAAGGGCAGGAAGAAAACGTTCCGCCGGAACCGGACACCTCTTCAGAGCCGATCCCACAACCTGAACTGATGGCGGGTGGTGGTGAGGCATCACCGGAAACGCTGGAAGAAGAGCGCGAAGGCAACGGAGCGGATGGCACTGGTGAGGCCGCTGGCCCCAGCAACAACACTGAGCGTGAAGCGGGTGAGACAGCTCAGACTTACCACGCCTACACCACCGTATTCGATGAAGAAATCAAAGCCGAAGATCTGTGTGACCCGCAGGAGCTGAACCGGCTACGGCATCAGCTGGATCTGCAGCTGGCCACACTACATGGTGTTGTCTCCCGTCTGGCCAACAAGCTGCAACGCCGCCTTATGGCGCAACAGACGCGGTCATGGGAGTTTGACCTCGAGGAAGGCATGCTGGATGCCGGGCGCCTCTCCCGCATTGTGGTTAATCCCAACATTTCCTTGTCCTACAAACGCGAACGGGAAACCGAGTTCCGCGATACGGTCGTAACACTCCTGATTGATAATTCAGGCTCCATGCGAGGCCGCCCAATTTCTGTGGCCGCGTCCTGTGGGGATATTCTGGCCCGTACGCTGGAACGCTGTGGCGTGAAAGTAGAAATTCTCGGCTTTACCACCCGCGCCTGGAAAGGCGGGCAAAGCCGAGAACAGTGGGTAAAAAATGGTAAGCCTGAGGAACCCGGACGCCTGAATGATCTGCGGCACATTATTTACAAAGCCGCGGACATGCCCTGGCGTCGAGCACGCCCCAATCTGGGCCTGATGCTGCGTGAAGGGCTTTTGAAGGAGAATATCGACGGGGAAGCCCTTCTCTGGGCGTGGAAGCGCCTGAAAGGCCGCCCGGAAGCCCGTAAAATCCTGATGGTCATTTCCGATGGCGCACCGGTGGATGACAGCACTCTGTCTGCCAACCCGGCCTCCTATCTGGAAGACCATCTGCGCGCGGTGATTCATCAAATTGAAGACCGTAGCCCAATTGAGCTGACCGCTATCGGGATTGGCCATGATGTGGGCCGGTATTACCAGCGCGCCGTGACCATTACCGATGCGGAAGAACTGGGCGGCACCATGTTGCAGGCTCTTTCCGGCCTGTTTGATGAAAAACAGAATCTGACCGCTCGCCGAGGCAGGGCCGGACGGCGGTAAAACCCGCCGCCCCGCGCATCACACCTCATGCATGGAAAGCGTTGCTTAAACTGCAACGCGCTCCAGCTCACGCCCGAGCCGCGTCTCTGCCAGATCTAGCAAGGTTTCCAACATCACATCCGCGTCGGCAACCACAGTCCGGTGGTTAACGATCGCCGCGCGAATAGCGCGCTGCCCCTGTACCTGTGTGGTTGACGGCGCCGCGACACCGCTTTCATGCAGGTCTTTCACCAGTTCGCCATTCAGGGCATCCTCATCTGTTTCGGGAGCGACTACCCGGAAACAGACGATGTTGAGCGTGACAGGCGCGAGCAATTCCAGGCACGGCGTTGCCTGAATGCGTGCAGCCAGATGCTGCGCTACAGCGCAACATTGGGTCACCACGCCGCCAAGCCGTTCCGTTCCAAATGCGGCCAGAGTGAACCAGACCTTCAGTGCACGGAAGCCACGGGACAGGTCTGGCCCCAGATCACAAAACCACGGTGCTCCAGCGGCCAGCCCGCGATCTTCCCGCGACAGATAAGCCAGAGACTGCGCAAAAGCAGCGGCCTGATAGCCCGGTTCACGCACCAGAACGCACCCGGCGTCGTAAGGTGTTTGCGCCCATTTATGAAAATCGAATGCAATACTGTTGGCACGTTCCATGCCAGCCAATGCCGGAGCATAGTCCGGCGAAAGACGGGCCATAGCCCCAAACGCGCCATCCACATGGAACCAGAGGTTTTCAGCCTCGGCAAAATCCGCCAGAGCCATGAGTGGGTCAATTGATCCCGTATCAACCGTCCCTGCCGTGCCAACAACCACAAATGGCTCCAGCCCGGCAGCGCGGTCCGCTGCCACCATCAGCCGCAAAGCCGCCATATCCATTCGGAAATCTGCATCCACCGGCACACGGCGCAGGACCTGCGTGCCAAGCCCTGCCATATCAAAAGCGCGTGCAATACAGCCGTGGGCCGTATGGGCGGCATAACCGACCAGCTTGCGGCCTGCAATTCCTTCACTACGCGCCTTCAAACCACCATCCACAGCACGGCTGGCTGTAATAATAGCGATGAAATTGGCCATGGAAGATCCGGTAACCAGAACGCCCGTGGCAGTTTCAGGGAAGCCCAGCATGGTCGCGGCCCAGCGAATGACCATACGCTCCACTTCAATTGGCGCATGGTCACGGCCACCGAGATTGGCGTTCAGGCCAGCTGCCAGAAGCTCGGCCAGCATGCCTTGCGCCGTGCCACCTCCATGCACCCACCCCATGAAGCGGGGATGCCGGTTTCCGGTAGAATATGGCGTAACCGACTGAGAAAACTGCTCATACAGAGCTGTTAAAGACGTTTCCTTCGCGGGAAGTTCCGCATGCCGGAACCCTTCCCGGACGGTGTCTGGCATGGGCTGCCATACAGGGCCGGATGCCACGTTCTGCACGTTATCCAGCATCTCATCCAGCATGCGGTGCCCCAGCGCCCGTAATGCGTCCCAGTTTTCCGGATCAAGCCCCGCCACGTTTCACTCCTTTTGCGGCCCTCCTGCCGCAGGAAGGCTTTCCGCGTTTTTCTGCGTCATACTGGCAAATTTTCTGGCCAGCACCGCACAGACGAACAACTGGATCTGGTGATAGATCATCAGCGGCAGGACGATAAGCCCGACAGATGCAGGCGGGAACAGCACATTGGCCATTGGGACGCCTGACGCCAGCGTTTTTTTGGAGCCACAGAACACAATGGCAATCTCATCACGCAGCGGCACACCGGCCATCCGGCTGCCATACGCCGTGACAAGAAGCACACAAACCAGCAGCAGAAAATCCACCAGAGCAATCAGGGCAAGCTGACTGAGCGGCAGGCGGTGCCACAGCCCCTGCATAACGGCCTCACTGAAGGCGGTGTAAACTACAATCAGGATAGACCCCCGATCGGTCAGGGAAAGCAGCTTCTTGTTACGGTGTGCCCAGCCGCCAATCCACGGCTGCAGCAGCTGGCCCAGAATAAAGGGCAGCAGAAGCTGAAAGACAATATCCAGAACATTGCCTGATGCACCGCCATGTTTGCTGATAACCATCCCGACCAGAAACGGTGTGATGAAAATACCCGCAATGTTGGATGCCGTGGCAGCGCACACTGCAGCGGGCACGTTACCGCCCCCTATGGAAGTAAACGCTATAGAGGACTGCACCGTGGAGGGCAGGCAGCACAGAAACAAAATCCCGAGCCAGACATCATTCTGCAAAAGCCCCGGTGCCAGAGCATGAGCCGCCAGCCCCAGTAATGGGAACAGCATGAATGTGCAGGCCAGAATAATCAGATGCAGCCGCCAGGCCATAACGCCGTCCAGAACTGCTCTGCGGGACAGGCGCGCGCCTTGCAAAAAAAACATCAGGGCGATGACAAGAATAGCAAGCCACTGAAAAACCGGCACAGCAGCACCATGGCACGGCAGAACCGTAGCCAGAAAAATGGTGCAGATCAGGCCAATGAGAAAGGGATCCAGTCTGAACATCTGCTGTCGCTCTTTTTAAAGTGGCATGTGCTTTTTACTGAGGAGCATGGAAATATGTATTATTTTTAAGATCCGGATTGCACCCAGCCCTCGCATACGCCACCTTTACGATCAAATGAAGCACAACACCATTCCCTCCCCCGCTGGTCTCATACTTATGAGCCTTGGTTTTTGTGGCGCAGTTGTACCGTTATGGGCAACCCAGGCTGCTGCTCCTCCCGCCAGTTGCGCCGTGATAACGCACGGCGCCACGCATGACAGTGCGCATGGCGTGACATATGAAGATGTGAACGTCCGCACCCCGGACGGCACCAGCGGGCTGACTGCCGGGAAAATGACCTTTTCCGGCACCACAGCCGATGCCGCGCACGATCAGGCCGATGCGGCCTCTCTGCTGCTGATGTCCGCTATCACCGGCCACCACAACGC
>NZ_CALLXM010000173.1 GCF_937875265.1 uncultured Acetobacter sp. | reverse complement strand
TTGATGAAATTGCTGACCTGATCAATGCTTATCGTCAGGCAGCGGCACGCGCACTGCAAGCAGGGTTTGATGGCGTCGAAATCCATGGAGCTAACGGCTATCTGCCTGACCAGTTTCTTCAGGATGGCACGAACACCCGGACTGACGATTACGGCGGGTCTGTTGAAAATCGCGCCCGCTTCCTTCGGGACGTCACTCAGGCAGCCATTGACGTCTGGGGCAGTGACCGTGTTGGCGTACGTCTTACACCCAGCGGATCTTATGGATCCATGTCGGACAGCAACAGGCACGCCACATTCAGTTATGTCGCAACGATGCTGGACACCATGGGCGTCGCCTATCTGCACATCGTGCAGCCGAGGATTGGCGCGGATGCAGAACCTGACCCCGTCGATGTCTCTGTGTTACGCCCCCTTTTCTCTCGCACCATCATCGCCGCTGGCGGATTTGAGCGTGACAGTGCTGAGAGACTGCTGGAGTCCGGGGATGCTGACCTGATCGCATTTGGTCGTAATTTTATCGCCAACCCCGACTTCGTTATGCGGCTCCGTTATAATTGGTCTTTAAACCGATATGATCGCTCAACCTTTTATGGCGGGGACTCACATGGTTATACGGACTACCCGACCTACAAAGCCGAAGGTAAGACCGCACCAGACCCTGCGCAGGATGTACCATAAAGCCACCGGTCTCAGTTCGTATTAAAAATGGGCCCCACGGAACCGGGCGGGTTGGAGCACAGCATCCCGTCCGAGAGCATGACAAGGAATGTGCGCCATGAACACTGAACCCTTTCACAGGCCTTCACGCCCTGATGTAACATCTGACCATGATGAAAGCAGAGCGTCGGGAATTTCAATATATCTGACTTTAGCGATGTCTGTTGCTGCCGGGGTCGCCGTTGCAAACATCTATTATAACCAGCCCATGCTGGGAATCATGAAGCGGGATCTTCCAGGATCGATCACAAATCTTATCCCGACCGGTACACAGCTCGGTTACGCCGCAGGCCTCTTCCTTCTTGTCCCCGTTGGAGATCTTCTTGAACGTAAGCGGTTAATTGTTCTTCAGTTTATGCTGCTCGCGCTGGCACTCGCGGGCGCAGCGATTTCTCCCAACGCAGCCATACTCCTTGGTGCATCTGTCGCAGTCGGGGCAATGGCAACCGTTGCGCAGCAGATTGTGCCCTTCGCAGCACATCTTTCTCCCCCTGAACGTCGTGGTCACACGGTTGGGATTGTTATGGCCGGGCTTCTGGGTGGCATTCTGCTCAGCCGTACTCTGGCTGGTATCGTAGCGACATATGCCGGATGGCGCACAATGTTCTGGCTTGCTGTGCCAATAGCTTTGACGACAGGAATTTTGATGGCCCTGAGTTTGCCCACCAGTCGTCCAAACTCCAGATTGAATTACAGCCAGCTCATGGGTTCACTTGCAGGCCTGTGGAAAGAGTTTCCCATATTACGCCAGGCAGCAGGAACACAGAGCCTTCTTTTCGCAGCTTTCAGCGTATTCTGGACAACTCTGGCACTCCACCTTCAGGAGCCCCGATTTGGGCTGGGCGCGGCGGCAGCCGGTCTGTTCGGTATCGTAGGGGCAGTCGGTATCCTCGCCGCTCCGATTGCGGGGCACATTGCCGATAAGCACGGGCCCCGGCAGATCATCGTTTGTGGTGCAGTCCTGACATTCTTGTCATGGATCATATTCGGCGTGTGGAACTCCCTTGCCGGACTGATCGTCGGCGTCATCATGCTGGATTTTGCGATACAAAGCGCACTCGTTTCCAACCAGCACATCGTTTACGCCCTGCGCCCCGAAGCCCGTGCCCGTTTGAACACCATATTCATGGGAACAATGTTTCTGGGTGGAGGCATAGGTTCGGCAGCAGCCATGTTGATGTGGCCCACGTTTGGCTGGAGCGGAATCGTTCTTCTCGGCGCGAGCCTGGCTCTTGTTGCTACCCTTCTACAACTCCGAAAATAATCAACTGTTCCAGGATTAGTTCTGCCAACAGAAGGCGAAGAATGAACAGATTACCTATATTTGTTAGGAATTTAGACGACACAAAAATAAGGGCAGAAATATAAACGAGCGATTACTCTATTTTTCTGGTAGAAGCACAATCAGGCTTACTCTTTGAGGCATAATCCCCCAATGTCTGACGTCGGTCGCTACGAATTCTTCCTTTTTCTTGTCTCTGTTATTCTGGCTCTGGAATTACTGGCCCGGCGGTTAAAACTGCCTCCTGCGGCCGCCTTCATTCTTGGAGGAACAGGGCTTGCACTCACTCCCGGCATTCCGGACATTGGCATTGACCCGAACCTGGTCATGCTCGTTTTTCTGCCCCCTCTGCTTATGAGCAGTGCGTGGTTCACTGCCTGGCGGGAGTTCCGTCAAAACCTGTCGGGCATCCTCCTTCTGGCAGTGGGGACTACAACGTTTACAACCGCTGCTGTCGGAATTGTTGCGCACTTCATGGTTCCTTCGCTCCCATGGGCTGCCTGTTTTACCCTCGGTGCCATTGTATCACCACCCGACGCGGTTGCCGCTGAGGCCGCACTGGAGCGCCTGAGCCTGCCTGGCCGGGTAACAGCCCTCCTGCAAGGGGAAAGCCTGCTCAATGATGCAACAGGGCTTGTGCTATTCCGCTTTGGGGTTGTTGCTGCGCTGACCGGAATTTTTCAGCCACTGACAGCACTTGGAACATTCTGCCTTGTCTCGGCTGGTGGTCTGGTGATCGGGGTGATTTTTGGCAGAGCAGGCCTCTTCCTTATCAGAAGATTACACGACAGTGACGTAGCCATTACCGCTACGGTTCTCCTTGCTGAGGCCGCTTATATTGCTGCCGAACGCCTTGAAGTTTCGGGCGTGCTGGCCACTGTCACTGCGGGGCTCATACTTGGCTGGCATCAGCACACGGATTTTGATGCTGGAACACGATTAAGAGCGCAAGCCTTCTGGAAAGTACTCGTCTTTCTTCTGGAATCGGTGCTGTTTATTCTGATCGGCCTGTCATTGCGTGGTGTGCTTTCACGCATGAGAGCAACACCTGAAGCCGCTCATGATATGATTCTTCCGGTCGCCATCATATTAGCCGTTATGATTGGCTCACGCTTTATATGGCTTTATGGCTCAGATATGGTCATTGCCGGGTTGCGCCACCTCTGGCCATCACGTTTCAACCGCCCTTCACCAGCTCTTTCCACAATCATGGGTTGGGCCGGTATGCGTGGCGTTGTCACACTGACTGCGGCCCTTTCCCTCCCTGATAATTTTCCGGGTCGCGATCTGGCGTTGATCTGTGCTTTTGCCTCGATTTTGGTAACCGTACTGGTCCAGGGGCTGACACTTGAACCCCTGATCAATCTCCTCAAGGTCAGTGGAGCGTCAGAACTGCAAGTCATTCGTTCCAACGAAAACGTAGCCTGGATCAGAGTGGCAGAAGCACAACTAAAAGCGATTGAACTTGCATCTCATCAGCCAGACGGCTCCCAACGCCACCCGCGCCTGCTGGAGCAGTATCGCTATCGTCTGAAAATGGCCCGCCAGTACGCTCAGGATACACAAACCCACCGCCCGGAAGAAATCGCGCATTATCAGGCTGTTCTGGATGCCATTATAGCTGGGCGAGAAGAAATTCTGGTGCTCCACCGCACAGGCCGCATCCATGATAAGATCCTGAGAGAAATGGAAGAAGCTATGGATATGCAGGAGATTGTTGCACAGAGCCACCTTAGCCCTGATCACACCTGACAGGAAAGATTCGGAAACCTTACTTTTCCATTGTTTTTATTTATCACATCAGCCCGACACGATAATAAATTCTTCAGGCGAACTGGTAATGACACTCGAACATCGGGAGAAATACCATTTCTATTTCAGGATTTTTTATGAACCGGAGTCGAGTTCCATGAAACTCAGTGTATTTTCCTTTTCTGCAGCGGCCCTTAGTCTGGGGCTGCTGGCAGGTCACCCTGCCTCTGCACAGGTTATCACCAACGCAACCCAAACTCAGTCCGGCACATATGATGTCGAACCGGGCCACACTCAGGTTGAATTCTCCGTCCTGCATTTTGGCTTCACAAATTATCTAGGGGTGTTTTCCAATGTGTCTGGCACACTGACGCTGGATGCCCGGAACCCTTCCGCTTCCAGACTATCCGTCACCATCCCGGTGGCCTCCGTGCAGACCACAAGCGCCACACTCAACACTGAGCTCAAGGGTGCCCAGTGGTTTGATACCGCCAAGTTCCCCAATGCAACCTTTGAATCCACCTCGGTTCGCGTCACTGGCCATAACGATGCCACCGTAACTGGCAACCTGACCCTGCATGGTGTCACGAAACCCGAAACCCTGAAGGTTCACTTCATTGGTGCAGGTGTGAACGCACTGGATAAAAAATACACCACCGGTTTTGAAGCAACGGGCAGTATCAAGCGTAGCGACTTCGGCGTGAAGATGTATGTGCCTTATGTCTCTGATGACGTACATCTGCGCATTTCCGGCGCTTTTGAAAAACAGGACTGACCTCATGTTTTCGCCCGCAAGCAATGCGAGCGGGACCACGCGGTACTCCACGGTCGCGATCATCCTTCACTGGATGATCGCACTGGGAGTACTGACCCTGATCGTGATGGGTCTGGCCATGGACCACCTCCATCTCGATACGATGCGCGTGTTCCAGTTCTACCAGCTACATAAATCCATTGGCATCACCGTGATGTTTCTGATTGTCCTGCGCATTGGCTGGCGTCTGACCCATCGTGCCCCGGCCTTACCTGATGACATGCCTCAGATGGAGAAGAAGGGAGCTCACCTTGCTCACCTTGTCCTCTACGGATTGCAAATTCTGCTTCCGCTTAGTGGCTGGGCCATGGTGTCAGTCTCCATTCTCGGCATTCCAACAGTGCTGTTCGGGACTATCCCCTGGCCAGATCTTCCTGTTCTTTCGACTCTGCCTGACAAGGCTCCGGTCGAAGCCGTATTGAAAACTATTCACCATTGGGCGTCATGGAGTTTTCTGGCGCTGATCGTCCTGCACATAGCAGCCGCTCTGAGGCACCAGTTCGTGCTGCATGACAATGTTCTTCAACAGATGCTTCCAGTCTTTAGGGCATCGCCCTCATCGCACAAAAAGAGAGAGACGCCATGAAGGCTTTTTGCAAATTTCTGCCAGTTATCACAGTGGCTGGCCTACTGCTCTCAAATCCGGCCTTCGCGGCAGACTGGACCCTTGCTCCTGGCAAAGGAACTCTGGGGTTTTCAGGCATTCAGACAGGCAAATCCTTTGACGGCCATTTTCAGAAATATGATGGCATCATCTCGTTTGATCCGGCGCACCCTGAATCCGGACACGCCAGAATTACTGTAGATATGGCCAGCGCTGCCACGAACGACAGCCAGCGCGACGGCGCACTGCCCGGTCATGACTGGTTTGACACCAAAACCTTTCCTAAAGCCGTGTTTGAAGTCAGCACCTTCAGAGCAAAGGGCGGGAACGCCTATGACGCCGAAGGTACTCTGACCATTAAGGGCATTAGCAAACCCGTTATTCTTCCTCTCAACATCGACATCTCCGGCTCCGACCTGCATGCCAAGGGACACCTCCAGCTTGTCCGTTCGGCATTCAATGTCGGCGCTGGTCCCTGGACCACAGGCCAGTGGGTTGCCCTTGAAGTCGGCGTCAATGTCGATGTCACGGCGCATGGCGGCTGAAACACCAGATGTACTTCGCACGCCCATCTGGTCTGACAGCCGTCTTGCCGCAGCGATAGCAGGTCCATGACATCCCTGCCCTTATATCGTTGCTCTGGAACCGGCAGCAGGTGCCTCCCCCTTCTGCCGGTTCTCCTGTTCGCTGGAACGCTTGTAATGCCAGCTACGCAAGCCAGAGCAGCAGGCCAGTATCCTGCATCAGAAATACATCTATCTGAAGAGCAGGCCCGCCGTGAAGCGGAAGAGGCAGACGCACGTATGGCAGCCACTTACGCCGCCTGGCCCATGATCAGGCAACCTGAAACCACTCCATCCGCCACCCCGTCTTACAAGGACCGCCTGTTTGGAGATTGGGCGGGCCTTTTGCCACGTCTTTCCCGTTACGGCATCACTCTCAGCGCCAACTATCTTGGTATGGCCGTTGGCAACGTGTCTGGTGGCATGCGTAAAGGAGTGGATTACGCAGGTCAGACATCTGTGTCGTTAGATGTGGACTGGAGCAAGTCCACTCATCTGCATGGGTTTAGCACCCATATTTTCCTGCTTAACAGAACGGGTCGCCCTGTCGGGCGCGATTACGTTGGTGATAACATCTTCAATGAAAACGAAATTTACGGCGCAGGCGGCAATGTCATTGCACATCTGGGCTATGCTTTTGCAGAACAGAAACTTTGGCACGATCAACTGGATCTTATGGCCGGACGCATGGGCGCAGCCATGCTGTTCAATGCATCCCCCATCTATTGTGATTTCTTTTCATTCGGCGCTTGCCCATCTCCGCGTGCCATTACAGGCGGAAGCCAGAACGCTTTCATCATGCCGCCTCAGAACAACTGGTCCTTTTATGCCAGCCTGTCTCTGGCCCATAATATCTATCTTCGCTCCGGTGTTAACGCCGTTGGAGGTCAGCTTGGCGGACGATCTGGCTTCAACTGGTCAAACCATGGCGTGACTGGGGTCATGTTGCCCTTTGAACTCGGCTGGACCCCTACATGGGGCAAAGACCACAAACCAATCCACCTGCGAGCGGGTTTCTACGGATCAACCGCACAAGCTGAAGACATCGCCCTGAACCGTTCCCATCAGTTGCTTATTACAACAGGGGGATCCCCCCTCGAACGTCGTGGCTCCATGGCGGCCTGGGCTGGCGGTGATGTCATGCTCTTTCGCCAGACAGCAGCCTCTGATGGCGGGCTGGTTGGCTTCTTCAATTACAACCACTCTGATGACCGGATCTCGATCTATCGGGACATGGGCCTGATCGGTGCGGAAGACCGGGGCTTCTGGTCTGCACGGCCTCTGGACCGTCTAGGCTTCATGTTTCTCTGGTCACGCCAGAGCCACTGGCTGGCACGCCACCAGAAACAAGGGGGTATTGGGCAGACCCAGTCACACACTGGCATCATAGAATTTCAGTATAGCGCGCATATCGCACCTGGCATGATCCTGACCCCTGACATTCAGTACGTGATCCGACCAGGTGCAACAGGGCGCTACCGTAATGCCGTAGTGCCAGGCGTCAGCTTACAGGTGGGTTTGTAACCTTTCTGTTCTTGGAGAAGTCCATGTTTCACAGCAGCGGCGCCCCCAATACAACACGTGCAAAAATATAGCGCTTTATTGTAGGCTTCTATTCGCCTTTTTTCTGCGACTCTGACCCAATACCGTAGAACAAACTGGAAGCCTTACATCAGTGCAAAGACAAAAAATGGAAATGTTATGTTTATACCATTTCTATTTTTTCCAATAATCAGCTCACGTAAAAAGTGAGTAACAGCAGCCTGAGCACCACGCTGCGTCCCTTTTTAAGGAAAGACACACAGACATGAATATCACCCTGCCTCGTGACCCGATTCTTCTGGCCTCTCGTCTGCTTCTTGCCATGCTTCTTGTCTTCATGGGCTGGGGTAAACTTACCGGCTTCTCTGGCACAGTCACTTATATGACAACAACCGGAGCTCCACTGCCTTACCTGTCTGCCATTATTGCCATTCTCGTTGAACTGGGGCTGGGCACTCTGCTGGCCTTCGGAGCACTCACCTCACCACTCGCCATTATCTTAGCGCTTTACACACTCGTCACGGCCTTTATTGGCCACCATTACTGGACGTTCTCCGGCATGGAACGTTACGATATGTGGGTACATTTTTATAAAAACATGAGCATTTCTGGAGGCTTTCTGGCACTCGCCGCTTCAGGACCTGGTCGTTTTTCAATTGACGCACTGCTTGATAGAACCTTTTCAGGGCCGCTTCGCATAAAGTCCTGACTTCACTTCATGAAAAACCGGAAACAAAGCGTTTCCGGTTTTGTGGGTATCCCCTCCTTCTATAGGACGTATCGTCATGGGGTTTCTTGAAAGTTTACAGAAACTGTTTTCAACACCAGTGAAAGACACCACAATGCCAAAAATTCTTGTTCTGTATTATTCCTCTTATGGTCACGTTGAAACCATGGCAAATGCGGTTGCTGAAGGCATCCGCGCCTCAGGTCTGCAAGCAGACGTGAAGCGTGTTCCGGAACTGGTGCCAGAAGAAAGTGCAAAGGCCCATCATTTCAAGCTTGATCAGAGTGCACCTATCGCCACGATTGATGAACTGGCCGATTACGACGCCATTATCATCGGCGCACCAACCCGTTTTGGCCGTCTGCCTGCCCAGATGGCGAATTTTTGGGACCAGACTGGTGGCCTCTGGCTGAAAGGGGCACTCATCGGTAAGGTCGGGGCTGTTTTTACTTCTACAGCATCCCAGCACGGCGGTCAGGAAACAACTTTGTATTCCCTGATGTCAAACCTCCTGCATCACGGGATGATTATCAGCGGCCTGCCTTACAGCTTCTCTGGTCAGCTCAAACTTGATGAAGTCACCGGTGGTTCACCTTATGGTGCAACAACCATTGCTGCGGGCGATGGTTCCCGCCAGCCCAGCGCCAATGAACTGGATGGAGCAAAATTTCTTGGCCAGCACGTTGCAGGTATCACCAAAAAACTTTCCTGATTATCAGAGCCTTCCCGAAATAGGTTTCGGGAAGGCTTTTTCTTTCAATCTGCTTCTGCCTCGGTTTTAGCCCATGGGGGGTGCTCAAAAGCTTTCACCAGATAATCAAGAAGCGCTGTCACTCGGGTGGGTCGCATCGCACTTGCCGGTGTCACAAGATACAGAGAAATGAGAGGCCCCCCCCATGCGGGAAGAATTTGTTCCAGACGCCCTGAGTGTAGTCCGTCCCAAACCATAAACTCAGGGAACAGACCATAACCCAGCCCTGCCTTCAGAGAAGGCAAAAATGCTTCAGCATTGTCCGCTCTGAAACGAGCAGTCTGAGCCAGAACAAATTCTTTGCCCGAAGCACTCTCCCGCAAACGGATCATCCCCGGGGCAGAATTATTCGTATAAACAAAACTCTTATATGCCTCCAGATCACGCGGGTGATCAGGTCGGCCCACCTCATCCAGCCATGCAGGTGACGCGACAAGAAGCAGACGGACATCGCATAATTTTCTGGCGCGTAAAGATGAATCAGCAAGTGATGCAATACGTAGTGCCACGTCATATCCATCCGCAACCAGATCTACCAGCGCGTCACTAAAGCTGATGTTGAGATCAATTTCAGGATACTGCTCCTGAAACTCAGGTAACACCGGGGCCAGATGGCGTATCCCAAACGTCGTAGGGGCCGCAATCCGAATACGACCGGATGGACGCTGCATATCGCCTCGCGCTTCCATCTCTGCCGCTTCAGCTTCCATAACAATCCGGTTGGCATAGCCCAGAAGGGACCGGCCTGTTTCTGTAAGCGACATGTGCCGGGAATTTCGCGTAAACAAGGCAATGCCTAATGAATGTTCAAGTCGGCTGATAGCCTTTGAAACGGTTGGTTTGGAAAGCTGTACTTCTTCAGCTGCCCGCGCAAAAGAACCGAATTCAGCAATTTTTGCAAAAATGGCCCAGGCTTCAAAATCTGGCAGTCGCATATTTGTTTCCTGTGCTCGTTAACGTGTTAAGAGTAGGTATAGCCTGAAATAAGAACGCGAACAATAAATGGAAACTATACCTTTCCATAATTTCTATATACTAAATACACTCTTCCCCGATAGTGTTACTGACATAACCAATGGAACATCAAGACTTTCAGGAGAAAAACAATGATTGAAGTCCGCTCTTTTGATAAACTGGGTGGAGCCAACCATGGCTGGCTGAATGCAAAACATCATTTTTCTTTTGCAAATTACCATGAAGCCAACCGTATGCACTGGGGTGCCCTCCGGGTTTGGAATGATGATACGATTGCCGCTGGCACCGGCTTTGGTACGCATCCCCATGACAATATGGAGATCATCACTTACGTTCGGGAAGGTGCCATCACCCATCAGGATAGTCTGGGAAATAAAGGACGCACTGTTGCAGGGGACGTTCAGGTCATGTCTGCTGGCACGGGCATCCGGCACAGTGAACATAATCTGGAGGATGTAACGACCAAAATCTTCCAGATCTGGATCATGCCGAACCGGTCTGGCCATGCACCATCCTGGGGAACAAGAACTTTCCCGAAAGATGATCGTACCGGCCAGTTTGTTACGCTTGCCTCCGGCCACCAGAATGACGGCGATGCGCTTCCTATCCACGCTGACGCCCGTGTTCTGGGGGCTACATTGAAAAAAGGAGAAACCGCTGAATACCGCCTCGGGATTGAAAGGCTTGCCTATCTCGTCGCAGCAAAAGGCTCTGTTGAAATTGAAGGAAAAACTGTCGGTGAACGAGACGGAGCCGCAATTTCTGAAACCGATGTCCTGAAAATTCGGGCTTTGGAGAATGCAGAAATCGTACTGGTTGATACTGCTCCGTAACTGCAGCACGTCAACACAGCGCTCTAAAATTTACTGAAACACTTAAAGAAGAGGGGAGGCCACAACCTCCCCTCTTCTTGTATAATCAGGCTGCCATGCTTAGTGCTGTGCGGCCAGCCATACGTGCAGCTGCGACTGAGCCGCCTGCATAGCCTCTTTCCGCGCCCCGATTTCACTCAGAGCTTTTGCCGTTGCAATCTTACCGCCTGTCGTTTTGGTTGAAGACGGGTTGGTTTCCAGCGCATGGGCAATATCAGGATTGTCAGAATATGCAGCAATCGCTGCCAGGAATCCATCCTGAGACCAGGGGGCCAGATGCGTTCTGATGTCTGCCTCATGCTGCGTCACCAGCTTCCAGACCAGATCCGGGTTTTCACTCTCCTCCGCCACACGACCGAGTGCCATGGCAATGCGACCATTGGGAATGGCACCACTATAGGTCAGCTCTACATTTTTCTGAATCAGAGCCGGGTTTGTAGCCGCCGCAAGCGCATTGAACAGACGCAGCTTCACCTCGGTGGCCTGCGTGGTGCGAATTTTCTCGGCCATAATATCATACGTTTTCTGGTCCGCATGCGTCATGGCGATACGCGCCACCACCCCAACCAGATCAGGCTTCAGAGAAGACGGATCAGCCTGCCAGCGCGCAAAACGTGTTTCAGCCTCAGCCACCACCGCCGGGTCTTCAAACGTGCCAAGTGCTGTAATAATGGATGGACGCAACATGGTGTCCAGCACGGTTTCGTCTGATTTCTGATCCCAGCCCAGACGCGCCAGCACCGGCGTCAACTGCTTACGGGCATAGGCGCGGAAGGCTGCCCGGTCAGGGCTTCCTTTCAGATACTGGTCCAGCACTTCAAACGTGCTGGTAATTTCCTGAAGTACGGCAATGTCGCTTTCATGAGCAGACAGCAACTTGTCTGCCAGATCCATATAGGTAGAAAGCGGTGCCTGACCAGAACGGAACAAGGCAAACTGGTCACCCAGCAGGTTGGCTCTATCCACCGGCGCAAAATGCACTGCATTTTTCAAAAGCGATGCAAAGGCCGGAACCGTATACTGCACGCGGTAATAACCGCTTTCCCCCAGATTCAACTTGAGCGGAGCATCACACCCTGCCACGCTGAGGGTCTGCGGGGCTTTCCCCAGAACAAGCTTTTGCGTTGCCAGACCAGGCCCACCCGCCACAACAGGGATAATCCACGTCTGTGCCGCAGGGTGTGCGTCATGAATGGTAAAGCGGCTTTGCGTGAGGGTATAAACCGTTTTTCCAGCCATGCAGGCGGATGCTACACTGACCAGAGGAATACCCGGCTGTTCGGTAAAGCTGCGTGCTACACGGCCAACATCCAGACCGGATGTTTTTGAAAGTGCCTGCCACAAATCCTGGCTTGTTGTGCTGTTATAAGCATGGGCTTTCATATAAACGCGCATGCCATCCCGGAAATGCTCTTCTCCCAGCCAGCCTTCCAGCATACGAATAACCAGCTCACCTTTACCGTAACTGATACTGTCAAAAGCCGAGTTGGCTTCACTCACATTATGAATAATCTGCTGGATGGGGTGCGTGGAAGGCAGGGCATCTGTGCCCATGGTTTCTTCACGAGTTTCATGCTGGCGAGGCCAGATGTCCCATTCCGGGTTCATCTTGTCGGTCGCCTTGATTTCCATCCACGAGGCAAATCCCTCGTTCAGCCAGATATTGTCCCACCAGCCCATGGTGACCAGATCACCCGACCACTGATGCGCCATTTCATGCGCCACAACTTCATAAATCAGTTCACGCGTGCGGGGCGTGCTGTTTTTGGGGTCAAACAGCAGAACGTTGTCAATATACGTCAGCACCCCCCAGTTTTCCATTGCACCGGCCTGATAGTTTCCGGGAATGGCCACCATGTCCATTTTCGGCAGAGGGTATTTCACGCCAAAATAACTGTTGTAATACGGCAGGATTTTTTCAGCTGCATGCAGAGCAAAGTCTCCCTGCCCTTCCAGTCCGGACGGCGCATAGACCGCCAGCGGGGTGCCATCGGCCTGCCCCTGAACAGCTTTCATATCTCCCGCAACCAGCGCCAGCAGATAGGTAGACATGCGCGGCGTTGTAGCAAAAGAAATCCGCTGCAGGTTCGTTCCTTCAGGGTGCTTTTGCACAACGGGCATATTGCTGACAGCAACCGCCTCTTTTGGCAGCGTGACATTCAGCTGGAAGGTCGCCTTGAAAGCAGGCTCATCCCAGCCGGGGAACATCCGGCGGGCATCGGCCACTTCAAACTGCGTGACCAGCATCCGCTTGGCTTCACCTGTGGGGGCCGTGTAGTCATCCACATAAATGCCGTTTGGCGTCTTCAGAATAGGACCGGTATACGTGATGACGAGCGTATGCGTGCCTTTGCTGACACTGGCCGGGAAATGCAGTGTAGCTGTTTCAGCGGCATCATCCTGACTGATCCGGGCTTTAACGCCGTTATCAAGCACAGCCTCTGCCAGATGCAAACCGGCCTGATTCAGCGTCATATCCGCCGTGGGCGTAAGCACATCAACCTGAATGGTTTCCTGCCCGGCCAGCTTCAGCTTATCCATATCTGTTGAGAGCGTGATATTATAAGAGACTGGCACAACAGTTTTTGGCAACTGCCCGGCAGCGCTCTGAAAAGAAAAAACCTGTTCCGCACACACCGGGCCTGCCAGCGGCAGCCCCGCCAGCAGGGTGGTAAAAGCCAGAAGCCGACGCATCACTATAAGTCTCCTAAAAAGCCATATGAGTTTTTCAAAATAATTCTGGTTTCGGATCGTTCCGATCATACCATTTTTAACACATTCACCAATCCCTCAACGGGCCGGAATGGCTGCACGCTACATCAAGGCAAATACGGCAAGTATCGCCACACCCAACTCTTTGAATGTCGCCATCCTGGAATATATTCCAACTGAACTACCGGCCCCTCACGCCACCAGAAGCCCACTGTACCTCCGAATAATACAACTGTGGGCAGATGCTCCAGACGATAATAATACTGTGAGATGCGCCTAATATTACCGGGACTATTTCGGACATATTTTTGTCAGAAATGAAATAAAAAATCGATTCTCATTTTTTGGCATTCCAGAACCAGATTTCTGTGCGTTACAACACCTCATTGAAAGCTCTCACGCTTCTTCTTCTGCGCTTCATTACTGGATGCATGCCATGTCTTCTGCTTTTTCTAGTCTGCGGGAACATCTTCAGGAAACCCGAAAAAAGACGATGGAACAGCTTTGTGGTGTAACGCTGCATGGTGACCTGCAGGAGCGCTATGTGGACTGGCGGCTGCCTGTGCCTCTCAGCAACAAACGACTGGAACGCTTACAAACCATCCGTAAGGCTGGAGCTCTGTTCATTCACATCCCCAAAAATGCCGGAACGACTATTTCTCATGAACTTTATGGGAGTAGCATGCGGCATGAAAGCATACGGTATTACCAGAAACACGCTCCCGATGTTGTGAATGCTATGCCAAGCTTCGCGCTATGGCGTGACCCGGTGGAACGCTTTCTCTCCTCGTACGATTTCATCCGCAACGGGGGAGGAAGCCACGTTACCTTGCATCCCGGCTTTGTCGCACATTATGCCGACTTAACGACACTGGACCGAATGATTGAGTATGTTGATGGAGTCTCCTCCATCTACCAACTGGACCATGTTCTGCGCCCGCAGAACTGGTAAATTACCGATCGTAACGGAGACATCGCCGTTAAAATGTTGTTTGATCTCAAAGATATTGATCAGATCTACCCTTTCATACCCGGACTGCGTGCGGGTGAGATAAAAAAAATCAATACTACACAGCGTTTTACCACAAGCCTGCGGCCCGCTCAGAAAGAGAAAATAATTGACCTCTATAAAGAGGACTACAAGATACGAAGCCACATCAGCCAAATTCATAATTTCTCTTTGAAGCGTAACGCGCCCCACACCACCGGCACACGGCGCGGCATACAGGCTACGCTAACACGCCCAACCCTTGAAGCTGGCGCTTAATCCGCCCCATGAAATCATGGAGAATTTATGGCCGCTTTCTGCTCTTTAGAAAGTCTCTCATAAACGTGCTTCAAAACAAGGCCTCTCAAACTCTATAATATTTATTTCGTATTTTTATTATTTTTCATATTTGACATATTCTGATTATTTACCCTTTCCGCCCTTTCAGGAAAAAAAATCCTCCTATGTTTTAGGCAGACAGACGAGAGAGGTTTTTCTCGCGCTCTGCATAAAGGGTTTTATCATGATGAAAAAAGCTATTCTTCTGGTCGCTGCTCTGGGTGTTGTTGCACCCGCTGTTTCTCACGCTGAAGAGCACAAGCACCACCACAAACAGGGCAACGAAAGCAATTCTGAAAACCAGAATTCCAACGATAGCGAAGAACGCGGCAACCGTCACCATGACAACGAGCATCGTGGCAATCGTGATTCCTCCAACTCTGATAACCAGAACAATCAGGGTGACAAACAGAACGGTGGTGAGCACCGCCACGGCGGCAATCACGACGGTGAAAACCGTGACGGTGGCCAGAATGGCAACAACCGCAACTAATCTGTTTCTGACAGTGTAAAACAAACCGGCACATCTCAGGAGGTGCCCTTTTGTATGCTTCCCGGCAGCACTGATGGAAATAAGACACAAGCGAGAGAAGCGGGCAGATCTGCCCGCTTTTTCTCCTTGCGTTCTCTTACAAAAACAGCGTCTTAATAGGATAATTCACAGGACCCGACTGATACGAGAAGAGCGCATTTGTCTCCACATTCCCCCTCCCCTTCGCCCGTAACGTCAGAGGCCAACGCGGCCATGACAGACACACAGCAGGCCATTCATGTCCTGATTGTGGAAGACGACCCCGAAATCTGCGCGTTATTGCAGCGCTACCTCCAGCGTCTGGGTTATGTTGTCTCTACGGCGCTTAACCGTGCCGGAATTGAGGCTGTACAGACGCGCCAGCCCATTGATCTCACCCTTCTTGACCTCATGCTGCCAGAGGAAGACGGTCGCACACTGTGTAAATATTTACGTCAGACGTCGGCCACGCGTATCATTATGGTGAGTGCACTAAACGATATTCATGATCGTGTTTCCGGGCTGGACCTGGGCGCTGATGATTATGTCTCCAAACCGTTTGATCTGGAAGAACTGGCAGCACGTATTCGCGCCGTCCTCAGACGCCCTCACCCTGAAGCTGCCCCCCCCGAAATACAGAGCGTTTTGCATTATCGGTTTGACAACTGGCTGTTTGAGCCAGCCAAACGGGCTCTATACGGCAAAACGGGTATTCGCGTTGCTCTGACAGGTTCAGAGACCGATTTGCTGCTGACCTTCTGCCAGAACATCCGCCATGTGTTTAACCGAACAGAACTACTGGCCCGCATACATAACGATGAGAAAAACGTGGACCCACGCGCTATTGATCTGCTGATCAGCCGCCTGCGCCGCAAGCTCTCGCATGAAGGGCGCCAACTGGAACTGATCCGGACAATTCGTGGTGGCGGCTATATTTTTGACCCCGACGACAGAAACTGATGATAAGACAACCAAGGCTTTACCCACGCACCATTTACGGTCAGATGGTCGTTCTGGTATCCGTCTGCATATTTCTTACGCTTAGTATAACGTCTTTTCTGCTCTATGCCTTCCGGCCTCTTGTTCCGCCTCTGCCCGCCGGACCGTGGACAAATATTCTGGCCATTGAAACGGGGATCGAGGCTCTTCAGGCCGCGCCACCCCCGATCAAAGAAGCAATTGCACAGAAAATTTCGGGCAATGAAATCACTTTTCTAATCGGCCAGACGCCGCCTTGCGTTGTCGTCCCGACCGACCATATGACGGGCTTTTTACAGCGTATGCTGGTGTTCAGAGGCAATCTGGGAAGCCATGCCTTGCGCGCCAAAAGCTGCGCATCACATGACGGCGGCATGCCGGTTTCTTATCTTTTCCTCCCGCGTGATGGCGTCAGCGTTCTGGTTTACAACACCTCCAACCATCATATGGGCCATATGATGCGATGGACCATGCCATTGACGGTTTCTCTCGCTTTCCTGCTGACCATCACGCTGTCCCTGACATTCTGGAGCATCTGGCATATCAGCCGCCCGTTAAGAAATATTGCGGCACAGGCTGACGCATTCGGCTACGATATCGCCCCGGAACCGCTTCCCGAGCATGGCCCGACAGAAGTGCGTCGGCTGACCCATGCATTCAACCGTATGCAGGCCCGCATTGCGGCCTCAGCCGAAGAACGGACGCGTATGCTTATTGCCATTGGGCATGACCTGCGCACGCCGCTCACCCGGCTGTTCATGCGGCTTGAACTTGGCGGAGAGGAAGCCTCTCCTGCCGCCATGAAGCATGACCTGACGCTCATGAAAAAAATGCTGAACGGAGCTTTGCATTTTCTACGTGAGCAAACGGATGCCGAAAAACCTGAAGCGATTGACCTTGTCTCGTTACTGGAAACCCTGTGCCATGAATTCAACGCCGTTGGGCACACCCTTCACTATACTGGCCCGACCCACCTGACCTGCATATGCCAGACTACTGCTCTGGAACGGGCATTGAGTAATCTGATTGAAAATGGCCTGAAATACGGGACAGAAGTGCGGGTCAGCCTGCGCACGGAAGGCCGACGTGCGCTGATTGATGTGTGTGATAATGGCCCCGGCATTCCGGCTAACCTGCTGGCTTCAGCCCGCCTGCCCTTTTACCGACTGGACCCGGCCCGTGCCGCAGATGGTGGACTGGGACTGGGGCTTTCCATTGCAGATGCCATTATCACGCGCCACAATGGCCAGCTTTCACTCAGCAATATCGAGCCCCACGGCCTGCGTGCGCATATCATGCTACCACTCGGCACGCTTCCTGCCTGAGCACTAAAAAAACCCAGGTGGTCGCTCACACCCCCCCGACATCTTTCACTGAGGCATCTGCCTGCCCCTTCACCCAGTATCCCGACGCCTTGATCCACTGCAGCGGCACCTGACGTTTTTCCAGCAGATACTGGCGCACAGCTTTTGCCACACGGGCTTCTGCCCCCACCCAGATAAACGTCCCATCTTCTATAGTGAGTGCTTCAAGAACTTTCAGAATACTTTGAGCCTGATCCGCGTCTTGCATCGGGCGATGCACCCAATGTGGGCTCTGTCTGGCTGAGGATGTAAATACCTGCTCATCCTCAACACATGGCACAGCAACAACAGTTGTGACGCGTGCCTGTGCGGGTAATTCTTCCACACGACGGCCAATAGCTGGCAGGGCAGTTTCATCCCCAATTAGCAGCCAATGGTCAACCGGGTCGGCAATAACCTGTGACCCTTTGGGGCCACCAATATCCAGCCTATCTCCTACCTGTGCAGCGCGGGCCCATGCCGCTGCCGGGCCACCATCGTGATTAACAAAATCCAGAATCAATGCGTGGTTTTTTGGATCATAAGAGCGTGGTGTGTAATCACGACGAGTTAGGGTACCATCCAGACCGGGAATGAATATCTTAATATGATCATCCGGTGAGGCACTCACAAACCCATCCAGATCCTTCCCAGTCAGGCTAATACGGATCATATGGGGGGTCAGATGCTCAACAGCCGTCACAAGCAGGCTCCGCCGCTGAAGCTCGTGACGCACACGCTGAATTTCAGGAGCACGTCCTTCGTATTTTGAGATAGGTTGAGTCTTCATAAGGTCTTCCCAAGAAATTTGTAAAAATTAGCAGGATTTAGAGATAACGGGCCGACACGAAGCCCCTCACTCCTACTGCGATTTATATTTTACGATATAGTTTATGATAGTGTCTGGTCAAGCTTTATAAAGAGATAAAGGGCCAGCTATCGTTCAGGAAAAACCTTGGCACGCGACAATAGGGCAGTCGGTGTTTTTTATATCAAAAAGGGAAAACGCTTTCCGGGCGGGATGAGCTCCGCCCGGGAAACACATTATTTCTGCGGTGTGGAGGCTGCGTTTATTGCCGGAAGGGTAACCGGTGTTGCCGTAGCCGGTACGGTAACAGGCGGAGTGGCACCCGGCACAGATGCAGGAGGGGTCACCACTGCACCAGGCATAGCATTAGTGGCGGGCACCACAGGTACTGCCGGGGTAGCCGGCGTCTTGTCTGGCTGTGGCTGAGCGAAGGCAGATGTTTTCCAGAACCGGGGAGGACTGCCACTCGGCACTGCACGGCGGATACAACCACGCACAATGGTCGAACAGACACCATCCGTGCCAATCAGCATGTCATCATCGCCGCTATAGTACACATCATGCACTTTACCATCGACCATACGGAAGTCGGCAATGCAGCTATTGCCATCACCTCCGCCAATATCTCTGACAACATTTACAACAGACTGAACCGGGATCAATGTTGAGCTTGTAGATGCACCAATATTACGACCACGCTGATATTCAAAAATCTTGACATGACTGTCGATCGACTGTGTTTTATTGGGAACGCCCGCGCAAGCCTGAATATCTTCTTCTGTCATGCCGATCATGGTGAGCTGCGCCTTATGCGCTGTGCGGGAGGCATAATACCCGCATCCACTCAGGCCGAGCAGTACGGAGCACAAAGAAAGACCCACCGCAGACTTGGCAACAGAACGCATAATAGACTTGTTATTCACGGACAAACTCATCTCCATTTCGATCCCAGAATACAAAATCTAACGAATTTTCATCCTGATGCCAACCTGTACACAAGACACATAACTGCCCCTCACAAACATACAAAGGCAAGACACGGCACAGCACGAAGAGTCTTGATTTATGCACCAAGGTCTGGGACGATTTGAATATTTAAACTCGTTTTTATTCTCTGCTTTGTCTTTTGTATGCGCACTCAATATCGATCAAGCTTACTATAAGCGCAACATACGGTTTATCTTTTACACATATTATTTGACCATACCTAAAATAGAACTTAATTCACACTGCATTAAAGGTTTTTTAGCACGTTTACCAACACACTCTAGCACAAACACAACTACCGGCTCTTACTGATGCTTACGCCGATGGAAGCCCGACAGCCACACTCATCGCCCCCCCTCTGCCGGTGAAGCCGCGTGATAAATCATCTTCGTATTTTTCTCTGAAAATTTAGTAAAATACAATAATATTTATCACATTTTTATAAAATAAATAGAATTATAAACTCAGCTTATTTTACATTAATCATTATCCCATAATTAGCGCCAGAATACGTAGTCCATCTGCTGTAATAACACATTAAACACTGTATATTTTTAGAATTTAATTTGAAATATTTATGAAATTTCTCATCTCATTCTTTTTTATCCTGCACCAGAAGCAGCCAAAAATATTAAGAAAAACCACCTAATAAAAAGACCACTCCTGACCACATAAATTTATTCAATAAAGTTGAACAAGACCCTTTTCCAGCCTGTTCGCACTTTATCCTCCCGTGCCCCCTCTACTGAACCGACATTACTTGACAAAACACCCTTCAGACGATCATCTATAGATTGCCTATTTATATATTTTGAAGACATAAAAAAGAAATTTCTTTTCTGAAAGGATTACACATTGCGCCTTAACCGTTTCCTTATGGCAGGCACCTGCCTTCTGACGAATCTATGTTTCATCAGCATGACTTCCCCCGGTCAGGCTGCCTCCACCCACGCGGCAAGCAAGCCTGGCACGATGACGGATTCAGCTCCTCTCCCGGCAGCCTTTACGCTACCGGATGCCGGGAGATCTTTACGGATCACCTACCTTTCCACCAACGGAATTACCGGGAAAGGCCTTGTTCCTGTAACGGAAGAAGTCATTCTTCCTGCTGGAAAAGCTCCTCCGGGTGGTTGGCCAATTGTTGCATGGGCGCATGGTACAGTTGGGGTGGCGGACCATTGCTCCCCCTCATCCAACCCGTGGTCCGAGCGTAACCGCATTTATCTTTCAACATGGATGAAACGTGGCTTTGCTGTTGTCGGCACGGATTATCAGGGGCTGGGCACACCGGGCACCCACGCTTATCTGGACACCCGCGTGGAAGCCTACAGCGTGCTGGATGGTGTACGGGCGGCACTGACCTCTGTTCCTGGCCTGCAAAACAAGATCATGATTGTTGGCCAGTCTCAGGGCGGTGGCGCGGCCTTTGCCTCAGCCGCTTTTGCACCGGCCTATGCCCCGGATCTAAACATTCGCGGCACTGTAGCAACGGGCGTGCCCTATGTGTCACCTGAACTGCTTCAGCAGATGGCATCATCCGGCACGCATGAAACGGGCTTTAACCCGCTTGTGGTCTACACGCTTTATCTGGCACAGGGACTGAGTGGGTACGATCCGAGCTTCAAACCAGAAGATGTTTTTACAGACAATGCCATGCCAACCTACCATGCGGCAGCGGATCTGTGCGTGTATCCTCTGACAGACAGAGCCCGGACCGATGGCCTGAACCTCCACAACGCGCTGAAACCCGGCTACCAGAAAGCTCTGGCTCCGGCTCTGGCCGCAATGGCCTATCCGACCATGAAGCTTGCTCAGCCGCTGTTTGTCGGCACGGGTGAGGTTGATCAGGATGTACCGCCCCCACTCCAGTACGGTTTGGTGAAGGCAGCTTGTGAGGCCGGGACTGTGGTGCAGGCCCATATTTATAAAGGGTTAAACCATTCCCAGACGGTGAATGCCTCCCTGCCCGATTCAGAAGCCTTCACAAAAGCTGTCATGTCCGGGCAGCCTCTTACCCCACAGTGCACACCCACACCTGAATAAACGGATTTTCTAAGTTTGGCAGGATTTGTATCCTGCCGCCCTCCCCCACCAGGCAAGCCGTCTGGTGGGGGCTGGAGACCACAACTCCCTACAAATCAATCCGCATACGGCCCCCAACCATGCGTGGCGTGCCCGGAACACCAAAAATACCGTTCAGACCTGTCTCGCGCGTTACGTCATAATGACGATCAAGAACGTTGTTGGCATAGGCACTGATGGACCATTTATTGCTTTTAGGTGCAAAAGTCAGACCAACATCCATCAGGAAATAAGCTGGCATCCGATAGAGCGTGTTACCCGGAATATTCTGTTGCGCACCGCGATAGCTGTATTCAGCATACGGTGTAAGCGTCCAGTCCTTCCCCAGTGCCGCCTTATAAGACGCAGAACCTTGCAAGGTCAGTTTGGGAATACCCATATCGCCCCCGTTAAAGCTCTTATAATACGGGCGCAGCACACCTGTATGAATATAACCAGAAGCTATTGCTGAAGAATCCAGCGTATTGAAATCCTGATAATTTCCACGCTCATAACCAAGATGCTGATGGAGGAGCAAACCCGAAATGGGATTAGCATCAATCTCCATTTCCACACCCCAGATGCGGCTTTTGGGAATATTCATATACTGCCCCACCACCCCATAGTTCGGAACAAGTGCCAGACCGACCATCTGCTGCCCATGGTAATTATACCAGAATGCATCAGTGTTAATGCGAAGCTTATGATGAAAATAATCGGATTTAAAACCAACTTCATACGCCAGCAGGGATTCCGGTTTAGTTGGCGCAAGCTGAGAGGCCACAACCGTATTATTGGCCGTAAAACCACCCGGTTTAAATCCTTTACGGATGGAGCCGTAAAACATCAGATTTTCCAGCGCCTGATACTCAAGCCCACCCATGCCGGAAAACTGGTTTGTCAGAGCGCCACGCTTTCCATATTTATTATCAAACGGTGTAGGATAAAGCGGCGTGTTATATCGCATGGTTTCCATGTTGAAGAGCGTGCGGTCATCCGACTCATGCGTAACCCCTGCTATCAGATGCAGGCGCTTTGTTGCTTCAAAACGCAGATTTCCATACTGGCTAAAAGCCTGCTGGTCCTGATTATAGCTGGTGCGCTGAATGTAGGGGCGTGTACCAGACTGGGTATAATCATTGAACAGAGAAGTGTGCATGGTTGTGCGGTCATAATACATGCCAACACCCCACTGAAACCGCTTTTGAGACGGACGTGACGTCAGCTTCAATTCCTGTGAGAACAGATTAGCATTTGTATTCACGTTCACATCATAGATTGCATAACGTGTGCCATCCATATCCATAAGATTATGCACGTACATCTGCTGGAATGCGCTGATGGACGTCAGGTCAGCAAAGCTGAAGTGCCGCGTAGCGTTCACGCCGGCTCCCCAGAACGTATTGTTATAGGAAGGTTTGGAATTGTTTGCATAACCTATGGTTTTTAGGAACTCTGGGCGAAACCCCCATCCTGTGTCACGGTTGTTGGTATAAGCCGGAGTACCGCGAGACAGATCCTGAATGTTGTAAGCCCCCATGGCCTGTGAGTTATCCTGAGACCAGTTGCCACTGAAAACAACATCCGTCTTCTCATCCGGCTGCCAGGCAACCTTGGCACGAATTCCCCCTTTATTGGCATTTCCAAGCGTTTTTCCGGTATCGATATTTTTCTGAAATCCACCACCCTGCTGAGTATAACCCGCAATTCGATATTGCAGGTTGGACGTGAGCGGGCCGGAAACATAAAGGTTTGTGATACTGCGATTATACGTCGCGATATCTTCTGATGCCCCGTAATGCAGAGTCTTTGTCGGGTCAGCCGTTTTCAGGTTAATCTCACCGGCAGTGACCGTCTGCCCATGTGTAAAGCCGGACGGTCCCGTGCTGACATCCACACTTGCCAGATCAAATAGAGCCGCCCCGGCCATATAACCAATGGGGAGCCCGACACCATCCACATAGGTCATGACTGAAGGCGTATTGTTGGACGTAAAATCGTTCAGCCCGACACCACGCAATGTGAAGTTAACACTTGAGCCACTGCCCTGCGGTTGCACAGTCAGATCCGGGGCCAGATTCATCAGGCCCTTTACGTCTGTAACCTGATGCCGGGCCAGTGTTGTGGCATCAATATGCGTAACGGAAACACCTCTGTGTTGCATTGCCCCTTGCCCGAACGCATTACGAGCGCGACTGACTGTTAGTTCTTCAGACTGACCGTAAACAGCACGTTTTTTGCTACGAACTGTGGCAGGCGCAGCATGCCTATGCTGTGCGTTTATGCCGTGAGGTGGAACAACGCGAGACGCAGGCGATGCAGCCAGTGCATTTTTCACATCCGCCATCATGGAGAGCACCAGCGCACTCGTGCAAAGCAGGAGAGTGTTTTTGTATCGTAACATTTTAAACCTCCGCAGTTTCTCTCATTGGGTTTCGGGCAACGGCATCGCTTTAGGCTGACGCACCTTCATTGTCGTTTTTGAGGGATAATTATGAGTGAAATGAAATACAGATTTATCGTTATTTTAACGGAACAATATGAAGGTTAGTTTAACCAGTGTTTTCAGGGTTTTCCCGCATGAACTGCCTTGCATAGAGAGTGACGGCCGCCTGATATAGTCCGACAGCCCTCATCGCTCTCTGATTCAGGAGAGAGTCAGTTCTTCCTTCTCATCCGGATAGCATGTCAGAATTTCATAACCCGTTTCCGTAACGAGCACCGTGTCAGAGTGACGGAAACCGCTTTTACCGCTAATGTAAATGCCCGGTTCAATACTGAAAAGCATGCCTGGCTGAATGATGTTCGCTTCACCAATGGCCAGAAACGGAGCTTCATGGCTGGTCACACCAAAGCTGTGTCCGGTGCGGTGCAGCGGGGTTTCATACCCTGCTCTATGCGCAATCTCCTGACATGCTACATCAATTTCACAACCAATTGCACCGGGTTTTAGCATGGAATAGGCTTTATGGCGCATTGCCATCATCGTATCGAACGGCTTACGGGCCTCTTCTGGAATATGTTCCAGAAAGAAGGTGCGTTCAATTTCCGCGCCATAGCCATTAATCTTACCGGCCACCAGCCCGAGGAACGGGCCTCCCGGTTCACACGGTGCAGTCAGACAGGAAAAATTATGCGGGTCATCCGTGTAGGCCGGCGGCTGGATCAGCCCGGCTGCATGCGTAGACATTACGTTATACTGCGGGGCTTCCGTCAGGCAGCGCTGGTAAAAATACGGCGTAACGTCCGCAATGGCATGCGCTACCATGGTTCCGCGTTTCACGGCCCCCAGCATCATGGCCAGAGCCTTGGTCATGACGTCACTCGTCCAGGCAATACGGGCAATTTCGTGCTCCGACTTAATTTCCCGCACGGCATCAATAATGTTCAGAACCTGAGTTGGCGTGCTGACCATGGCACTCAGATAGGCCGGGCATGCGCCCTCAATCCCGATAGTGCCCTGTGCAGGCAGCACATCTCTGAGGCGGTCAGACCACTGCGCGCCAGTAGGTGCAGGAAACTCCGCATACTCAAGCAGCGTCAGGTCTCCCACCTTATGGCGTTCAACATGTGCGCGTTCCAGACGCGGGATAATAAAGGTGACGTCTGACGGCGTGATGACCAGAACAAAAGGCCGCTCGTGAACAAAATTCGCGAAGTTCGTCAGGTAATAAATATTATCCGGGTTGAACGAGATGTAAGCAGAGAACCCTGCCTTCTCCATTTTTGCCCGAACCTTTCTCACACGTTCGGCAATTTCCTGCCCGGAAACCTGATGAGCACTCAAAGATGGCATCGTCACGTCCTACACCCTTTCTGGCATTCAGAGCGTCCTTCCCGCAGGAAAGCGACCCCAGAAGCTTCTATAACAAACAATACATCCTACTTGTTTATGAGTCGTCAAGATAATTTATTCTTAAACAGAAACAATTTCAGACCAGCCGCAGGGCTCCTGGCCTTCAGGCGTTCATGCCGACTATTTTCATAAGCTCTGCTCGGGAAAAAACGCGCCAGACCTGATACGCCTCTGCCAGTTCATTCAGGGGCGTTCCACGCGCAATCTCGACCGCTATGCCTCGCAGAAATGTGGAGTTGAGGAGACGCAGTGTCACAAATTTTTCAACCGGCATCTCCTGCTGCCTGCCGGAAAGCCAGCCTGTCATGAACTGATCAATACGGGCCAGTACAGGCTCCGTTACGGCAGCCAGTTCCGGGTCACTCCGCCGGGCCAGCTCAATTTCCACAGTGGCAATAAAATCCGGGCCTTCTGTCACGAGGGTCCACATAGCATCCAGCATGGCATCCACACGCTGCTCCGGCGGAGTTTTCCGCTGCAAGGCAGGACGATAAAGGCGGGCACGCTTGAGGGCATAATGCCGTAGCACCATAGCCATAATCTGGGCTTTGGTCGGATAATGATGCTGCAAGGCCCCCAGACTCACCCCGGCAGCTTTTGCAATGCGCTGGATGGTAGTGGCCGCATATCCCTGATTTTGGAGCAGGGTGACTGTCGCGTGAATGATTTTTGTCCGTGTCGCAGTACTACGGTCAGCCTGCGTACGACGGCGTACCGGAAAAGACGATGCTGACATAGGAACACATCACTCAGTTGCGCGACAAAAAGCCGAGGTTAAAAGGTGCTTTTACAGCCACTTCCCCTGAGAAGGAATCCTCTTGTCACGCATGATGCACATTTAAACGCGTGATCTGGCATTTTGTCCTTAGTGGTTTCCTGCCTCAATATAGAACTCAATCGGCACGGTCAGCACCACCGGGTCACCCGGCACGCTCTCCGGCGGCACAGGGAGTGGCTCCGCACGCCGCACCAGTGCCAGTGCTTCCTGATCCAGCAAGGTATGGCCAGACCCACGCTGAATACGGGCAGATAACACATGCCCCCGCCGGTCCATGGAAAAATGCAGCATGGGCACGCCTTCCTGATGGTCAGACATAGCATCCGCCGGGTAGCGTTTATACCGCTCCAGCCGGGCCAGAAGTGTTCCCTGCCATGTTGCCGGGCTTTGCGATGCGTGAGACGAAGACGCACCCGGCGCAGGGGCTGCCTGGCTCAAAGCTGAGGGAGCCTCCGCCGCAGGAGGCGCCGTTGTCTGGTCTGCCGGGGGTGTTTTTTCCGGGATCGGCTTTTTAAGCACCGGAACCGGTTTAGACTTTTTCACAACCTTGCGCAGCTTTTCCGGCCTGGGCACCGGCACGGGCGGATTGAGCGCGGGAGACGGCGGGGCGGCAACCTTGGGCGGTTCTTCCGGAGCCGGGTCAGGGGCGGAAAGGGTCTGCTGTGGTCCGGGCGGAACATCTGTTACCGGGGTAGGCGTGGAAACGGGCTCGGGGGCCAGATCAATAGCAATCGCGGCAGGTGGCGGCTCGGATACGGGCACCTCCGCAGCAGGAAGACGCAGAACAGCGCTTGCCACGCCGCCAGCCATAGCCAGCACAACCAGCAGAGACACACCCCACCGGCGCCACTCTTCCTTCTGCGCCGCGCGCATCTGCTCGGCACGCCATGCGGCAAAAGCACCGGACGTGGCGCTCATGGAGCCGCTCCAGCCTCGGCTCCTTCCTCCTGCCCTTGCAGGTTGACCAGCGCCACTTTCAGATACCCGGCGGCCCGGAGCTTATCCATAACGCTCATCAGGGTGCCGTAATCCACCGTCTTGTCAGCACGCAGGAAAATACGCTGGTCTTTATTCCCTTTCGTCACGGCAGCCAGGGCGGACGGCAGGGCGTCAGTCGCCACGTTATCTTCCCCCACTGCAAGGCCGTGATCCGCTTTAACGGTCAGGAACACCGGGTCATCCGGGCGGGGGGCTGGTTTTTCTGTTGAGGATGGCAGATCAACCGGCACATTCACCGTCGTCAGCGGGGCTGTGACCATGAAAATGACCAGCAGCACCAACATGACATCAATAAACGGTGTGACATTGATTTCGTGCGCTTCCTGCACCGTCTCGTCCGCATGCCGAATACGAATGGCCATAAATGCCTCCTATTCCGCCACGGCCTGCTGGTCACGCAGGTCACGTTGCCCAAAGCGCACCACTTTGCCACGCGCCCGCTGTGCCTTCATCCGGCCCAGATCCCGCGAGACCAGACGCATAATAAGCGAGGTAATATCCGCCACCTGCGCACGGCAACTGGCAGACTGACGCGCCAGATGGTTGTAAATAATAACAGCAGGAATGGCTGCAATCAGCCCAAGAGCCGTAGCCAGAAGTGCTTCCGCAATGCCGGGCGCCACAACGGCCAGACTGGTGGCCTTTGCTGCGGCAATCCCGGTGAAGGAGGACATAATGCCCCACACCGTACCAAACAGCCCGATAAACGGAGAGGTCGCGCCAATGGTGGCCAGCAGCCCGGTGCCGCGCATCAGGCGGCGGCCTTCAGCGGCCTCCAGCCGCTCCAGGTGCAGCACAATACGCTCTTTCAATCCTTCCTCATCATCGGGAATATCCACAGACCTCATTCGCTCCGTTTCCGCCGCGACAACAAGGGTTTTGGCAATACGGCACTCCTGCGTCAGGGCCTCCCCACTTTCCAGCGTTTCCGCATGTTCCAGTTTGTTTTCAGCCTGTGAAAGAGCACGCCGCACACGAACAATTTCCACAGATTTTGCAATCAGGATGGTCCATGTCACGAGGCTGGCAAACGCCAGAAGCATCATCACACAGCGCACAACCGGGCCTGCGTTCAAAAACATCTCCCATGGAGAAAGAGAGACAGCATTCACGACGGAAATGGGTGAGGAGGGCATAAAAAATCCTGCGCGTTTACAACGGTATCAGGCGGGAGGTCACACAGGAAAAGACTGGAACAGCCGAACCTCTTCCTGCAGGGAGAAGAGACCAGCGATAACAAGAGCCCTAATTTCATGCAAGTGAGAATCACTATCAATAAAGAAAATCATGCACCCTTACGTTTCAGGCCAGTAATCCTGCATCCCTAACGGCACAAACTTTCATTCTAAGAATGATATATAACTTATTGAAATATAGTATATTTTTATTTCCCCTTCAAATTTCGACTGTTTTTATATCCCTCCCCTCCTGTGTCTGTCGTGTCACAGATCGGTCAAACACCGTTTTTCGTATTGATAATCATTTGCATCTTTCGAGCTGACCTCATATCAGATGCCCGTATTCATTCTTCCACCATAAGAACCGGCAGCATGGTTCATCAGGAGCACGACGCATGAGTCGCACAGAGTTGCCCCTCCCTCCTTCACAGGGTATCGGCCTACAGCTGGCTATGGCTTTAGGTGTTTCTGTCGGGCTGGGCGCTACAGAAACCGCCCACGCAGACGAAACCACGCCGCCCCTTCAGCCCGCTGCATCTGACACCACCATCAAGCTGCCAGCAGTACGCGTGGGAGGACATACTGATGCTGAGGCAGAGTCCTACCGCGCTGGAAATACCAATAGTCAAACTCTCAATATTTCCCGTATGCCCGGCTCTGTACGGGATACGCCGCAGACCATTACCGTTGTTCCGCAGGAACTTATGAAGCAGCAGCGGGCGTTCACGCTGGATCAGGCGCTGAGCAACGTGCCCGGCATCACGCTTTCAACCGGTGAGGGCGCTGGTGGCCTGAACGGGGACCAGTTTCGCATTCGTGGCCTTCAGGCCCGGCAAGACATCTATACAGACGGCCTGCGCGATTTTGGGACCTATACCCGCGATGTTTTCAACACCGACAGCGTGGAAGTTATCAAGGGCCCATCGGGCGAGTATTTTGGTGCAGGGAATGTTGGTGGCGTCATCAACCAGACCCAGAAGCACGCGCACCTTGGAAACTCGTTTAACTACGATCAGTCTTTCGGGAGTGGTCCCCTTTTCCGGGGTGTTGGGGACATCAACTACCAGATCAATGATGACATGGCCATTCGCGTGAACGGCATGTTCAACAAGCAGGATGTGGTTGGCCGTGACAACATCACCTCCAACCGCTACGGCGCGGCTGTTGATTTTGGTGTGGGCCTGCGCAGCAAAACCTCCTGGCATCTGACGTGGCAGTGGCTGAACAGCGACAGCAAACCGGATTACGGTGTCAGCATGATTCAGGTAAATGGCATTTACCGCCCTATTACGGAATATGGGGTATCCCGCAACACCAGCTATACGCGCAATTTCGACTTTGACCGCTCCAACATTCACACCCTGACCTCTGCCCTGAAATCTCAGGTGTCCCGCTGGCTTACGATCACGAACGATACACGGCTCAGCATGTATGACCGTGATTACACAGCCACAAACCCGGCGGCTTGCTCTGGCGCGTGTGCTGCGGCCATTCTTTCTGGAGAAAACTACGCCCTGCCTTACGGCGCAGGCGGTGGTGCTGCGTATCGTCAGGAAGGCTGGGGTGTACAAAATATCCTTATGGCACGGTCACAGTTCAAGACCTGGTTCATGCACCACGATATCAAGACAGGTGTTGATATCAATTATGCCAGTGATTCCCGCTGGCCGGGCAGCTTTACCAACCGCTCCAACACTCAGACCATTATCAACCCACAATACAACTACCCAAACACGTCTGTCAGCTTTCCGGATTCCGGGTATGGCAATGCCAACGCCCGAGATCTGGGCCTGTTCTTTTCAGACCGCATTCAGCTGACCAAACAGCTCTCCCTGTTTGGCACCGGGCGCTGGGATTCCTTCAGCAGTTCCTATTATACACGCTCCACGCAGACGCAGGGACGTGCAGAGCAGAAGTCTGATCGCTGGAGCCCTTCAGCCAGCATCATGTATTCGCCCCTTAAAAACACATCCTTCTACTTCACGTTCGCCCGGTCTTATAAGCCTGTGGGCACCGACGTTTCCTCACTGGTGACCATCAAACCGCAAGCCGGGGACGTTCCGCAGAATGGTGTAAACCTTGCACCGCAGCGGAGTGACCTGTTCGAAGTGGGCAACAAGTCTGACTTCTTCAACAAACGCCTAGGTACCACGGTCGCACTCTTCCAGATTAGCGAAAACAACTCGCGCTATTATGACGTGAATGGTGACATGGAAACCGGTTTTGCGGATTCTGGCAGTGGCCGCCGCATTCGCGGTGTGGAGCTGAGTGCCACCGGCAAGATTACAAAAGACTGGCAGATTTTTGCCTCCTATTCCTACATGGATGGGGTCGTCACCCACAGCACCTCCGGGGATAATGGCAAGACGGCTCCGCAGGTTCCGCATAACTCCATGTCCGTATGGAGTTCCTATGACCTCTCTCGCCTGATCCTGAACCCCAAATGGGGCGCTCTGAAAATTGGTGGTGGTGTACAGTATTCTTCTGCTTACTGGGCCGGTCCGGACACGACAAACACAGCCCGCATTCCGCATAATTTTGTGCTGAATGGCATGCTGTCATGGGATTTGAAGCATTACCGTGTGTCCTTCAACGCCAACAACCTTACCAACCGCCTGAACTATTCTTCCTCGTTCTCCGGCTCCCGTGTGGTTCCGGCATCAGGACGTTACTTCATTGGCAACGTTGGTGTGACCTTCTGAGCTTTGAAAGACACAGAGTTCTTGAAACCCACCCCCATGCCACTGCTTCTGCCTGAACGTGAAAGGGAGGAGGACACGTCGTCTTCCCCAGCCGCACCGTTATCCCCGGTTACTGTGCAGCTTCTTTTAGGGCAGATCTATCTCGATAAGGGAAAACCAGCCGAAGCGTTCAGTATGTTTGAGGTCGCGTCCCGCTCAGGAGATCCACGTGCCCTGAACATGCTGGGCCGCGCTTATGAGCGCGGCTGGGGCATCTCACGTAACCCAGCTGCGGCAAGTGCCTATTTTGCACAGGCCGCAGCCTGTGGGGAGGGCTGGGCCATGTTCAATCTTGCGGACCTGTATATGGCTGGTGAGGGTGTGCCCATGAATGTCAAAAAGGCTTACGAGCTTTATGTCTCAGCTGCACAGAACGGAGTTTCCAAAGCCTTCAACATGCTGGGGCTGATTGCTGAAAGCGGCATGATACCGGAGCTTGAACCGGCAAAGGCGCATGACTTCTTTCTTGCCGCCGCACAGTGTGGTGACTGCTGGGGTTACCTCAACCTTGCGCGGTATGATTTATCTTCCGGGCACATGGAAGCCGCCTTAAAATGGCTCTCACGCGCTCTGGAAGAGGGGTTCAGTGATATCTTCAAGGCTCTTGAAACCCTGCTGCATGATCAGACAGACCCTCGCCTGCGCGCTATAGCTGAGTATGCCCGCCGGAGCCTGCGCGACGCGCCTGCCTCTTTGCAAACCCGTTCACCCCTCACCGCGTATACGCCCTGACAGGATGATGCCTTCCATGAATCTGGTCATTAAGAAATATTCCACCCCGCTGATCACGGGTCTTTTTCTTGTCTCCGCCATTTCCGGCACGGCGCTGTTTTTCCATTGGCAGTCCGGCTGGTTTCATTCCATGCATATCTGGCTGAGCATGGTGCTTCTGGTGCCGTTCTTTTTGCATCTCTGGCGCAACTGGCCTCAGTTTTTGCTGTATTTCCGTAATAAATCCATGCTGCTGGCCTGCCTCCTCTCCTTTGTGGCCGCAGGGGCATTTATGCTGACATCCGGGCACAGAGGCGGCAATCCGGCCATGCGGTTCATCCCCGTTCTGACGCAGGCCCCTCTAACCGACCTCGCCCCCCTGCTGCACACTTCACCAGACGCACTGGCCGAACGCCTGACCCATGCGGGCTACCCGGTCCATTCCCCTGCGGACACGCTGGACACCCTTGCCGCAGCCAGCGGCCAGCAGGCGTCCACCCTTCTGCTCAGCCTTCTGCCGCAACACGGCGGCGGTGATGAGCATCACCACGGCAACAAACACCCTTCCTGAACGGACACCGCCCTCATGCTTGTTCACATCCCCAAGGTTCTGACCCCAGAAGAAGTGTCTTATTGCCGCACGACACTGGAGAAATCCGAATGGGTGGATGGCAAAGTGACGGCGGGAGATCAGTCCGCCAAGGCGAAGTTCAACCTTCAGATCCCGCAAGACAGCACAGAAGGGCGTGAACTGGGGGACCTGATTTTGCGCGCCCTTGGCCGTAACCCTATTTTCAACAGTGCCGCCCTCCCCCTTCGCGTTTTTCCGCCCCTGTTCAATCGTTATGATGAGGGCATGCGGTTCCACGCCCATGTGGACAATGCCATCCGCCCCTTGCCGGGCACCGGCTTTCGCATGCGCACGGATGTCTCTTCCACGCTGTTTCTAAGCGATATGGACGAGTATGATGGCGGGGAACTAATGATTCAGGACACGTTTGGTGTGCAGACCATCCGCTTCCCCGCAGGGGATATGGTGCTCTACCCAGCCACCAGCCTGCATAGTGTCACCCCCGTCACGCGGGGTTCGCGCTGGGCCTCATTCTTTTGGTCCCAGTCCATGGTGCCGGATGATACGCAACGCACCCTGCTCTACCAGTTTGACACGTCCATTATGGAAACCCGCAAACTCCTGGCTGATGATCACCCGGCTGTGCTGGGGCTGACCGCCACCTATCACAATCTTTTGCGGCAATGGGCACAGCTATGAAGTGCTGCAAACCGTTAGATTTATGGCCTCATCAGTCTGATTTATAAGGGGCTTGTATTTGCCCCTCATCCCCTGCTTTCTCCACCCCGATCTCTTGCCAGACGAAGCCTTTTGCCTATGCTGAGCCCACCTGCTTTGAGGCAGGCCCTCGATGCAGGAAGGTTTCAGTCCATTGGTCACACCGCAGCCCGTTGATACAAAACTGACTCAGGCGGCAGTTTTTCTTGTCCTGACGCTAAACGAGGATGTGTCAGTCAATCCACAGGTGCTGGACCTGATGGGAGATTTGTCTTCCCTCGTGCGCGGTGTGGGGTTCCGCATCCCCGATGGCAGGCTAAGCTGCATTACAGGCATTGGCTCCCACGCATGGGACCGCCTGTTTGGCCAGCCTCGCCCCAAGGAACTTCACCCGTTTCAGGAAATCAACGGGGTGCATCACGCGCCCTCAACCCCGGGTGATCTGCTGTTCCATATCCGCGCCACCCGCATGGATCTGTGCTTTGAACTGGCCGCAGCCATTGTCTCCCGCCTGGAAGGGGCCGGGGTGGTGATTGATGAGGTGCACGGGTTCAAGTATTTCGATTCCCGTGATCTGCTCGGCTTTGTAGACGGCACAGAAAACCCGGACGGACAGGCAGCACAGGTGGCCACCCTGATTGGGGATGAAGACCCTGCCTTTGCAGGCGGCAGTTATGTCATTGTGCAGAAATACCTGCATAACCTGAAAAAATGGGACGGCATCCCGACCGAAGTTCAGGAACATATCATTGGCCGCAAGAAGGTCTCGGATATTGAACTGCAAGAGTCCGCCAAACCCAGCTACGCGCATAATGTGCTGACCAACATTGAAGAAAACGGCCAGCAACTTCAGATTGTGCGCGATAACATGCCGTTTGGCGAGGTGGGCAAAGGGGAGTTTGGCACGTATTTTATCGGCTACTCCTGCTCCCCTGCCCGCACAGAACAAATGCTGCAAAACATGTTTGTTGGCAAACCAGCTGGAAACTACGACAGGCTTCTGGATGTTAGCACAGCCGTAACCGGGGCTTTGTTTTTTATCCCCACGTCTGACTTTCTCGACGATGCTCCAGATATGGCCGCCGGAACCTCCGCACCAGCCACCCCGGTTCCGGCCGACACACAGCCCACCACAGCACCACATGACGGGTCTCTTGGAATTGGCTCATTAAAGTAAGGATCTCGTGAGATGAACAATCTGCACAAACATCTGGCCCCTGTCTCCAGTGCGGCCTGGGCCGAAATTGAAGAAGAAGCCGCCCGCACCATCCGTCGCCATCTGGCGGGCCGCCGGGTGGTTGATACGTCTGAGCCCAAAGGCATCGCTTTTTCGGGCGTTGGCACGGGGCGCGCAGCAGCACTCACCACGCCTGATGGTGGCATTCACGCTGTGAAGCGTGAAGTCCTGCCGCTGGTTGAACTCCGCGTTCCGTTCACGCTGTCACGCGAGGAAATTGATGCCGTAGAGCGTGGCTCTCTGGATTCAGACTGGCAGCCCGTCAAGAATGCCGCAAAGAAAATTGCATTCTTTGAAGATCGAGCCATTTTTGACGGCTACGACGCCGCAGGCATGCCCGGTATCCGCCGCAGTTCATCCAACACACGGCTGAAACTTCCTACATCTGCCAAGAACTATCCGAATGTTGTGGCTGATGCACTGAACACCCTGCGCCTTGCAGGTGTGAACGGTCCGTATTCACTGGTTCTGGGGGCTCAGGCGTATCAGGCTGTCAGCGGTGGTGGGGATGACGGGTATCCGATCATCAAGCACATTGAAAGCATGATTGACGGCAAGCTTGTCTGGGCTCCGGCCATTGAGGGGGCTTTCCTTGTCTCCATGCGTGGCGGAGATCTGACGCTTGATATCGGGCAGGATTTTTCCATTGGCTACCTGAGCCATACGGCAACATCCGTGGAGCTGTATTTACAGGAAAGCTTCCTCTTCCGTTCCCTGACGGACGAAGCCACGGTTGTGATTGACTAAAGTCATCTGCGCCCCGCTGGCCCGCGTGTTACTTGCGAGGCAGCGGGGCAAGTTTCAGCGCTAGCGGTGCAGTTCAACGCCCCATATGAGGGTCTGTGCGGCTCGGTTTCCCGGTTTCCATATGACCAGCCATCTGCGTGAGGATGGTGCCGTTATGGGCATCATACACTTTCAGGTCATACCAGTTATCGGATGACGCAAGCGCCCAAGATGTTTGCGTTGTGGCCCCCGGGGGCAGTGTTACCGTATGGCTTGTGTGGCTGTAGCCGTCCTCAATGCGGAGCATCCGGGCAGCCTTCCCCTGATTATGCAGAGAAAGAAGAACGCTGCTCTGCTCCGGGTCATACCGCAGGACGCATTCCGGCAGGGTTTTACCGTGGAAGGCCCGGAAAAACCCGTTAGGCCCCTGCACTGTAAGCGGCTGGCCAGCCTGACCCTCCTGATGCACGGACATGTTCTGGCCTGCGCCAAGAGTATAATGGCGGGCCGTATTTCCATCTCGAATACGCAGCACAGCCCCCTGCGTGCCCTCATTAGCCAGATGCAGGGCACCATTTTCCAGAATGTTGGCATGCAGCACATAAGGAAGAGCACGAGCAGGCCGCTGGCCGGCTTCCTGTTTCGGCATAACCTGCCGGGCAGGCACAACCGGTTTGGGCAAGGCGCAAGATTTGCGAGTGTCTGCCAGGTACGTATCAGTGCGAGGCAGAGCGGCCTCCCATGTGCGGTCAGTCTGTGCAAAATCGAAAATTGACGTCATGTCACCGCACACGCTCCGCCGCCACGGGGTAATGTTGGGGCACGTCACCCCAAAGCGGGCTTCCAGAAAGCGCAGAACGGATGTGTGGTCGAAAACCTGTGAGTTCACCCAGCCGCCCTTGGTCCAGGGCGAGATGACCAGAGCAGGAACACGCGGCCCCAGCCCAACAGGAACGCCCTTATAGCTTTCCCCATCCGTTGAAACCATGCAGGCCCCCTGCTGTGCATCAAGTGCCGGAACTGGCGGCGGCATATGATCAAAAAAGCCGTCATTTTCATCATAGTTGAGAATAAAGACCGTTTTGGACCAGACGTCCGGATGCCGGACGAACACGTCCATCAATTGGGAAATCAGATACTCACCATAACCCGGCGGTGCATTGGGGTGCTCGCTCAGGGCCGTTGGCGGGACAATCCATGAAACCTGAGGCAGCGTGCCCTGCGCAACATCGCGCTCAAAGGCGGAGATCAGATAACGCCCCTCAGTCTCCTGCATTTTTTCCGGGCCTGAACCCTCAACAATGGCACGGGCATTCCGATACGCCCATGACCCTTTATCGACATTGCGAAAAGCCGAAAATGAGGCCAGAGGGTTATCACCAAAATTGTCGTATTCCTGATAAACTTTCCAGGATACACCGGCGTCCTGAAGCTTCTCGGGATATGTGGTCCAGTTGAAAGGCTTAAAATCAGCACGGTCATGCGCCATGTCGGCTGACCAGTTTCCGTCATCTACATTTTCTATGGTCTGTTTGCCATCATTCCCGACAGCCAGTCCGTTTGTGCCGCTGAAAAAATACAGCCGGTTCGGGTTGGTCGGTCCAAAGATCGACGCATGATAAGAGTCACAAATTGTAAATGCGTCTGCCAATGCATAATAATATGGAATTTCTGCACGGGTAAAATAGCCCATGGTCATTGGGGTTTTATG